>NZ_CP014480.1:1011354-1348472 GCF_001580365.1 Kocuria turfanensis | reverse complement strand
TCCCGCCCTTGAGCCGGTTGTCCAGGAAGGACGGGATGGTGATCGAGTTGTGCGAGACCTCGGTGTAGGAGCGCAGCCGGGGCGCGACGAACTTCCAGTTCACCCACGCGCCGACGATCAGCCCGACGGCGATCCACGCCTCGACCAGGCCCGAGAGGAACACCGCGCCCGGCAGGCCGAGGAGCAGCCAGCCGGACATGTCGGACGCGCCGGCGCTGAGTGCCGCCACGCCGGGCTTGAGGTTGCGCCCGCCGAGCATGTAGTCGTCGAGGTTCTTGGTCCGGCTGTTGGCGTAGAGACCGATCGCGATCATGGCGGCGAAGTAGATGACGATCGCGATCGTCTGCGATATCTCTTGGGTCATGGCGTCCTTTCCGCCCGGCGCCGGCCGGGTGGTGCGCAGCGTCCAGGAGGGTGGGTGGGTCGGAGGTCCCACGTCACATTACGCGTGCTCCCGGCCAGTGACCAGCTACTACGGGTATAGGCAGACCGCCGGGGGCCCGGGCCGGGGCGGCTCAGCCGCCGTCGTGGACCTGCAGGAACTCGTACACCTCGCGCTCGTCCACGCCCGGGAAGGCGCCCTCCGGCAGGGCCGCGAGCACGTGGGAGTGCGCCCGGGTGTTGGGCCACGCGTGGCCGGCCCAGACCCGGCTCAGGTCCTCCGGCGGGCGCCGGCAGCAGGAGGGGTCCGGGCAGGTGGAGACGGTGCGGTGCGGGGTGTCCCGGCCGCGGAACCAGCGGGCGTCGGTGAAGGCCACGCCCACGCCGATCGAGAAGGTGCCCTGGCCGGAGAGCTCCGTGCGGGTGGAGCACCAGTAGGTGCCGGAGGGGGTGTCGGTGTACTGGGCGAAGGCGGTGAACTGGTTGGGCTGGTCGAAGACCGTGCGCCCGGACCACTTGCGGCAGGAGATCTGCCCCTCGATCGCGCCGGTGTGGTCCGTGGGGAACGCCAGCCCGTCGTTCTCGTAGGCCTTGTGGATCACCCCGGACGAGTGCACCTTGTGGAAGTGGGTGCGGACGCCCAGGTGGCGGGTCGCGAGGTTGGTGAAGCGGTGGCCCGCCGTCTCGTGCGAGACGGCGAACCGGTCCTTGAGGTCCTCCAGGAAAAGATCGCGGTTCTTCTTCGCCTCGAGCAGGAACGGGACGGTCTGGTCCTCGGGCAGCATGACCGCCGCGGCGAAGTAGTTCGCCTGCACCCGCTGGGCCAGGAACTCGGCGTAGTCCTTCGGGGGCTCGTGGCCCAGCACCTGGTGGCCGACCGCCTGGAGCAGCA
The DNA here is from genome assembly GCF_001580365.1 of Kocuria turfanensis. Classification (NCBI taxonomy): domain Bacteria; kingdom Bacillati; phylum Actinomycetota; class Actinomycetes; order Micrococcales; family Micrococcaceae; genus Kocuria; species Kocuria turfanensis. Next base: position 1,347,199 of record NZ_CP014480.1, on the reverse strand, counting down.
CCGCGCGGGGGTCGTGGTCCGCCCGCGGGCTCTGCACCAGGTAGATCCGCCGGTTGAGCAGGTCGGTGACCGAGCGGGTGGAGTGGGGCAGGTCGGTGACGTGGTGGATGCTGTAGCCCAGCCTGCCCACCATCTCCGAGATCACCGAGTTGGAGACCGGCCCCGAGGAGTACCCGCCCAGGGTCAGCAGCTCCTTGGCGGCCTGCTCGAGGTCCGGGAAGTAGTTGTCCCGCTCCCGCATCAGCCGGCGCAGCTGCACGTTGGCCCGGCGGGCCTCCTCCGGGGTGGCCGAGTTCTTCTCCAGCGCCTGGGCCAGGCGGTCCTGCAGGGCCACGAGCGCCTCGAGCACCTCCGTGGACAGGGCCGAGCTCACGCGGACCGTCGGCAGGCCCAGCTGCTCGTAGAACGGGGAGCGCTGGGCGCGCTCGAGCCGGATCTCCAGGGCCTCCCGCCGGTTGGCGGGCTCGGCCCCGAGCAGCGCGTCCACGCTGGTGCCGAGGACCTCGGCGAGCCGCTGCAGCAGGCTCAGCCGCGGCTCCCGCCGCCCGTTCTCGATGACGGACAGCTGCGAGGTGGCCGTGCCGGCGCGCCCGGCGAGCTCGGCCAGGGTCAGGCCGCGGTCCTTGCGCAGCGACCGGATGCGCCGGCCGAGGCCGATGAGGTCGGTGGTCCGGGGCTGCTCGTCCGAGGCCGGCTGCTCGTAGCCCCACGCACTGGTCGTCATTTCTTCATCGTACGTGAAGAATCGGGAAAGTTCGTGGAGAAATCTGGGTCCAACCGGGCTGATCCGGGCGCACAGTGGTGTGTGTCACCAGGAAGACGCGAACTTCCGGGAGACCCACGAACCCATTCGCACCACCGCCGTACCACCGCCGTACCACCGTGGACCACTCGACGAGGAGCTGACATGTCCTACCCCAACGCCCCCAAGACCGCCGACGAGATCCGCCAGGAGTGGGACGCCGACCCGCGCTGGCAGAACATCACCCGCGAGTACTCCGCGGAGGAGGTCGTCCGCCTGCGCGGCACCGTGCAGGAGGAGCAGACCCTCGCCCGCCGCGGCGCCGAGCAGCTGTGGCAGAAACTGCACACCGAGGACTTCGTCAACTCGCTGGGCGCCCTGACCGGCAACCAGGCCGTCCAGCAGGTCAAGGCCGGCCTGAAGGCCATCTACCTCTCCGGCTGGCAGGTGGCCGGCGACGCGAACCTCGCGGGCCAGACCTACCCCGACCAGTCGATCTACCCCGCCAACTCCGTCCCGGCGGTCGTGCGGCGGATCAACAACGCGCTGATGCGCGCCGACCAGATCGAGCACTCGGAGGGCATCCGCACCGTCGAGGACTGGCTGGTCCCGATCGTCGCCGACGCCGAGGCCGGCTTCGGCGGCCCGCTCAACGCCTACGAGCTGATGAAGTCGATGATCGCGGCCGGCGCCGCCGGCGTGCACTGGGAGGACCAGCTGGCCTCCGAGAAGAAGTGCGGCCACCTCGGCGGCAAGGTGCTCATCCCCACCCAGCAGCACGTCCGCACGCTCAGCGCGGCCCGGCTCGCGGCCGACGTCGCCGACGTCCCCTCGCTGATCATCGCCCGCACCGACGCGGAGGCGGCCACCCTGATCACCTCGGACGTCGACGACCGGGACAAGCCGTTCGTCACCGGTGAGCGCACCGCGGAGGGCTACTACAAGGTGCGCAACGGACTGGAGGCGTGCATCGCCCGCGGCAACGCCTACGCCCCGTACGCCGACCTGCTGTGGATGGAGACCGGCACCCCGGACCTCGAGCTGGCCAAGCAGTTCGCCGAGGGCATCCACGCGGAGCACCCGGACCAGATGCTGGCCTACAACTGCTCGCCGTCCTTCAACTGGAAGAAGCACCTGGACGACGACACGATCGCGAAGTTCCAGCGGGAGCTGGGCGCGATGGGCTTCAAGTTCCAGTTCATCACCCTCGCCGGCTTCCACGCGCTGAACTACTCGATGTTCGACCTGGCCCACGGCTACGCCCGCAACCAGATGACCGCCTACGTCGAGCTGCAGGAGCGGGAGTTCGCGGCCGAGGAGCGCGGCTACACCGCCACCCGGCACCAGCGGGAGGTGGGCACCGGCTACTTCGACCTGGTCTCCACCGTGCTCAACCCGCAGTCCTCCACCACGGCGCTGGCCGGCTCCACGGAGACCGCCCAGTTCTGAGCCGATCGCGGACGGGGCGGCCGGGGACCCGAGCGGGTCCCCGGCCGCCCCGCACCCGCCGACGGCCGCGTCCCGACGGGACGCCCCACCCCATCTCTTCCAGGACACTCCCCAGGCGAGGAGCCAGCCATGATGACCATGACCAGCGATCCCGTGACGATCAACGGCGTGACCCTCACCGGTCACCACGTGCCCCGGCAGAACAGCGTGCTCAGCCCCGACGCGCTGGGCTTCCTGGCGGCCCTGCACCGCGAGTTCGAGCCGCGCCGCCGCGAGCTGCTGGCCGCCCGCGAGGAGCGGCGCAAGGCGATCGCCCGCGGCACCGACCCCACCTTCCTGCCCGAGACCGCGAAGATCCGCGAGGACGACTGCTGGCGGGTCCCGCCGCCGCCGCCGGGGCTGGAGGACCGGCGGGTCGAGATCACGGGGCCCACCGAGCGGAAGATGACCATCAACGCCCTGAACTCCGGGGCCCAGGTGTGGCTGGCCGACATGGAGGACGCCAACACCCCGCACTGGACCAACGTGGTCACCAACCAGCTGAACCTGATCGACGCCCTCGAGGGGACCATCGAGTTCACCAACCCGGACGGCAAGCGGTACGCCCTGAAGAACAAGGACCCGCGGGCGAATCCGACGATCGTGGTGCGGCCCCGCGGGTGGCACCTCGAGGAGAAGCACCTGTCCGTGCGGGGCGAGCCCATCGCCGGGGCGCTGGTCGACTTCGGCCTCTACTTCTTCCACAACGCCCGCCGGCTCAAGAAGCTGGGGCTGGGCCCCTACTTCTACCTGCCCAAGACCGAGTCCCACCGCGAGGCGCGGCTGTGGCACGACATCTTCACCCGGGCGGAGTCCATGCTCGGCGCGGACCACGGCACCATCCGGGCGACCGTCCTGATCGAGACGATCACCGCGGCGTTCGAGATGGAGGAGATCCTGTGGGAGCTCGGCGAGCACGCCGCGGGGCTCAACGCCGGACGCTGGGACTACATCTTCTCGATCATCAAGAACTTCCGCACCCGGGGGCCCCGCTTCATCCTCCCCGACCGCAACGCCGTGACCATGACCCAGCCGTTCATGCGGGCCTACACCGAGCAGCTCGTGCGGGCCTGCCACCGCCGGCAGGCCATGGCCATCGGCGGGATGGCCGCGTTCATCCCGTCCCGCCGCGACGAGGAGGTCAACCGGGCCGCGATCGAGAAGGTGCGGGCCGACAAAATGCGGGAGGCCCAGGACGGCTTCGACGGCTCCTGGGTGGCCCACCCCGACCTCGTGCCCGTGTGCCGGGAGGTCTTCGACGAGGTGCTGGGCGAGAAGCCCAACCAGCTCGACCGGCGGCGGGACGACGTGGTGCCCGACGACAAGGCGCTCATCGACATCGCCTCGGCCGAGGGGAAGATCACCGAGGCCGGGATCCGCAACAACATCGAGGTCGGGATCCGCTACATCGAGGCCTGGCTGCGCGGCAACGGCGCGGTCGGCATCCACAACCTGATGGAGGACGCCGCGACCGCGGAGATCTCCCGCTCCCAGATCTGGCAGTGGGTGAACTCCCGGGCGATCACGGACCACGGCGAGGAGATCACCCGGGAGTGGGTGCAGGAGCTCGTCGAGGAGGAGTTCGGGCGGATCGAGCGGGCCGAGGGCGACCGCTTCGACGACGCCCGCTCGATCTTCGAGGAGGTCGCGCTGGGCGACGACTACCCGGCGTTCCTGACGACCCCGGCCTACGAGCGGTTCCTGGCCGAGCCCGAGGACCCGCACGCCCCGGAGGAGGCCGGTCCCCGGTCCCGGCTCCGCGCCTGAGGCGCCCAGCCGGAGGGGTCCACCACCCAGGGCTCCCGCGGCAGGACGTCCTCGGCGAAGACGGCGAGGACGTCCTGCGCCGTGCGGACGGGGCCGGGCAGGCCCAGCGACGCCGCCAGCCAGCCCAGCACCTCCTCCGCGCCGTGGCCCGCCGCGGCGAGCTCGGAGAGGGTCACGGCCCCGTCGCGCTTGGCCAGCCGCCGGCCCTCCGGGGTGAGCACGAGCGGCACGTGGGCCCACTGCGGCTCGGGCAGCCCGAGCACCGCCGCCAGGTAGGCCTGCCGCGGGGTCGAGGGCAGCAGGTCGTCGCCGCGCACCACCTGGTCCACGCCCTGGTGGGCGTCGTCCAGGACCACCGCGAGGTTGTAGGCGGGCCGCCCGTCGTTGCGCAGCAGCACGAAGTCGTCGACCAGACCCGTGTACGGGCCGGCCCAGCGGTCCACGACCGTGCGGGAGCGCACGTCCGCCCGCAACCGCACCGCCGGCGGCCGGTCGCGGCGGCGGCGTGCGCGCTCGGCGTCGCCGAGGTCCCGGCACGTGCCCGGGTAGGCGCCCGGCGCCCCGTGCGGGGCGCTCGCCGCCGCCTGGATCTCCCGGCGCGTGCAGTAGCACTCGTAGGTGCGCCCCGCCGCGGTGAGCTGCGCGACCGCGGCACGGTGGGCGGTCTCGCGCGTGGACTGCAGCAGCGGCGGGCCGTCCCAGTCCAGTCCGAGACGGGCGAGGTCGGCCAGCTGCTGCCCGGCCGCGCCGGGTCGCACCCGGTCGATGTCCTCGACGCGCAGCACGAAGCGCCGCCCGCTCGAGCGGGCCGCAGCCCACGCGATCAGGGCCGTGCGCAGGTTGCCCAGGTGCAGGTCCCCGGAGGGGGACGGCGCGTAGCGACCGGCGCCTCCGGACGCACGCCCGAGGGAGGAAGTGGTCATGGGTGCCAGGATAGACAGCGCCGGTCGGTACCCTGGCAGGGTGGCCCGCATCAACGAACTCCGCGACGGCGTCTTCGCCGTGAGCACGGACAACTGGAGACTGAACTCCGGTCTCGTGCTCGGGACCCGTCGCGCCCTCGTGATCGACACCGGCGCCGGCCCCCGCCAGGCCCGGGAGATCCTGGGCGCCGTGCGCTCGCTGACGGACCTGCCCCTCACGGTGGTGAACACCCACGCGCACTACGACCACTTCATGGGCAACGCGGTGTTCCAGCGCGACGGCGCCGAGGAGTTCTGGGCCCACCGCGCCTGCGCCGAGGCGATCCAGGAGCACGGCGACTACCAGCGCTCCTACGTGGGCACCCACGAGCCCGAGATGGCCGCCGCGGACGGCCCGGACACCCGCCTGGTGGTGCCCAACCGGCACCTGCCCGGCACCGGCCGGCGCCCCGCGCTGACCCGCGTGGACCTGGGCGAGCGCGGCGCCGTGCTCTTCTCGCTCGGGCGCGGGCACACCGACAACGACGTGTGCGTGGGCGTGGACGACGTCGTGTTCACCGGCGACATCGTGGAGCAGGGCGCCGACCCCAGCTTCGACGACTCCTATCCGCGGGGCTGGGCCACCGCCCTGGAGCACCTCGCCGCCCTCGACCGGTACCGGGTCTTCGTCCCCGGGCACGGCCACCCCGTGGAGCGCGGCTTCGTGCTCCAGCAGGCGCAGACCATGCGCACGGCGATCGAGCGGGTGGACGCGAGCGAGGCCGCCGCCGCGCAGCCCGAGGGCCTGCGGCCGGTGACGGCCTCGATGTTCCGCCTGCCCTACAACCCCGGTGCGGCGCGGATCCTCCTGGACCGGCTCGAACGGATCAGGGTCGAGGACGCCGCGACCGCGGCGCTTGCAGCGCTGCCAGGGCCGCAGCCGCGAGCAGACTGACCCCCAGGATCGCCGCGCAGCCGGCCATCGCCGCCCAGCCGCCGCCCGGCACCCGCAGCGCAGCCCACAGCGGCAGCAGCCCGGCCGCCAGCGCGCCGGCGCCGAGGACGGCCAGCAGCGCGACCAGGCCCCGGCCGGGCACGGGGCGCTCCACCGGGCCGGTCACGCGCAGCACCAGCCCGCCCAGCGCGGCCCACCCCGCCACGACGAGCAGGGAGGCCACGACGTCGGAGGGCCGGTGCCAGCCGTTGAGCAGGGTCGCGACCCCGGTCGCGGTCGTCGCCGCGGCCCCGAGCAGGGCCACGAACGGGCGGGACCGGGCCGGCGCGGCCAGCAGCACCACCGCCACGGCGGCGGCCGCGGCGGCCGTGTGCCCGGAGGGGAAGGAGTTGCCGGCCGCCTCCTGGATGCCCAGGTCCGGCTTCTCCACGAGCACGCGCTTGAGCAGCTGGACCGTGAGGTTGGACAGCACCACCACCGCGGCCCCGGTCAGCGCCGGGGCCAGGCGCCGGGACCGGGCGACGAGCACGGCCAGGCACACGGCGGAGACCACCCCCACCACCCAGGGGAGGAGGTCGAGCAGCTCCCGGGCCCGGTCCGAGAGACCGGGGAACGCGCCCGTGGCCTGCCGCAGGGCCAGCTCGTCGAGCCACTGGCCGGTCGGGGTGGTCAGCGCCACGACGCCCACCGCCACGGCGCCGCCGAACAGCAGGGCGGCGCCGAGCACGTGGGCGAGCGCCTGGAGGACGCTCGGCGCCGGGCGGTGGTGGGCGGTCGTGGTCATGGAGCTCCTGGTGGTCGGGCGGGCGGGCGTCCCGGTGCGGCCGGGTCCGCGCCCGCGGAGCCCTCATTGTTCCACGGGCGGATCAGTGCGGGCTGAGGAACCGCGCCTAGGCTGGTGGCCATGACCGAGCCCGCGTCCCTGCCCCCGCTCGACGAGCTGCTCGACGACGCGCACGTCGTCGCCCTGCCGATGCGCGTGCGCTTCCGGGGGGTGGAGGTGCGGGAGACGATGCTGCTGCGCGGGCCGGCCGGCTGGGGCGAGTTCGGGCCGTTCCCCGAGTACGGGGACGCCGAGGCCGCCGCCTGGCTGCGCGCCGCGGTCGACGCCGCGTGGCACGGCTTCCCGGCGCCCCGGCGCACCCGGATCCCGGTCAACGCCACGGTGCCCGCCGTGCCGGCGGCCCGGGTGCCCGAGGTGCTGGGCCGCTTCGGGACGGGGGTGCGCGCCGTGAAGGTCAAGGTCGCCGAGCGCGGCCAGGACCTCTCCGACGACGCCGCCCGCGTCGCGGCGGTGCGGGCCCTGCTCCCGGACGCGGAGCTGCGGGTGGACGCCAACGGCGGGTGGGACGTGCCCACGGCGCTCGCGGCGCTGGAGCGGCTGGGGGAGCACCGGCTCGCGTACGCGGAGCAGCCCGTGCCCACCGTGGCCGGCCTGGCCGCGGTGCGGGAGGGGCTCGCCGACCGCGGCGTGCCGGTGCTCGTGGCCGCCGACGAGTCCGTGCGCAAGGAGAGCGATCCCCTGGCGGTGGCCCGGGCCGGGGCGGCGGACCTGCTCGTGGTCAAGGCCGCCCCGCTCGGCGGGGTGCGCCGGGCCCTGGACGTGGTGGCGCAGGCCGGGCTGCCCGCCGTGGTCAGCTCCGCGCTGGACTCCTCGGTGGGCATCCGGGCCGGGCTGGCCCTCGCCGCCGCGCTGCCCGAGCTGCCCTATGCGTGCGGGCTGGGCACGGTCTCACTCATGCGCGAGGACGTCCTGCGCGAGCCGCTGCGCCCGGTGGACGGGGCGCTCGAGCTGCGGGAGGCCGTCCCGGACCCCGGTCTGCTGGCGGCCCGGGCGGTGCCCGCGGACCGGCGCCGGTGGTGGCTGGAGCGGGTGCGCCGGGTGCACGCCGGCGCGGCGGGGGCCGTTCCGGCCTGACCGGCGGGGCCCGTGGCGTCCGGGGGCATCCGGTCCCGCTGCGGCAGGACGGTCCGGCAGGACGGCCCGGCGGAACGGCCCGGCGGGATGCCGTCACACAGCGGCGGCTCCGGGCCCGACCGGCGCGTCGCGCCCCCGGGCCGTCACCGCCCGTTAACGTGGGCTTTCCCTCGGCACCCCCCACGCCTCACGCGGCGGTGGTGCAGTGGCGGAGCACCCGTTCCCCGCCCGCGGTCGCCCCGCGGAACCGATCCCCTGGGAGAGCCATGACCGACATCGCCAAGCGCCCCCTCCTTCCCATGCTGGGCCACGCCCGCGGCAAGCGCAGTCCTCTCACCTGCCGGCTGAAGTGCGGCGACGCCTGCGCCGGCCCGGAGTGCAACACCTCCGGCAACGGCTACTTCCGGGACATCGCGAGCGCCGCCCTGTCCCGTCGCTCCGCGCTCGGGCTGGGCGCCGCGGCGGCCGTGACCGTCGGTGTCGTCGGGGCCACCCCCGAGGCCGCCCAGGCCCACGGCCGCGGCCGCTCCGGGCTGTCCTTCACCCCGATCGCCCCCGTCCCGAACACCGTCGACGACCTCACCGTGCCGGAGGGCTACGACTGGTCCCCGATCATCCGCTGGGGCGACCCGCTGTTCACCGACTCCCCGGAGTTCGACCCGCTGCAGCAGACCCCCGAGGCGCAGGCGAGCCAGTTCGGGTACAACTCGGACTATCTGGACATCCTGCAGGACCGCGGCGGCCGCACCGGCGTGCTCGTGAACAACCACGAGTACACCAACGAGGCGAACATGTTCCCGGCCGACCAGCTCGGGGACCTGGAGCGCGTGGCCCGCGTGGCCATGGCCGCGCACGGGATGTCCGTCGTCGAGATCGCCCGCACCGGACCCGGCCGGCCCTGGTCCTACGTGCGCGGCGGCAGCCGCAACCGGCGCATCACCCTGAGCACCCCGTTCGCGGTGGACGGCCCGGCCGCGGGGTCCGACCTGCTGAAGACCCGGGACGACCCCACCGGCACCGTGGTGCTGGGCACGCAGAACAACTGCGCCGGCGGCACCACCCCCTGGGGCACCGTCCTGTCCGGGGAGGAGAACTTCAACCAGTACTTCAAGGGCAACGGCTCCGCCGAGCAGAAGCGCTACGGGATCTCCACCGACGACCCGAGCCGCCGCTGGCACGAGGTGGACCCCCGCTTCGACTCGACCCTGCCCGGCTACGAGAACGAGCCGCACCGCTTCGGCTGGGTCGTGGAGATCGACCCGCAGGACCCGTCCTCCACCCCGGTCAAGCACACGAGCCTGGGCCGCTTCAAGCACGAGGGGGCCAACGTGCGGGTGGCCGAGGACGGCACCGTGGTCGCCTACTCCGGCGACGACGAGCGCTTCGACTACCTCTACAAGTTCGTCTCCGCCAAGAAGTACGTCGAGGGCGACCGGGCGCACAACATGACCCTGCTCGCCGAGGGCAACCTCTACGTCGCGCAGTTCACCGGGGACACCGCCGCCGAGATCGACGGCTCCGGGCGGCTGCCCTCCGACGGCGCGTTCGACGGCTCCGGCCGGTGGCTGCCGCTGGTCGTGGACGGCGAGTCGGCCGTGGACGGCATGTCCGTCGAGGAGGTTCTGGTCTTCACCCGCCTGGCCGCGGACCAGGCCGGGGCCACCAAGATGGACCGCCCCGAGGACGTCGAGCCGTCCCCGCTGACCGGCAAGCTCTACGTGGCGCTGACCAACAACACCCAGCGCGGTACCGCCGGGAAGGCCGGCCCGGACGAGGCCAACCCCCGCACCCAGAACCGCGACGGGCACGTCATCGAGCTGACCGAGCGGAACAACCGCGCCGCCGCCCTGGAGTTCGACTGGAACATCCTGCTGGTCGCCGGGGACCCCGCGAAGAACGCGTCGACCTACTTCTCCGGCTACCCGGCGCAGAAGGTCTCCCCGATCTCCTGCCCGGACAACCTCGCCTTCGACTCCGCGGGCAACCTGTGGATCACCACCGACGGCGCCCCGGGCACGATCGGCTACAACGACGGCATGTACAAGGTGGGACTGTCCGGGCGCCGGCGCGGGAACGTGGAGCAGTTCCTCGCCGTCCCCCAGGACGCCGAGTGCTGCGGCCCGGTGGTCCACGACCGCGAGCGGATGGTCTACGTGGCCGTGCAGCACCCGGGGGAGGACGGCTCGTTCGAGGAGCCCCGCTCCTACTTCCCGGACTACGTCGTGCCCACCCGGCAGGGCGGCGGGGAGTGGGCGCTCCCGCGCCCGTCCGTCGCCCAGGTCTTCCCCGTGGACCGCGACGAGGAGCCCGAGTTCCCCGGGGCGATCTCCGACCGGCCCGGCCGGGAGCGCAACGCGGGCCGGCGCCGCAAGAACGGCGAGCGCGGGCCCCGCTACCGCGGCTACAAGGGCAAGGCCACCGCGGAGACCAAGGCCGCGGCCCGGACCGCCGCCCGCTCCTACTGAGCGGCCTCCGCACCGGACGGTCCCCGTTCCGCCGCCCGGCGGGACGGGGACCGTCCGTCTCCCGGGACTACCCTGGTCTCCTGTGACCACACCGTCCCTCGCCACCGCCCGCGCCGTCCTCGAGGAGCTCGTCGGCGCCGGGATGCGCCACCTCGTCGTCGCCCCCGGCTCCCGCTCCGCGCCCCTGGCCTACGCCGCGGCGGCCGCCCACGCCGCCGGCGCCCTGGAGGTGCACGTGCGCGTGGACGAACGGGGCGCCGCCTTCACCGCCCTGGGCATCGCCCGGGCCACCGGCCGGCCGGCCGGCGTGGTCACCACCTCCGGCACCGCGGTGGGCAACCTGCTCCCGGCGGTCATGGAGGCCGACCACGCCGAGGTGCCCCTCGTCGTGCTCTCCGCCGACCGCCCGCCGGAGCTGCGCGGCACCGGCGCCAACCAGACCACCCGCCAGCTCGGGCTCTTCGGCGGGCACGTGCGCGCCGCCGTCGACCTCCTGCCCGAGGACGGCGACGTCCCCACCCGCCTCGCCGGACCCCTGGCCGCGCTCGCCGGCCGCGGGCCCGGTGGACCCCGCCCCGCCGGGCCCGTCCAGCTCAACGTGGCCCTGCGCGAGCCGCTGCACCCCGCCCCGGAGGACGGCGCCGAGCTCGCCGGGCGGGCGCGCCGGCTGGCGGCCCGCACCGCAACCGCATCGGACCCGGGCCCGCGCGCCGTCGCCGCCGGACCCGTGGTCACCCCGTCCCCGGCCGCGGGGCAGGCCCGCTCCGTGGTCGTCGCCGGGGACGGCGCGGGCCCGGCCGCCGCCCGCTTCGCCGAGGCCTGCGGGCTGCCGCTGTTCGCGGAGCCGTCCTCCAACGCCCGGTCCGGTCCGCAGGCCGTGGGCGCCTACCGGCTGCTGCTGGAGGCGCCCCTGGGGCGGCGGATCGAGCGGGTCCTGCTCGCCGGCCGGCCGACGCTCTCCCGCCCGGTCGCAGCGCTGCTGGCCCGGGCCGACGTGGCCACCGCCGCCGTCCAGCCCGGCCCCGTGGCCTGGTACGACCCGGGGCGCCGGCGCGAGCGCGTGCTCGGGAGCTGGGCCGAGGCCGCCGCCTTCACCGGCCGCGGGGCCCCCGGCTGGGCCGCCGCCTGGCGGGAAGCGGGCGCCGCCGCCGACGGCGCCGTGGCGCGGCTGCTCGCCGCGGAGCCCCCGGGGCGCCCGACCGGCCCAGCCGTGGCCGCCGCGCTGTGGGAGGCCTGCCGGCAGGACGGGGCGGTGCTCGTCGCCGGGTCCTCCAACCCGGTGCGGGACCTGGACCTCGCCGCCCGCCCCGGCCCGGCGTCCCCGCTGGTGGTCGCCAACCGCGGGCTCGCCGGGATCGACGGGACGGTGGCCACCGCCGCGGGCGTGGCGCTGGGCACCGGGCGCCCCGTCCGCGCCCTCGTGGGGGACCTGACCTTCCTGCACGACGCCTCCTCCCTGCTGCTGGGCGCCGGCGAACGGGAGCCCGACCTGCAGGTGCTGGTGCTCAACGACGGCGGCGGCGGGATCTTCGCGACCCTGGAGCACGGTGCGCTGGGGGAGCAGCAGGAGTACCGCGACGTCGTCGAGCGCTTCTTCGGGACCCCGCACGAGGCGCGCCTGGACGCGCTCTGCGCGGGCTACGGGGTCCCGCACCGGCGGGCCGACAGCCTGCCGGAGCTCGCCGCGGCGCTCGCCGGGCCCGTGCGCGGCCGCTCCGTGCTCGAGGTGCGGGTGGACCGGCGGGAGCTGCGGGCCCTGCACGCCCGGATCCGGGCCGCGGTGGCCGCTCCCGCGGACTGAGCCGCCCGCCGCCGCGCCCCGCCGCGGCGCCCGCGCCTCCGGTGGGGTGGGGAAGGGCCCCGTCCCCGGGAGGGGACGGGGCCCTGCGGCGCCCTGCGGGAGCAGCGGCCGCCGGGTCAGCGCTCCGGGGCCTGCACCTGGGTGGGGTTGAGCACCCGGGAGAGGAACGACTGGGTGCGGGGCTCCTTCGGGGCGCCGATGACCTGGGCGGCGGGGCCCTCCTCGACGACCACGCCGCCGTCCATGAAGACGACCTTGTCTGCGACGTCGCGGGCGAACTCCATCTCGTGGGTGACCACGAGCATCGTCATGCCCTCGGCGGCGAGGTCGCGCATGATGGACAGCACGTCGCCCACCGTCTCGGGGTCGAGGGCGGAGGTGGGCTCGTCGAAGAGCATCAGGGACGGGTCCATCGACAGGGCCCGGGCGATGGCCACGCGCTGCTGCTGCCCGCCGGAGAGCTGGTCGGGGTGGCTGTCGGCCTTCTCGGACAGGCCCACGCGGTCGAGGTTGGCCCGGGCGATCCGCTCGGCCTCGGCCTTGTCCCGCTTGAGCACCTTGACCTGGGCCACGGTGCAGTTCTCGAGGACGCTCAGGTGCGGGAAGAGGTTGAACTGCTGGAAGACCATGCCCACGTGCCGGCGCATCCGGTCCACGTCGGCCTCGGGGTCCGTGACGTCGAAGTCGCCGATCGTGATCCGCCCCTGCTGGGGCTTCTCGAGCAGGTTGACGCAGCGCAGGAGGGTGGACTTGCCCGAGCCGGAGGGGCCGATGAGGCAGACCACCTGGCCGGCCCCCACGCTCAGGGAGATGCCCTTGAGCACCTCGAGGGGCCCGTAGGACTTGTGCAGGCCCTCGATCACGACGGAGGCGGCGCCGGCGAGGCCGTCGGCGGACCCGGGCTGCGGGGAGGATGCAGTGCTCATCGTCTGGCTCCTAGGACTTCTTCATGCGGTCGGTCTTGGACTCGAAGCGGCGGGTCAGGATGCCCAGCGGCACCGTGATGATGAGGTAGCAGATGCCCGCCACCACCAGGGGCGTCAGGCCGGCGCCGGCGCCCGAGATCGCCTCGCGGCCGTACTTGGTGAGCTCGTACTGGCCCACGCCCATGCCCAGCAGGTAGACCAGGGAGGAGTCCTTGGTCAGCAGGATCACCTCGTTGGTCAGCGGCGGCAGCACGATCCGCAGGGCCTGCGGGATGACGATCGTGACCATCGCCCGGGCGTGCGACATGCCCAGGGAGCGGGCGGCCTCGTACTGGCCCTTCGGCACGGCCTGCAGGCCCGCCCGCAGCGACTCCGCGATGTAGGCGGCGGCCACGAGGCCCAGGGCGACCATGACCGTGACGTAGTGGTTGAAGCGGAAGCCGAAGGCCAGCGGGATGCCGTAGCCGAAGGCGAGGAAGACCAGCAGGGCGGGCACGCCGCGGAAGAACTCGATGTACAGCGTGGCCAGCCACCGGTACGGCGCCACGGAGGAGAGCTTCATCAGCGCCAGGACCACACCGCCGGTGAGACCCACCACGAAGCCCAGCAGCGTGTAGATGACGGTGTTCTTCAGCGCGGTGGTGATGATGCCGGGGAACTGCTGGGCCGCGATCTCCGGGTTGAACACCTTCTCGATCAGCAGCGGCCAGTCGGCGATCGCGAGCAGCGCGAGGACGACGACGATCAGGACGGCGTACTGGATGCCGCGGGAGAGACGGGCTCTCTGGTGCATGGTCATGGCCATGGGGTGGTCCGTTCTGGGTGGTACGGGCGGTCGGTGGCGGAGCCGGCGCCCCGGGTGCGGGGCGCGGGTCCTTCGGTCAGTCCTTCTCCTGGACGGGGATCCACTGCTCGACGATTCGCTCGAGCGTGCCGTCCTCCTCGATGCGGTCCAGGGTGGCGTCGACGGCCTGGAGCATCGCCGCGTCGCCCTTCTGGACGGCCACGCCGAGCTGGTCGTCGAGGTCCGCGGTCTCCTGGACCACGAAGTCCGGGTCGTCCTGGGCGTGCTCGGCGATCGCGGTGACGTCGTCGAGCACGGCGTCCACGCCGCCGGTGCTGAGCGCGGTGAACAGCGTGGTGGCGTCCTCGAACTGGACGGCGTCGAGGCCGAGCTCCCGGGCCTGGGTCTCCCCGACGGTGCCCTGCATGACCCCCACGCGCACCTGCTCCTCGCGGGCGGCGTCGATCGAGTCGACGCCGTCCTCCCCGTCGGTCACGAGGCCGACCTCGTTGTCGTAGTACGGGTCGGAGAAGTCCATCACCGTCCGCCGCTCCTCGGTGATGGACAGGGCCGAGATCGCCACGTCGCACTGGTCGGTGTCGAGGGCGGCGCCGGACTGGATGGACTCGAAGGCGAGCGTGACGTTCTTCATCTCCACCCCGAGGTCGGCGGCGATCTCCCGGCCCAGGTCCATGTCGAGGCCGACCATCTCGCCGCCCTGCTCCATCTCGAACGGCGGGTAGTTGGACTCCGAGCACACGGTGAGGAAGCCGGGCTCCACCAGGGCCACGGCGGCCGATCCGCCGTCCACCGGGGTCGCGGGCTCGGCGGCGGTGTCCTCGGCGGAGCCGCCGGAGCAGGCCGTGAGGGCGAGGGCGGCGGCGGCGGACAGGAGGCCGGCGGCGCGGCGGCGGGACGGGCGGGGCATGGGCGGTTCCTCCGGTGGGAGCGGTGGTCGACGGCGCGGTCGGGCCGCGCGAGGAGCCGGCTCTACGGGGCGGTAACCCCCGACTGCGTTCGGGACACAAGGATACGGTGCGATCCGGGCGTCCGGGCGCGCGCCGGGCGCGCCGCCGCCGGGGCCCGCCCCCACCGGGCTCAGCGGGCGGAGAGCCCGGGGGCGGGCACGAGCCGCTCGGCGGCGCCGTCGGCGCCCTGCCCGAGGGCCTGGAGCATGGGCCGCAGCTTCGCCCAGGTCTCGGCGAGCTCGGCCTCGGGGTCGGAGGCGGCCACGATGCCGCACCCGGCGTAGAGCCGCACGGTGCGCTCGTCCTCCTGCACTGCGCCGCGCAGGGCGATGCCCCAGTCGCCGTTGCCGGCGGCGTCCAGCCAGCCGACCGGCCCGGCGTACAGGCCCCGGTCCATCTGCTCCAGCTCCGGGATGGTGGCCGCCGCCACGGCGGTGGGCGTCCCGCAGACCGCGGCGGTCGGGTGCAGCGCCTCGGCCAGCTCCAGGGCGGAGGGCGGGTCCCCGGCCGGACCCGGGCGCAGCGCGGCGGTGACGTCGGAGGCGAGGTGCCACACGTTGGGCAGCTCCAGGATGAACGGCTCGGGGGAGGTGGTCACCGCGTCCGTGTAGGGCGCCAGCGACGCCACGAGGGAGTCGATCGCGAAGCCGTGCTCGTGCTGCTGCTTCTCGGACTCCCCGAGCACCCGGGCGGCGTACTCCTGGGGGTCCTCGTCCACCGGGGCCGCGTCCCGGTCCAGGGTGCCCGCGAGCACGCGGGCGTGGGCCGCTCCGTCGAGCACCTGCACGAGCATCTCCGGGGTCGCCCCCATCAGCCGCCCCGCGGCGCCCCCGCCGAAGCCCACGCAGTACGTCCAGCACTGGTCGTAGCGGTGGGCGAGGTCCCGGACCACGGCCACAGGGTCGAGCGGCTCGTCGGTGCGGGCCACGACGTCGCGGGCCAGGACCAGCTTCTCCAGCCGTCCCGCGCGGATCAGGTCCACGCCGTCGCGCACGGCCCCGGTCCACTCGTGCTCGCCCAGCGTGCCGGGGGACAGCCGGACGGCGGCGGGCACCGCGGCCGGGTCCTCCCCGGCGGCCGGCGGGCGGCCGGGGGCGGTGCCGAAGCGGCGCAGCCAGGCCGCGGCCACGTCGTCGGCGCCCAGCGCGAAGGCCGTGCCGGGAGCCACGGCCACCACGAGGCTGGCCCAGGCCAGGTCGTCGCGGCGGCCCACGAGCAGCTCCGGCACCACGAGTCCGGAGTCGGCCCCGGAGGCCGAGGCGAAGGTGAACGCGCCGAAGGCGGTCAGCCCGGTGCCCGGGACGCCCACCCGGTCCTCGACCACGGCGGCGGCGACCACGTCGTCCCACCACACGCGCGCGGCGGTGAAGCGGTCCGGGCCGCGCACGGTGTGCTCGGCGACCCGGCCGTGGGCCACGAGGCCGCGTCCGTCCACGGTCCAGCTGAGCAGGTCGGGCCCGGCCAGCAGCTCCCGCAGGTCCGGGGCGTCCGCGGGGTCCGCGCCGAGGGCGGACAGCGGGACCGTGAGGGCGTGCAGCACGGGGACCGGCGGGGCGGTGGCGGGGTCGGTGGAGGACATCGCCCCCCAGTCTAAGCGGCGCGGCCGACAGCCCCGGCCCGTGCCCGAGCGCCCCCGGACCGCCGGGCGCGGGCGGGCCGGGGGCGGACCGGGGGCGTCGGAGGGAGGTGCGACAATGACCGGGTGAACCGAGCAGACCTGTCCAAGCAGCCGCACGAAGTCTCCGCCATGTTCGACGACGTGGCGCCGCGCTACGACCTCGTCAACGACATCCTCTCCCTGGGCCGGGCCCGCGGGTGGCGCAAGGTCGTCGCGGAGGCCGTCGCGGCGGTGCCGGGGGAGCGGGTGCTCGACCTCGCCGCCGGGACCGGCACCTCGTCGGAGCCCTATGCCGACGCCGGCGTGGACGTCGTGGCCGCGGACCTCTCGCTCGGGATGCTCGAGGTGGGCCGCGCCCGCCGCCCCGACATCGAGTTCGTGCAGGCCGACGCCACGCAGCTGCCGTTCGCGGACGCCTCCTTCGACGCCGTGACGATCTCCTTCGGCCTGCGCAACATCCAGGGCCACGGCCGGGCGCTGGCCGAGATGCTGCGCGTCACCCGCCCGGGCGGGCGGCTGGTGATCTGCGAGTTCTCCACCCCCACCCTGGCCCCGCTGCGCACCGTCTACACGGAGTACCTCATGAAGGCGCTGCCGGGGATCGCCGCTCGCACCTCCTCCAACCCCGCGGCCTACCAGTACCTCGCCGAGTCCATCGCGGCGTGGCCGGACCAGGAGGAGCTCGCCGCGCAGATCCTCGGCACCGGCTGGGAGGGCGTGCAGTACCGCAACCTCACCGGCGGCATCGTGGCCGTGCACCGGGCCGTGAAGCCCATCCCGGCCGCCCCGGCCCGATGAGGGCCCTCGTTCTCGGCGGCGGCCCGGCGGGGGCCACCGCCGGGTACTGGCTCGCGGCGCACGGGATCCGGGCCACGGTCCTGGAGAAGACCGCGTTCCCCCGGGAGAAGGTCTGCGGCGACGGGCTGACCCCGCGGGCCGTGCGGGAGATGCAGCTCATGGGCCTGCCGCACGGCCCGGAGCTGGGCTACGCCCGCAACCGGGGCCTGCGCCTGGTGGCCCGGCGGCGCACCGTCGAGGTGCCCTGGCCGGAGCTCAGCGACTTCCCCGGCTACGGGCTGGTGCGCACCCGCACCGGCTTCGACCAGCAGCTCGCCGAGCACGCCCGCGCCGCCGGGGCGCGGGTGCTCGAGCGCCGCTCCGTCACCGGGGTGCTGCGCGACGGCACCGGGCGGGTCGTCGGCGCCCGGGCGAACGTCCTCGACGACGCCGGGCGGCGCACCGGCGAGACCGAGGAGCACCGCGCCGACGTCGTGCTCGCCGCCGACGGCAACTCCGCCCGCGCCGCCGTGTCGGCCGGGCTGCACAAGCGCGACGACCGGCCCATGGGCGTGGCGGTGCGCGCCTACTACGAGTCCCCCCGCTCGGAGCTGGACTGGATGGAGGGCTGGCTCGAGCTCACCGACGGCCACGACCCGCGCGGGGCGCTGCTGCCCGGCTACGGCTGGGTCTTCGGCGTCGGGGACGGCACCGCCAACGTGGGGCTCGGGATCCTGGACACCTCCCCGGCGTTCGGGGCCCTGGACTACCGCAGGGTGCTCGCCGGCTGGACCGCCTCCATGCCCGCCGAGTGGACCTTCGACGAGGAGCACCGCCGCGGCCGCGTGCTGGGGGCGGCCCTGCCGATGGCCTTCAACCGCACCCCGCACCACGTCCCGGGGATGCTCCTGCTCGGCGACGCCGCGGGCCTCGTCTCCCCGTTCAACGGCGAGGGCATCTCCAACGCGATGGAGTCCGCCCGCTACGCCGCCGAGCACGTCGTGGCCGCGGCGGCCGCCAACGGCCCGGCCCAGCGCGAGCGCGTGCTCGCCGGCTACCCCGACCGGGTGCGACAGGAGTGGGGCGCCCACTTCACGCAGGGCCGGGTCCTCGCCCAGCTGATCGGCAGTCCCGCCGTGATGAAGGCCGCCGTGCGCACCGGCATGGCGGTGCCCGCCCTGATGCGGTTCGTGGTGCGGGTGATGACGGAGCTCTCCGACCGCCCGGCCGCCGCGTGGGAGGACCGCGTGGTCGCCCTCCTGGACGCCCTGACGCCCCCCACGGACAACACCCGGCCCCCGAAAACTCGCTAGAGTGGTGGACCGTGACTGAATCCTCCTCCTCGAGCGCCGGCGGCCCCTCCACGGGTCTCGGCACCGATCAGGTGAAGCTGCCGGCCGGCTTCGACCTCATCGCGACCGACGACCGGCTGGGTCCGGTCGTGCTGCAGGCGCTCGCCCGGATCGAGGAGCGCCTGGACGAGGCGGTGCGCAGCGCCGACCACCTCGCCGACGTCACCTCCCGCCACCTGCTCCAGGCCGGCGGCAAGCGGGTGCGACCGCTGCTGACCGTGCTGGCCGGGGAGATCGGCGGCGGCGTCAACGACGCCGTGCTCGAGGCCGCCGCGGTGGTCGAGCTCACGCACCTGGCCACCCTCTACCACGACGACGTCATGGACTCCGCGCCCCTGCGCCGCGGCGTGGCCACCGCCCAGACGGTGTGGGGGAACTCGGTGGCGATCCTCACCGGCGACCTCATCTTCGCCCGCGCCTCCTCCATGGTCTCCGACCTCGGCCAGCGTGCCCTGAAGATCCAGGCGGACACCTTCGAACGCCTCGTGCTGGGCCAGCTGCACGAGACGGTCGGCCCGCGCGACGGGCAGGACCCGCTGGAGCACTACCTCGACGTGCTCGCGGGCAAGACCGGCTCCCTCATCGCCGCCTGCGGGCACTTCGGCACCGTGCTGGCCGGCGCCCCGCAGGACGTCGTGGAGGTCATGGTCGAGTACGGGGAGAAGGTCGGCATCGCCTTCCAGCTCGCCGACGACGTCATCGACGTGACCGGCGAGGACGAGGTCTCCGGGAAGTCCCCCGGCACCGACCTGCGCGAGGGCGTGCCGACCCTGCCGGTGCTGCTCCTGCGCCGCATGGCGGGGGAGGGCGACCCCGAGGCCCGGCGCGCCGTCGAGCTCCTCGACGGCGACCTCGCCTCCGACGAGGCGCTGGCCGAGGCCGTGGCCGCGGTCTCCGGGCACCGGGCCACGGACGAGGCCTGGCGGATCGCCCGCCGGTGGGCCGACGAGGCCATCGCCTCCCTCGAGCCGCTGCCGGACTCGGTGGCCAAGCGCGCGCTCGTGGCGTTCGCGCACGCCGTCGTCCACCGCGAGGCCTGAGCGAGACCGGCAGCCCGGCACGGCCGGACCTCGGTGCGTCGCGGCGGCGGGACGGACTAGCCTGTAGCCGTCCCCAGACCACTTCCCGCACCCGAGGACCACCATGACCCAGTCCCCACCCGGCCGTGCCGCGGCGCCCCGCGAGGCGTTCTCCAGCCGCACGGTCTTCATCCTGGCCGCGATCGGCTCCGCCGTCGGCCTGGGCAACATCTGGCGCTTCCCGTACATCGCCTACGAGAACGGCGGCGGCGCCTTCCTGATCCCGTACCTCGTCGCGCTGCTCACCGCCGGGCTGCCGCTGCTCATGCTCGAGTACGGTGTGGGCCACCGCTTCCGCGCCTCCGCGCCCCTGGCCTTCCGCCGCCTCCACCCCAAGACGGAGTGGATCGGCTGGTGGCAGATGGGCATCAGCTTCGTCATCGCCGTCTACTACGCCGTGATCCTCGGCTACGCGATGCTCTACACGATCTTCTCGTTCAGCAAGGCCTGGGGCGACGACCCGGCGACCTACTTCCTCTCCGACGTCCTGCAGAGCTCGGAGCAGATCACGGTGGGCTTCGACTTCGTCCCGACCGTGCTGTTCGCCACGGCCATCGCCTGGGTCGCGCTGCTGGTGGTCCTGCTGCTGGGCGTGCAGAAGGGCATCGGCCGGGTGAACCTCGTGCTCATCCCGCTGCTGGTGCTGATGTTCCTGTCGATCGTGATCATCGCCCTGACCCTGCCCGGAGCCACCGACGGGCTCAACGCCTTCTTCACCCCGAACTGGGCGGCTCTGGCCGACAGCTCCGTGTGGGTCGCCGCCTACGGCCAGATCTTCTTCTCGCTGTCCGTGGGCTTCGGCATCATGATCACCTACTCGTCCTACCTCAAGCCCAAGACGGATCTCACGAGCTCGGGCCTGGTCGTCGGTTTCGGCAACTCGAGCTTCGAGCTGCTGGCCGGCATCGGCGTCTTCGCGGCGCTGGGCTTCATGGCCGGTGCCGCGGGCACCAGCGTCGACGAGGTCGCGACCTCCGGCATCGGTCTGGCGTTCATCGCGTTCCCCACGATCATCTCCCAGGCGCCGTTCGGCACCCTGATCGGTGTGCTGTTCTTCGCGACCCTGACCTTCGCCGGCTTCACGTCCCTGGTGTCGATCGTCGAGGTGGTCGTGGCCGCCGCCCAGGACAAGCTCGGGCTGCGCCGGCGCAGCGCGGTCCTGCTGGTGGTCCTGCCCATGGCCCTGATCTCGCTGGCGCTGTTCACGACCACCACGGGCCTGAACCTGCTGGACGTGACCGACAACTTCGTCAACCAGTTCGGCATCGTCGCCGCGGCCCTGGTGTCCGTCATGCTGCTCACCGCAGGCTTCTCGGCGCTGCCCACGCTGCGGGACCACCTGAACTCCGTCTCCTCGTTCAAGCTCGGCCGGGTGTGGATGGTCGTGGTCGGAGGCGTCACCCCGATCGTGCTGGGCTACATCCTCATCAACACGCTCACCACGACCCTCGCGGAGGGCTACGGTGACATGCCGGCGTGGTTCGTCAACACGTTCGGCTGGGGCACCGCCGTCGGCCTGGTGATCATCGCCCTGCTGCTCTCGCGGCTGCCGTGGCCGGCCTCGTCCGCGGCCTCGGACCTGAGCCCGTCCCCGGCGATCCTGGACGCCTTCGTGGACCGCAACCGGATCCGCGGCGACCAGCCGCTGTCCCGCTGGTCGGACACCGCGCTGCGCACCCCGGCCCTGGACCAGGACTTCTCCTACCGCACGGTGGAGCAGGGCACGGCCGCGCCGTCGGGCAAGCACGCCGCAGGGACCGCCACCCCGGCGGCGCCCTGGACGAGCACCGGGTCCGACACCGGGTCCAGCGTCCCGTCCGCCACCCCGTCCACGTCCGAGGAGGACCCCCGATGACCACGTCCGCCGTCATCATGATGATCGTCGCCGCGCTGCTGCTGTGGGGCGGCTTCGTCGCCGCGGTGCTGCACCTGCGACGCACCCCGGAGGTCCCGGACGACGACCAGGGCTTCGGCTCCGACGACTACCCCCGCACCACCTGACCGCCGTCCCGGGCCCGCCCGGGACGGCAGGAGGGCCCCCGGCGCCGCACGGCGCCGGGGGCCCTCCTCGTCCTCGGACCGGCCCGGTCCCGGGCCGGGCCGGGCCCCGCGGACGCTGCGTGCACTTCGCGTCGGCTCGTTCCGGGACCGGCCTCGACCGCCCCGCGGAGGTCGCCGAGCAGGTGCCCCGGGACGGGGTCAGGCCCGCCGGGCCCGCGGCGTGCGCACGGCGTCGAGCACGAGCAGCAGGACGGCCAGCCACACGAAGCAGAAGCTGACCCAGCGCACCAGCGGCATCTGCTCGCCGAGCACGAGCACGGCCAGCAGGAACTGCATGATGGGCGTCAGGTACTGGATCATCCCCACGGTGGACAGCGGGAGCCGGCTGGCCGCGGCGCCGAAGAGGATCAGGGGCACGGCCGTGATCACACCGGCGGCCAGCAGCAGCGCGGCGTGGCCGGGGCCCTCCGCGCCGAGGGTCAGCGAGCCGTCCGCCGACAGCGCCGCCACGACCACCGCGGCCACGGGGGTCAGGGCCAGGGTCTCCACCGTGAGGGTCACCACGGCGGGGAAGGAGGCCCCCACCCGGTTCTTGACCAGCCCGTAGAGGCCGAAGGAGAAGGCCAGGCCGAGGGACAGCCAGGGCACGCTGCCGTAGAAGACGGCCATCACCACGACGGCGACGAACCCCACCCCGACGGCCGCCCACTGCAGCCGCCGCATCCGCTCCCGCAGCACGACCACGCCGAGCAGGATGGCCACGATCGGGTTGATGAAGTACCCCAGGGAGGCCTCGATGGTGTGCCCCGTGGTCGTCGCGACCACGTACAGGAACCAGTTGATCCCGATGAGCAGGCCCGCGAGCGCGAGGGCCGCCAGGGTGCGGGGGGTGCGCAGCGCCCGGCCCAGCGTGCCCAGCTGCCGCGTGAGCGCGAGCAGCCCCAGGCAGAACAGCAGGGAGAAGAGCACGCGCAGCGCCACGATCTCCAGGGGCGTGGCCGGCTCCAGGACGACGAAGTAGAGGGGCAGCAGCCCCCAGATGCCGTAGGCGCCGAAGCCGGCCAGCAGACCGGCCCGGGTCCTCGACTGCTCGTCGGGATCCGGGCCGGGCGCGGTGTTGTATGCGGTCACGCTCGAGGGTATCGCCCGGGCTCAGAGGCCGAAGAATCGGCTGAAGAAGCCCTTCTTCCGCTCGCCCTGCTCCTCCTCGGCCGGCTCCTCGCCCTCCACGACGGGCTCGGCCTCGGCGCTGCCCGGGACGCCGGGGCCGGCCACGACCTCCCGCTCCACCTCGCGCTCGGGCGCGGGCTCCGGGGCGCGCTCCGGGGTCCGCTCGACGACCGGCTCGGGGGCCTCCTCCGCGGCGGGGCGGACGGGCTCGGGCCCGGGCACCACCGTGGTGCTCACCCGGCCGGGACGCACGTCCCGGTCCGAGGGCTCCTGGTCGAAGGGAAGATCGCCGTCCGCGGCGGCGGCGACCGGCTCCGCGGTCTCCCGGGGCTGCTCGGGCGCGCGCACCGGCGCCGCGTGCTCCGGTGCCACGTGCTCCGTCTCCACGAAGTCGGGGACCTCCAGCGGCTCGGGCTGCTCCTGCCGGGCGTCGGCGGGCACCGGGGCCGCCTCGGGCGCGGCGGGCTGCGGCCGGCTCGCCTCGCGGGCGGCCGCGCTCTCGGCGGCGGCCCGGTCCTCGCGCAGCGCCACGGCCCGGGCACGGGCGTCCGCGGCGAGGTCCGCGAGCACGTCGGGGCCGACGGTGGGCTCGGCGGGCTCGACGCCGGAGATCTGGTGGTCGTCGAACCAGAAGCGCTGGGCGCCGTCCCGGACGGTGACCACGCACGTGGCCTCGGTGTCCCACTCGATGTGCGCGCCGCGCAGCTTGGCGTAGGAGTCCACCGCGAGGTTGTGGTCCACCGCGGTGTCGGTGGTCAGCGCCTCGGCGATGACCCGCATCATCCGCTCCACGGTGAGCTCGGGCAGCTCGAACTCGGGGCCCTCCAGCAGCAGCCACGCGGTGACCCCGCCGCCGGCGCCGGCGGGGTAGTGCGCGTAGACCCCGGTCACGGCCTTGGCCGCGAGCGTCAGCCGGCGGGCGAGTCCGTCCGCCACGGGCAGCTCGTCGGTGGACAGCTCCTCCACGCCCAGGCGCCGGCCGGCCTCCCGCGCCTGCACCGCGGCGGAGACCACGGTGTCCGGGAAGTGGCCCAGCTCCTGCCAGGACCAGATCCAGGACCCGCGCGAGGCAGACTCGGTGCCCAGCAGGTACGGGGTGAGGCGCACGGGCGGGTCGGTCTGCAGGGTGAACGCCGGGGCGGAGAAGTCGACGTCCCACTCGGCGCCCTGGGTCAGCTCGGCCAGCCTGGCCTGGTACTCGGTGGAGATGAAGATCGACTCGTCGATCAGATCCTGCAGCGTTTTCGTCATGCGACCAGGCTAGCAACCATCCCGGTCGCGGGAGCGTCACGGCGGGGCCTCCGCCGTGCGTCGGGGACGCCGCCCGCGCCGCCGCGCAGGGGCGGCGCGGAGGGCCTTCGGTAGGGTGGAGAACGAGGCCTCCGGGCTCCGCGGCGCCGCGTCCTGCCCGTGGCCGTCCGGCGAGACCACCACGATCCGAGCAGGCCCCGCGCGGGCCGGGAACGAGCCACCGCATGAGCCAGACCCCAGCCACCCCGACACCCGGACCGGGCCGGCAGGAGCTGCTGAACACCATCGGCACCTGGATCCTCTCCGTGCTGCGCACCGAGCCGGGATGGGACCGGATGATCGTGGACCTCAAGTTCCAGGGCGGCCGCGTCCACCTGCGCGTGCGCGAACAGCGCGGGCAGGAGACGGTGCCCGGCACCGTGGGCCCCATCAAGGCGGACAGCGCCGTCATCCCCGCGGTCGAGCAGCTGCGGGAACGCTCCTACGTCCGGGGCCGCGGGACCTGGTTCACCGCGACCGTGGTGATCCTCGCGGAGGGCTGGCCCGAGCCCACCCACCGGATCGGCGGGACCTACGACCTCGACGGCGAGCCGCGTCCGTGGGGCGACGAGGGGCCCTGGACGGCGCAGGACGTGCTGGAGCACCTCCGGAGGTTCCCGCGCACCCGGGCCAGGATCCCGGGGTGGGCGGCGGAGCTCGCCGCGCGGGAGGGCGTCGAGCTGCCGGCCCTGGACCCCGGCGCCGAGCAGGAGCCGGAGCGCGAGGGCGTGGTCCACCCGCTGGTGCGGGCGGCGATCGACCGGTTCGTGGAAGCCCCCGACAACAAGGCGATGATCGAGGTCATCCGCCAGTGCATGGCCGGGTCCCTGCTGCTCGACGTCACCTCGAGCACGCTGGTGGAGGGCCCCGACGGGCAGGCCGTGGGGCCAGGCTCGACGCTGCGCGTCCAGACCCTCACCGAGCCCGACGGGACCCGGTCGCTGGCCGCCTACACGTCGGCCGCCGAGGCGCAGGCCATGTTCGACCGGCACCACCCGGACGGGGGCAAGCCCGTGCTGCTGCGCGAGTCGGCCGTGAAGATCCTGCAGATGCTGGTGGACGACCCCCAGCACGACCACCTGGTCATCGACCCCGCCCACCGGGGCTGCCGGATCAGCCGGCCCCAGATCCAGTGGGCCGTGCGGGCGCCGCACAACGACGTGGTCAAGGCGGCGATGCTCGAGAACAACATGTCCCAGCTGCTCGCCGGGCTCCTGGCCCCGGACGGGGTGCTGCTGCTCGGCGCCCGCGTGCAGGGCGAGCGGGCCGTCCCGGTCTACGCCAAGCCGCAGGAGGAGGGCGCGGCCCCCGACACCCTGCTGCTGTTCACCTCCGCGGCGGAGGTCGCCGCCCTGGACCCGGGCCTGGAGGCGCGGTCCGCGCCGTCGCGCCAGGCGCTGCGCTTCGCCCTGGACTCGGGGGCGGCGAAGGTGTGCATCAACGCGCACCCGCCCGTGGCGACGCTGACCGCCGAGCAGCTCCGGGAGCTGCTCGCCCTCGTGGAGACGGAGGACGCGCAGAAGCAGGACGCGCAGAAGGATCAGCCGGGCCCGTCCGCGGGGCGGCGTGCCGCCCGGGAACCGCACGAGGACTGAGCCCGGCGGCGGTGTCCAGCCGACGCTGTTCAGCCGGGGTCGTTCACCCGGGGCCGCTCACCCGGGGGCGTTCAGTCGGCGTCGGGCGGCGGGGCCGGTGCGGCGGCCAGGCAGTCGGCGCAGATGCCCTGGTAGACCACGTCGGCGGCCAGCAGGCGCATGCCGTGGTGCTCCGAGGGCGTGAGGCACGGGGCGTGGCCGACGGCGCAGTCGACGTCGACGACCGCCCCGCAGCGCACGCAGTAGGCGTGGTGGTGGTTGTCCCCGGTGCGGGTCTCGTAGAGGGCCGGTGAGGCCGGCGGCTCGAACTTGCGCAGCATGCCGACCGCGGTGAGGTCCGAGAGCACCACGTACACGGACTGCACGGTGATCGCCGGCAGCACCGCGCGGACCTCGGCGACGACGTCCTCGGCGGTGGAGTGCGGGCGGCGTTCCACCGCGTCGAGGACGGCCAGCCGCTGCTTGGTGACGCGGCGGCCGTGGGAGCGCAGCCGGTCCGACCACGCGGCGGTGCGGCCGGCGTCCGGGGCGGGGCGTTCCGTTGTCTGCATGCCCCCACCGTAGCGTTATCACGATGGACTCACAATAGTGCGGCAGGCGTCCGGGCCCGCCGGAGCGCACCCCCGGGCCCGTGTTACGAACGAAAAGGCGGCGTGACGTGGGCGCCGTGCCACCGTCGGGCGGCCCCACCTACCATGGGGAACGGGGGATCGGGGGATCCGCAGCGGGAGGCGCACGCCTCGGCCGCGCGCCGTCACCGTCCGGGCAGGGACCCGGGCATCGCGAGAGCACTTCCGGGTCGCCCGCACCACCCTGCAGCCGCCCCCTCCCGAGAGCGACGGAGACCCATGACGCGCACCACCGACGAGGAACTGCTCGCCGCCGTCCGAGCGGGACAGCCCCACGCGTTCCAGGACCTCAGGGACCGGCACTGGCCCACGGCCGTGGCCGTGGCCCGCCTCCACACCCCCAGCCGCCCCGACGCGGAGCAGCTGGCCGGCACCGCGGTGGACCAGGTCGTCGCGGACCTGTCCGCCGGCGACGGACCGGAGGCCTTCCTCCGCGCCCGGCTGGTCGGCGTCGTCGGCCGGGCCGGGGCGGAGCCGCCGCGCTCCGCCGAGGCCGTGTCCCGCGTCTACCTCGGGCTGCCCCCGGCCTGGCAGGCCGTGCTGTGGCACACCGAGGCGGAGGCGCTGCCGCTGGACCGCACCGCCGCGGTCCTCGGCCTGAGCCCCGCCGCCACGACCGCGCTGCACCTCGAGGCGCGCGCCGGGCTGCGGGCCGCCTACCGGCGGCTCCGGCTCGACCACCCCCGCACGTCCGCCTGCGAGGAGTGCGCCGGGGAGCTCGGAGCCTTCGTGGACGGGGCCCTGCCCGGGCCGCGGCGGCGCGAGGTCGAGGCGCACCTGGACGGGTGCCCCCGCTGCACCGCCGACCTCCTGTACCTGCAGGACACCGAGGCCGGTCTGCGCGGCTGGGTGCTGCCGGTCCTCGCCGGTGTGCCCCTGTGGGGGGCCGCCGTGGACGAGCTCGGCGAGATCGTGCGCACGGCCGGCCGGGAGGGTGCGGAGCGCCCGGCCCCCGCCCCGGGGGCGGACCATGCCGGAGGGTCCCTGGCCGCAGTCGGCACCACACGGCGGGGACGGAAGGTCCTGCTGGGCGCCGGCACGCTCGCGGCGGCCGCCGCGCTCGCCGGGCTGGCGGTGACGGGCACGAGCGGGCCGGGGGACAGGACGACCCGGGCCGCCGACAGCGGGGGCGCGGGCGTGGGCGCCCCGAGCGGCTCCTCGTCGACGTCCGCCGCCGAGGACGGGGACGGCCGGGCGCTCGCGAGCGGCCCCGGCACCTCGGGAGCCGGCGTGCCGTCCCTGCCCGTCGTCGATCCCTCCCCGGGCCCGTTGACGGAGGCCGCCGCGACCGCCCGGAGCGCGGCCCGCGGATCGATCGCCACGGCGGGCGGGGGAGCCGCGGACACCGGGGCGGCGGCACCGGGCGACGACGGTGCCCGGACCGCGACTTCCCGGACCGCGACCTCCCGGAGCACGGGCGGCGGAAGCGGCGCCGCGGCGGAGCGCACCGGGACGGATGCGCCGGCGGGGCAGCGTGCCCCCGACGGCCGCAGCACTCCGGACGGGCGGAGCACCCCGGACGGGCGGAGCGACCCGGGCGGGCGGAGCGACCCGGGCGGCGCCGCGACGGGCGGAGGCAGCGGCGGGACACCTGCGCCCCAGGACGGTCCCGCACCGGCTCCCCGGGACCCGGCCGGACCGCCGGCCCCGGACCGCTCCGGGGACCGCCCGGCGGAGCAGCCGAGCGCCCCGCCCGCCGAGCAGCCGGACCCCGCTCCGGCCGAACCGCCCAGCGCTCCGCCGACCACGCCTCCGGACACCCCGCCCGCCGAGCAGCCGGGCCCCGCTCCGGCCGAGCCGCCCAGCGCTCCGCCGGCGTCGCCGAGCACCCCGCCCGCCGACACCCCCAGCATGCCCCCGGCGGCCGAGCCGGGGCCCCAGGTCCCGGACGCCCCGGCCACCGCCCCGGCTACCGTCCCGTCCACGGACCCTGCGCCCGGCGGGGGTGCTCCCTCCGGCGATCCCGCGCCGAGCGCCTGAGCCGGGGCGCCGCCGCGCCGTCGGCCCGGCGGACCACGCAGGGTGCCCGGCACAGGAGCGGGCGGAGGAGAAAGGCTCGGAGCCGGCTGGGAACTCGCCGTGCGCACGGCAGGGCGGGAAGAGGGCGGCCCCCGAGGCTGTTGTCCTGAGCAGCAGACCACGCCCCCGGCAGAAGGAGCCGCGCCCACGATGCACCAGCACCACAACGGACTGAAGACCGTCCTGCTGCTCGGCGGCCTGTGGGGGGTGCTGCTCGCCATCGGGTGGGTGGTGGCCAGCGGCACGGGCAGCAGCGTCTTCATCTGGGTCTTCGCCCTCATCGGCCTGGCCTCGACCGCCTACAGCTACTGGAACAGCGACAAGCTCGCGCTCCGGTCCATGCGCGCCATCCCCGTCACGGAGCAGCAGGCCCCGGGGTACCACCGGATCGTGCGGGAGCTGTCCCGGCGGGCGAACCAGCCGATGCCGCGGCTCTACATCGCCCCGACGATGAGCCCCAACGCCTTCGCGACGGGCCGCAACCCGGAGAACGCGGCCGTGTGCGTCACCGAGGGCATCCTGCAGCTGCTCGACGAACGGGAGCTGCGCGGCGTGCTGGGCCACGAGCTCATGCACGTCTACAACCGCGACATCCTCACCTCCTCGATCGCCGCGGCCGTCGCCGGCATCATCACCTCCGCGGCCCAGTTCCTGCAGTTCACGGCCATCTTCGGCGGCGGCCGGGACGGCGACCGCGGCAATCCGCTCGTCGGGCTGCTGCTGGCCTTCCTCGCCCCCCTGGCCGCCACGATCATCCAGCTCGCCGTCTCCCGGACCCGCGAGTACGACGCGGACCAGGACGGCGCCCAGCTCACGGGCGACCCGCTGGCCCTGGCCTCGGCCCTGCGCAAGATCGAGGCGGGCACCGGCGCGCGGCCGCTGAACCCGGCGGACCAGAAGCTCGTCAACACCTCGCACCTGATGATCGCCAACCCGTTCCGGGGCGGCGGGGCGTCCAGCCTGTTCCGCACCCATCCGCCGACCGCCGACCGCGTGGCCCGGCTCGAGGGCATGGCCGGCCTGGGGCGCCGCTGAGCCCGCGCCTTTCACGTGCCGTTCATCCGGGGCCGGTACGGTCGTGCCGTCCACCCCCGGGGACGGGTGCCCGAGACCCCCATCGGGCACGAGAACGCCCCGTCTGCCGCACGGCAGGCGGGGCGCTTTCGTCACCGCTCGAGCGTCCCCTCGGCATGCTCGAGCAGCTCGGCCATCATGCTGAGCACCGCATGGCGCTCCAGGGCGGTGATCGCCGCGGGATCCGTCCGGTACCTCGTCGACAGTGCGGCGTGGAAGCTGCGGATCTCCTCGACCCGGTGCGCGGTCATCATGCACCGACCGTAGCTCCGGGCCGGACCCGCCGACCGGACGTGCCGCAGTGACCGTCCGGCCGCGGAGTCCCTCCGCGGCCGGCGCGCACCGGACGGGGCCGGCGCCCGGACTCAGCGGTAGTTGATGAACTGCAGGTCGACCTCGAGGTCCGAGCCCTTGAGCAGGGCGATCACGTCCTGCAGGTCGTCGCGGGACTTGGAGGACACCCGCAGCTCGTCGCCCTGGATGGTGGCCTTCACGCCCTTGGGGCCCTCGTCGCGGATGAGCTTGGTGATCTTCTTCGCCTGGTCCTGGGCGATGCCCTCCTTGACGGAGGCCTCGATCCGGTACTCCTTGCCGGAGGCGAAGGGCTCTCCGGCGTCGAGGGACTTCAGCGAGATGCCGCGCTTGACGAGCTTCGACTGGAAGACGTCGAGCACCGCGGTGACCCGCTCCTCCGAGTTGGCCTTCATGAGGATCTTCTCGCCGGAGAAGTCGATCTCCGCCCCCACGCCCTTGAAGTCGTAGCGCTGGGCGATCTCCTTCTGCGCCTGGTTCAGGGCGTTGGACACCTCCTGCTTGTCCACCTTGCTGACGACGTCGAACGAGGAATCGCTGGCCATAGTGCCTCCCGGACTGTGCGCTGTGGAGCGGGCGACGTGCGTCCCGCCGGACTGGGCGCCAGTCTAACGGGCGGTCCCCGTCACCGTTTCGTGACCCGCACCCAAGGATCCGTCCAGGTCGGCCTTCGAGGATGGCGGCATGAGCACACCCCAGGACCCCGACGACGTGGTGCCCGGTCCGGCGCGGAGCCTGCGCGGGACCGCCGTGGCGGCCACCGCGCTGGCGGCCGCCCTGCTGATGGGCATCGGGCTCGGCCCGGCCGCGGCCGACCCGTCCGCCGCTCCGGGGGACACGGTCGCCGCGGTCCCCGCCGCGATCGGCCCCGAGGCCGCGGAGCGGCTGGCCGGGATCGCCGAGGACCTGGCGGAGGCCGTCACCCACGGGGAGATCACCACCCAGCAGGCCGAACGCTTCCTCCAGCAGGTCCACCACCGGATCGTGTCCTGAGCCCGCCGGGCCGGGGCGGGCAATTTCGCATCCCGCCCGATCTTCTGTACTGTTGAACTGCTCCCGCACGCGGGGGCTGCACCCCGGCAGATTACCCGAGCGGCCAAAGGGGGCTGACTGTAAATCAGCTGGCATTGCCTACGGGGGTTCGAATCCCTCATCTGCCACACCGAGATGTCACAGGACATCGGAAACACCCCGGACCACAGGTCCGGGGTGTTTTTTCGTGTCGGGGTGCTGAGGGCCCGGTCGCTGCCGAGGGCGTCACCGCAGCGTGCGCCGGCCCCGATGTCCCACGGGCGTGCCGGTCCCTCGCCGCCGGGACGGGCGGGGGCGGTGCCGGCCCCGGCCCGGCCGTCCGGAGGGGCGGCCACCCAGGCGCCACCGATCCGGCGCTGCAGGCACGTCTTCCGTGCTGTTCCGCGGGCAGCGCCCCCGGAAGAGGGGACGGGGCCGCGGGGCCACCGTGCCGACGTGCCATTAACAATTGCTAAAAAGATGCAAATCCTTGTAGCTTGAACCGACAGCATCATCCGGCCGCGTTCCAGCATCCCCCGAGCTGGGCGCCGGGGCCCCCACACCGGATGAACCAGCAGCACGACGAACCCTGCCGCGATTCCGCCGGTGCGCGACCCCGGGACGCCAGGAGAACTGTGCCGCGCGCTGGGACCCCAGGGGCAGGCCCGGGGTTCTGAACGATTTGAGGAGACGTACCGATATGACTGCTGTGAAGAAATGGGTGGCCGCCGGTTCGTCGGCCGCGGTTCTGGCGGGTGGCCTGTTCCTGGGTGCTCCGGCGGCCCACGCCGACACCTGCGCCGCTCCCGAGATGAGCGCCACCGTGAGCAACCTGGTCACGGCCGCCGACCACCTCCACGACACGAGCGTGCACTTCAACTCCCTCGTGGCCGACGCGGGCACCCTCGCCCAGCTCGAGGCGGCGCAGGCCGACCTGGAGCACGCCATCGTGCACGCCGACACCATGGGCCCGGCGCGCGACGCCTGGAACACGATCCTCGGGCTGCAGCAGGGCTACGCCGACGCCACCGAGGACCCGGCGGTCGACGAGGCCTACGCGGCCTCCTCCAGCGCCGCCGCGCACTTCCAGACCGCCGCCACGGACGCCCGCGCCCAGGGCGAGGTCTACATGGAGGACGGCGCCGCGCTCCTCGCCCTGTTCCAGGGCAACTGCGGCGGCCTGCTCACCGGCACCGGCGACTGGACCGGCACCGAGGGCGACTCCGCCGCCGGCGTGAACGAGGGCATCAACATGCAGACGGCCGAGGAGAGTGGCCCCGGTGCCGGCGTGCTCGCCGCGCTGCTGGCCTCCGTCGCGGCCGTGGCCGGGGCCGTGGCCTTCCGGGTGCGCCGCGCCCGCGCCTGACCCCGCTAGGCTGGAACGCCCTGGTGCCGCGCTCGCGCGGCACCAGGGCGCAGTCGTCTGCCGACCCGAGCACGGAGGCCTCCCGCATGGACCCCACGCAGCAACAGCCGCCACGGCGCCGGTCCGGGGCGCGCTGGGCGGCCGCGGCCGGGGGCCTCGGCGCCGTGGCGGTCCTGTCCACGGTGCTGCTGACGGACCCGCTCGGGGCGACCCCGCCGGAGCCCGTCCCGCCGGCCCCCGCCGCGTCCGCCACCGCTGCGCCCACCCCGGCCCCGACCGCCGAGGCGGCGCCCACCGAAGCCGCGCCGGAGCCGGACGCTCCCCGCCCGGAGGCCGCTGCGCCCGTCCGGCTGCGGGTCGACGACGCCCAGCTCGACGTGGCGGTGCTGCCCCTGGCCCCCAGCGAGCAGGAGCTGGCCACTGAGATGCTGGTCCCCCCGGACACCCTGGACGGCTACTGGCTCACCCCGTACGGCATGCCGGGGGAGGGCTCGGAGAACACCACGTACATCACGGGGCACAGCTGGGAGGGCCGTGACGCCCCGTTCAACCGGCTGAGCGACCCCGGGCTCGTGGGCAGCGAGATCGAGCTGGAGACGGAGACCGGGATCCTCGAGTACCGGGTGGACTCCGTGGTGACCCACGACAAGAACACCCTCAAGGACAGCGACATCTGGCGGATCGTGCCGGACCGGCTGGTCGTCGTCAGCTGCTACACCGAGGACCTGTGGGGCAAGAACGTGGTGCTCACGGCCTCACCGGTGCCGTCGTAGCAGGCCTGAGAACTGCCGGGGCGCTCAGCACAGCGCGGCCCGCACCCGGGGCACCACCTCGGTGCCGAGCAGGGTGATCGCCTCGAGCGCCAGGTGGTGCGGGACGCCGCCCGCGTCCATCCGCAGCAGCAGCCGCCCGTGGCCCAGCGCCTGCTGCTGGGCCACGATCTTCGCGACGACCTCGTCCACGTCCCCCACCACGAGGGAGCCGGCGGGGGCGCACTGCCGGTCGTACTCCTCGCGGGTCCACCGGGGATCGCGCGCGAGGACGGGCCCGTGGCTGCGGGCCCCCGCCGCGAAGTAGGGATAGCTGAGCTCACGCGCCTGCTCGGGGGTGCGGGCGACGAACCCGGGGACGTTGAGGCTCACCGGGGTGTCCGGGTCCCGGCCGGACTCCTCGAGGGCCTGGCGGTAGACCGCCACGGCCGGGAGCGCGTCGGCGAGGGGCCCGTGCGTGCGCAGCAGCGCCAGGGGCAGGCCCAGCACCCCGGCGCGGACCACGGAGTGCAGGGTGCCGGAGGAGCCCACCCACACCGGGAGCCGTGCCTGCAGGGGGCGCGGCTGGAGGTCGAGCTCCGCCTCCCGGCCGGCGAGCCGGCCGTCGAAGGTCGAGGGATTCGTCTCCAGCAGCTCCAGCAGCTGGAGCAGCTTCTGCTCGAACAGCGCGTCGTGGTCCGCGCCCTCCAGCCCCAGGGCGCGCAGCACGCGGGCGGACGCGCCGCGGCCCACGACCATCTCGGCGCGCCCGCCCGAGATGTTGTCCAGCATCGCGATCTGCTCGTAGAGCTGCACGGGGTTCCCGGCGGTGAGCACGGACACCGCGGTGGTGAGGCGCAGGAGGCTGGTGCGGCCGGCGATCGCGGACAGCAGCACCACCGGTGAGGCTGCCACCACGTCCGTGCCGTGGTTCTCCCCGACGCCCATGACCATCAGGCCGGCGCGCTCGGCGGCCTCGGCCTGCTCGATCATGTCCCCGAGCCGCTGCCGGGTGTCGGGCCGGGCGCCGGTGACGGGGTCCTGGGCGACCTCGCCGAGGGAGAAGATGCCGATCTCGAATGCCATGCTGCGCCTCCGCCCGTCCCGGTCGTGCCCCTCAGTGTAGGAGCAGCGCCGGCCCGTCTTGAGCCACGAGTGAAATCCGGTGCCGCCCGGGTGGCCCGGCCCCTACGCTGGGTCCCATGGCTACCGTTGACATCACCCAGGACACCCTGGGCCAGACCATCGCCGAGAACGACATCGTCCTGCTCGACTGGTGGGCCGAGTGGTGCGGACCGTGCAAGCAGTTCGCGCCCACCTACGAGGCCGCCTCCGAGAAGCACGAGGACATCGTCTTCGGGAAGGTCGACACCGAGGATCAGCAGATGCTCGCCGCCTCGGCGCAGATCTCCTCGATCCCCACGCTCATGGCCTTCCGCGAGGGCATCCTCGTCTTCTCCCAGCCCGGGGCGCTGCCCTCCTCCGCTCTCGACCAGGTGATCGACGCCGTCAAGGGCCTCGACATGGACGAGGTCCGCGCGGAGGTCGCCAAGCACTCCCAGGACGCGACCGACGCCTGAGCGCCGCTCCGCTCCCGCTGACGACGACGCCGGCGACGCCGAACAGCGAGCCGAGCGCGAAGGTGGCCACCAGGGCCAGCGCCCCGCCGACCACCACGCGCACCACCGCGCGGCCGCGCTGCGGGGTGCCGCCGAGCTGGGCGCCCAGCCAGCCGGTCACGGCCAGGGCGGCGAGCACGGCCACGAAGGTGACCGGGATCCGCCAGGCCTCCGGCGGCAGCAGGATCGCCAGCATGGGCAGCAGCGCCCCGACGAGGAAGGACAGCGCCGAGGCGACCGCCGCGCCCCACGGGCTGACGACGTCCTCCTGGTCGATGTTGAGCTCCGCGTCCAGGTGCGCGGCCAGCGCGTCGTGCTCGGTGAGCTCGTGCGCCACCTGCCGGGCCGTGCCGGCGGACAGGCCCTTGGCCCGGTAGATCTCGGCGAGCTCGCGGAGCTCGGCCTCGGGCATGTCGATCAGCTCCTGCCTCTCCTTCTCGACGAGGGCCCGGTGGGAGTCCGCCTGGCTGGACACGGACACGTACTCGCCCTGGGCCATGGACAGGGCCCCGCCGACCAGGGCGGCGCCCCCGGCCAGGAGGATCGCGCTGGTGCTCGACGTGGCGCCGGCCACGCCCACCACGACCGCGGCCACCGAGACGATGCCGTCATTGGCACCCAGCACCCCGGCCCGCAGCTTGTTCATCCGCTCGGTGTAGCCCGCACCGTGCGGTTCCTCGATCACGTGTTCGGTCGTCATGGTTCCATTGAACGCCCGGCGGCGCCGCCCTGCCAGGAAGGACAGGATGTCCTCACCCGGCGTCACCGGTGCCGGTGGTCCTCCGGGTGCAGCCGCGGGGCGAACGAGGGCTTGCGGAAGCCCGAGGCCCGCAGCAGGCGCACGACCCGCTGCCGGTCGCCCCGCCACGGCTCGAGCAGCTCGAGCATCCGCCGGTCGTCGCCGGGACGGCGGTCGAAGAACCAGCACACGGTGTCCGCGAGGTGGAAGTCGAAGACGCTGACCGCGTCCGGGTCCCCGTGCGTGCACTGGAGGATCTCCGCGGCCGTCCACGGGCCCAGGCCCGGGATCGAGCGCAGGGCCCGGTGCAGGCCGGCGTCCAGCGGGCCGCGGCCCAGGCGCTCCAGGGCGGCGGCCCGCTCGGCCACGCGCCGGACGGTGGCGGCCCGCGCCCCGTCGACCCCGGCCCGGTGCCACTCCCACGAGGGCACCGCCCGCCACGCCTCGGCGGTCGGGGGGATCCGCATCCCCTCCGGGGCCGGCCCCGGGGCGGGCTCGCCGTGACGGCGGACGAGCCGGCGGTGCGCGGCCACGGCCTCGCGCACGGTGACGCGCTGCTCCAGCACCGACAGCACCGCCCGGTCCAGCAGCCGCCCGGTCGAGGGCAGCCGCAGACCCGGGTGGTGGTGCCGGGCCGCGGCCAGCCGGTGCGGCAGGGCGCGGAAGGCCTCCGAGGCCTCGAACCGGGTCCAGGAGTCCTCCGCCCCGGCCCACCGCGGGGCCTCAACGAGGAACTCCGCCGCTCCGGGGCCCCAGGCGCGCACCAGCACGGGCCGCTGCAGCGGCCGGCCCGCCCCGGTGCGGGAGAACCGGGCCGTCACGGGTCCCGCCGCCGTGCGGGTGGCCACCCACACGCAGTCCGGCGCCGTCACCCGCACCAGCGGATCGCCGGTCCCGCGGGAGAGCACCCCGAGGGTCTGCCCCAGGTGCAGGGCGCCCGCCGGGTCCCACACCAGCTCGGCGTCCGCGGGCCGGGCCGGGCGGGGGCCGGCGGACGGGGGAGCGGTGGCGGTCATGAGACCATGATGGCAGTCCTGTCCGACGGCGCCGCGCCGGTCCGGGCGGGCCGCCCAGCCACCGAGGAGGCCATGCCCGCCACCGCGCTCCGGCGCCCCGCAGCCCCGGCCCCGCCGCCCGGACCCCTCACCGGTAGGGCGCGGCTGGTGCCCCTGGGCGTGGGGGCGCTCGTGCTGGTCCTGTACGCGTGGTGGTCCCTGCTGCAGTGGCACCGCTGGGAGGTCCCGTCCTGGGACCTGGGGATCTTCACCCAGCTGGCCAAGTCCTACGCGGGCGGGCACGGGCCGGTCGTGCACCTCAAGGGGCACGGCGCCAACCTGCTGGGCGACCACTTCCACCCGATCCTCGTCCTGCTGGGCCCGCTCTACGCCCTGTTCCCCTCCGCGCTGACGCTGCTGGTGCTCCAGGACGTGCTCGTGGCGGTCTCCGCCGCGGCGCTGACCGGCTTCGCCGTCCGCGGTCTCGGCGCGGCGCCGGGTGCGGCCCTGGGGCTGGCCTACGGGCTGAGCTTCGGGCTGCAGGCCGCCGTGGCGGTGCAGTTCCACGAGGTCGCCTTCGCCCTCCCGCTGCTGGTGCTCGCCCTGGGGTGCCTGGTGGAGCGGCGCTGGACGCCGGCCGCGCTGTGGGCCGCGCCCGTCGCCCTCGTCAAGGAGGACCTCGGCGTCACCGTGGCGGTGCTCGGCCTCGTGTTCGCCTGGCGGGCCCAGCGGGAGGGCGGCGGGGGCCGCGGCCCGGTGCTGCTCGGTCTCGGCCTCGCCGTGTGGGGGCTCTCCTGGTCCGTCCTGGCGATCGCCGTGGTCCTGCCCGCGCTCAGCCCGGACGGCCGGTTCGCCTACGCCGACCGGCTGGACCTCGCGGCCGCGGCGGCCGATCCCCTCGCGGCGCTGGTCTCCCTCGTGGTGCCGGGGCAGAAGGCGCTGACCTGGCTGGCGCTGCTGGCCACCGGGGTGGTGCTCGCGCTGCGCTCGCCGCTGGCGCTCGTGGCCCTGCCCACGCTGGCCTGGCGGATGCTCTCCCCGAACCACGGCTACTGGGGCACGGGGTGGCACTACAGCGCGGTGCTCATGCCCGTCGTCCTGCTCGCCCTGCTCGACGCCGTGCTGCGCCTGCGGCACGGGCGGCTCCACCGGCTCGCCCGCGCCGCTCCGGCCCTGGCCCTCGCGGTGGCGCTGCTGCTGCTCCCGGGCCGGCCACTGGCCGACCTCGCCGACCCGGCCGCGTACCGGCCGGACCCCCGCGCGCCCGCCAAGGAGGCGGTCCTCGCCGCCGTCCCGGAGGGGGCGAGCGTGGCCACGGACCTGACGCTGATCCACCACCTCGTCCCCGGCGCCGAGGTGCACTGGCTGGGCACCGAGGGCGACCCCGCCCCGCAGTACGTGGTGGTCGACCGGCTCGGCGCCACGTGGGGCGGGAACCCGCCCGGGGACGTCGCCGCCTACGCCCGGGAGCGCTACGGGGCCGAGTACACGGTGGTGCGTGACGAGGACCACCTCGTGCTGGTGCGGCGCCGGGCCTGAACGGACCGCCGCGTGCGATAGAATGGTCGGACCGAATCCGGTCACTCCCTCACTTTCTCGTGCAACGCGATGCCATGACGCGCATCGTGTTCGGCCGCGGCCCGTCCGCGCCGTGTCCGACGCTCCCGCCCCGCGCGGGGCTCCAAGTGGTTGGCAGGGACGTCCGGACACCACGACCGTGGCCGACGCCCCTGGGAACGCTCCCGGGCCGCCACCCGCACAGAACGAGGCACCGCTCCATGACCACCGACACCTCCACCGCGCCCGGCACCGCCGAGGAGCACACGACCACCTTCGCCGAGCTGGGCATCGACCCCCGCGTGCTCGCCACCCTCGACGAGGTCGGCTACGAGAACCCCACCCCCATCCAGGCCGCGACCATCCCGGCGCTGCTGGCGGGCAACGACGTCGTGGGCCTCGCCCAGACCGGCACCGGCAAGACCGCGGCCTTCGCGGTGCCCGCCCTGTCCCGGCTCGCCGAGCTCTCCGACGTCAACGGCGTCTCCCGCGACACCCAGGTGCTCGTGCTCGCCCCGACCCGCGAGCTCGCCCTCCAGGTCGGCGAGGCGTTCTCCTCCTACGCCGGCCACCTCGAGGACTTCACCGTCCTGCCGGTCTACGGCGGTTCCCCCTACGGCCCGCAGCTGGCCGGACTGCGCCGCGGCGCCCAGGTGGTCGTCGGCACGCCCGGCCGTGTGATCGACCACCTCAAGAAGGGGTCCCTGGACCTGTCCCACCTGCAGTACGTGGTCCTCGACGAGGCCGACGAGATGCTGCGGATGGGCTTCGCGGAGGACGTCGAGGAGATCCTCTCCCAGACGCCGGTGGAGAAGCAGGTCGCGCTGTTCTCCGCGACCATGCCCCCGGCCATCCGCAAGATCGCCAAGCAGTACCTGCGCGACCCGCAGGAGATCGCGGTCAAGGGCAAGACCACCACGGGCACCAACACCCGGCAGCGCTACCTGCAGGTCATGGGCTCGCACAAGATGGAGGCCATGACCCGCATCCTCGAGGTCGGGGACTACGACGGCGTCATCGTCTTCGTGCGCACCAAGGCCGCCACCGAGGAGGTCGCCGACCGGCTCAAGGCCCGCGGCTACGCCGCCGCCGCCATCAACGGCGACATCCCGCAGAACATGCGCGAGCGCACCGTGGAGGCCCTGCGCGAGGGCAAGGTCGACATCCTCGTGGCCACGGACGTCGCCGCCCGCGGCCTCGACGTCGAGCGCATCTCCCTCGTGGTCAACTACGACATCCCCCACGACACCGAGTCCTACGTGCACCGGATCGGCCGCACGGGCCGCGCCGGGCGCTCCGGCGAGGCGATCCTGTTCATGACCCCGCGGGAGAAGTACCTGCTGCGGGCCATCGAGAAGGCCACCCGCCAGCCGGTGGAGCTCATGCGCATGCCCTCCACCGAGGACGTCAACCGCACCCGCAAGGACAAGTTCGCCCAGCAGATCACGGACACCATGGAGTCCGAGGACCTCGGCCAGTTCCGCGAGCTCGTCGAGCAGTACCAGGCCGAGCACGACGTCGACGCCGTGGAGATCGCCGCCGCGATCGCCGTGATGGCCCAGGACGGGCGGCCCTTCTTCGTGGAGGAGCTGCCCGAGCCGCCGCAGCGCAGCCGGGACCGCGAGCGCCCGGGCCGGGACGGCGACGACCGGCCGCGGCGCGAGCCCCGCACCGAGAAGGGCATGGCCACGTACCGGCTGGCCGTGGGCCACCGCCACCGCGTGTCCCCGGGCTCCGTGGTGGGCGCGCTCACCAACGAGGGCGGCCTGAGCGGCGAGCAGATCGGGGCGATCGACATCCGCTCCACGCACACCCTCGTGGGCCTGCCCGAGAACCTGCCCGCCTCCACCCTGGACCGGCTCTCCCGCACCCGCATCAACGGCGAGCTCATCCAGCTCGAGGCCGACCGCGGCCCCGGCGCCGGCGGCCGGGCCCGGCCGCGGAGCACCTCCTCCTACCAGGACCGCCCTCGTCGCGGCGGCCCCCGGGGCGGGGAGTCCCGCGGCGGCTACCAGGGCCGCAAGCCCGGGTACTCGGCCGGGGAGCGCGACGGCGACCGGCCGCACCGCAAGCCGCGCCACAAGAACTACTGAGCCCGGAGCAGGGGCACCTGAGAGGGGGATGGGCCGGACGGCTCATCCCCCTCTCATGTGCCGCCGATAGTCTGGGCGCATGTCGGCGGGCCCGCGGTGGGAGAGACTGCGGGCGGAGCTGAAGTCCGTCCGCAGCCGGGTGCTCGCCACCACGCTGGTGTTCCTGGCCGTCGCGCTGCTCGCGGTGGGCGGGCTGACCCACTACCTGCGCCTGGTCGACCTCGACGAGTCCGCGCGCCAGGACATCGTCCAGGAGGCCGGGGAACTCCAGCGGCTGGCCCAGCGGGGCCCGCTGGGCCCCGACGCCTCGCCCGCCGAGGACCTGGACACTCCCGCGGACGAGCCGTTCACCGACCTGTCCCAGCTGTTCTACACCTTCATGACCACCACGGTTCCCGGCGAGCACGAGAGCATCCTCGCCCTCGTCGGCGGCGAACCCGCGTTCCAGCACGCCGACCTGTCCCGGTTCCAGCTCGACGACCCCGCTACGCTCGCCGCGGTCCAGGACCGTGCGCGGCCGGGGCAGACCGTGGTCTTCGACCACGAACAGGACGGACGGGAGCTGCGCCTCGGGGTCATCTCCGTGGTTCTGGACGAGGACCCCCGGCAGGGCTACCTGGTGGTCGGCTTCGACATGAGCGCCCAGCGCGGGATCGTCCTCGACTCGCTGTGGCGCTACCTGGGCCTCAGCACCCTCACGATGGTCGTCGCCGGGCTCGCCGCCTACGTCCTCGTCGGACGGGTCACCGCCCCGATCACCCGCCTGCGCCGGGCCACCGAGCAGATCAGCCCGGACGATCTCGGTCGGCGCGTGCCCGTGGCCCAGGACGACTCCGACGTGGGCCAGCTCGCCACCAACTTCAACGCGATGCTGAGCCGGATCGAGACGGCCTTCGTCCAGCAGCGCCAGTTCCTGGACGACGCCGCCCACGAGCTGCGCACCCCTCTGACGATCCTGCACGGCAACCTCGAACTGATGGACGAGCGGGACCCGCACGACGTCGAGGAGGTCCGGGCGATGCTCCTCGACGAGATCGAGCGGATGAACCGGCTCGTGGAGGACCTGCTGCTGCTCGCCAAGTCCCAGCGGCCCGACTTCGTCCGCCCCGGCACCGTCGAGATCTCCTCGTGGCTCGACGACACCATGGACCGGCTGCGGGCGCTGGGGGACCGGCGCTGGGAGCTGGAGGCCCGGGCGGAGGGGCCGGTCATGGCCGATGCGCAGCGGCTCACCCAAGCCGTCCTGCAGCTCGCGGCCAACGCGGTGAAGTTCTCCGCCCCCGGCGACCTCGTGGCACTGGGGGCGGCCTGGGCCACCGAACCGGCCGCGCCCGGCACCGACCTGCCCGTGCGCCGGCTCGAGGTGTGGGTCCGGGACACCGGCGTGGGCGTGGCAGCGGAGGACCAGCAACGGATCTTCGAGCGCTTCGTCCGGGCCGACACCGGGCGCACCGTGGAGGGCTCCGGGCTCGGGCTCGCGATCGTGGCCGCCATCGCCCACGGCCACGGCGGGTCCGTGGGACTGCGCTCGAGCCCCGGGGACGGATCCACGTTCACGCTCCGCCTGCCCGGCCCCCCATCGGCCCCCGCGCCCGCCCCCGGCACCGCCGGGCAGGACCCCGCCGGGCACGCTCCGACGGTGTCCGGCACCCACGTCACCACGGCATCGCCCGGGAAGTAGAGGAACTCCATGGCCAGCATCCTCATCGCAGAGGACGAGGAGCGCATCGCGCGCTTCATCCAGAAGGGCCTGCGCGCCGCGGGCTACACGACCACGGTGGTCGAGGACGGCACGAGCGCCCTCGACTACGCGAGCACCGGGGAGTTCGACCTGCTCGTCCTCGACGTGGGCCTGCCCGGCATGGACGGTTTCCGGGTGCTCACGATGCTGCGTTCCCTCGGCTTCTCGATCCCGGTGATCATGTGCACCGCCCGCGACTCCGTCGAGGACACCGTCGCGGGACTGGAGCAGGGCGCCGACGACTACCTCGCCAAGCCGTTCCGCTTCCAGGAGCTGCTGGCCCGCGTCCGGGCCAGGCTCCGGGACCGGGCGGTCGGCGACCAGGGTGCCGACGAGCTCCGCTACGGCGGGCTCGCGCTCGACGCCGGGACCCGGTGCGCGGTGCTGGAGGGCCAGCAGATCGAGCTCTCGGCCCGGGAGTTCTCGATGGCCAGGGCCTTCCTCGAAAGCCCCGGTCAGGTGCTCACCCGTGAGCAGCTGCTCAACAAGGTCTGGGGCTACGACTTCGACGGCTCGTCCAACGTGGTGGACGTGTATGTCCGCTACCTGCGCAACAAGCTCGGCGCGGAGCGCATCGTCACCGTCCGCGGGGCGGGGTACCGGCTCGCCAAGCTGTGAGGGACGCGGGTCCGGGGGCTCGGGCCGGCGGGTGCGGGCCGGCCCGGATGAGAACCTTTTCATCGACGGCTCATGTTCTCATCATGTCCCTCCACCACAGTGGGCGGCAGCCGCACCGGCGCCGGACCCACCGGCGCCGCCCCCGAGGAGGACACGATGAGCGACGACGAGCTGCGGGTGGTGCTGTACTCGCACGACTCCCAGGGCCTGGGCCACACCCGCCGGAACCTGGCGCTCGCCCGGTCCCTCGCCCAGCACCTGCCGGCGCTGACCGGGCGCCCGGTGACGGGCATGCTGCTGACCGGCATCGACGCCGCCACCTCCCACGGGCGCCCGGACGGCTTCGACTGGGTGGTGCTGCCCGGCATCCGCAAGGGCGACTCCGGCTACACCCCCCGCAACCTCTCCGTGGACATGGCCCACCTCACCGCCCTGCGCTCGGGAATGGTGGACGCCGCCCTCACGGGCTTCCGCCCGCACCTCGTCGTCGTCGACCGCCACGCCTGGGGCGTGGACCGGGAACTGCTCGAACCGCTGCGGCGGCTCCGGGCGCAGAGCCCGGCAACGGTCGTGGTCCTCGGCCTGCGCGAGGTCCTCGACGAGCCCACCGTCGCGGCCCGCGAGTGGGCCGCGCTCGGTGACCTGGACGCCGTGCGGGACGTCTACGACCAGATCTGGGTCTACGGCGACCGGGCGGTGCACGACCCCGTGGCCTCCGGCGAGATCCCCGGCGAGCTCGCCGACCTGGTCCGCCACACCGGCTACCTCGCGACCGGCCGGACGGCGGGGCGGCGGACGAGCGGCGTGGACCGCCCCTATGTCCTGACCATGGCCGGCGGAGGCTCCGACGGCCACCGCCTGACCCTCGCCGCCGCGTGCGCCCCGGTGCCCCACGGCTACCGCCACGTGGTGATCACGGGCCCGCAGA
This sequence comes from Kocuria turfanensis, assembly GCF_001580365.1. Taxonomy (NCBI): domain Bacteria; kingdom Bacillati; phylum Actinomycetota; class Actinomycetes; order Micrococcales; family Micrococcaceae; genus Kocuria; species Kocuria turfanensis. Next base: position 1,304,151 of record NZ_CP014480.1, on the reverse strand, counting down.
TGCCCGGGGAGCACGCCCAGCAGGTCCGTGCCGCCGCCGTGCCGGGGACCCTCGTCCTGCCCTCCGTCCCCGACGCGCTCGCGGAAGTGGTGGACGCGAGCGCGGTGGTGTCCATGGGCGGGTACAACTCCGTGGCCGAGATCCTCACCACCAACACCCCGGCGCTCCTGGTGCCGCGCGACCACCCCCGGCAGGAGCAGCTGATCCGGGCCCGCGCCCTCCAGGCGCACGGCGCGGTGGACGTGCTGAGCGCCGCCGACCTCACCGGCGCCGCGCTCAGCGGTTGGCTGCACCGGGTGGTCGGCACCGTGCGGATGCGCCGCCACCTCGGGCTCGACGGGTTGCGCACCGTCCCCGTGCTCGCCGCCCGGCTCCTGCCCGCGGGCCTGCCGCCGGTGCCGGCCGCCGCCCCGGCCCGCTCCGGGGGCCCCCGGTGAGCGGCCACCGCATCGGCTACGTGCTGAAGGTCTACCCCCGCTTCTCGGAGACGTTCGTCGTCACCGAGGTCCTGGCCCGGGAGGCCCAGGGCGAGGACCTGACGATCTTCGCCCTGCGGCACAGCACCGATCCCCGCTTCCACCCCGAGCTGGCCCGCGTCCAGGCGCCGGTGCACCACGTGGACCGCCCCGAGCGGGCCTCCGCCGGTTGGGCCGTCCTGGCCCGCGCGGCGGAGACGGTTCCCGGCTTCGGGCCCCGCTTCGCCGAGCTGCTCCCCGAGCTGGCCGGCACGGAGGCCTCGGAGGTCCACCAGGGAGTGGCTCTGGCCACCCAGGTCGTGGAGCAGGGCATCACCCACCTGCACGCGCACTTCGCGACCCTCGCCGCGCACGTGGCCGAGATCGCCTCCCGGCTCACGGGGGTGCCGTTCTCGGTGACGACCCACGCGAAGGACATCTTCCACGAGTCCGTGGACCCGGCCCGGCTGCGCCGCACCCTCGAACGTGCCGAGCACGTGGTGGTGATCTCCGAGTACAACCGGCGGCACCTGGCTGCCGCGTTCCCCGAGCAGGCGCACCGGCTGCGGCTCGTGCGCAACGGCCTGGAGCTCGACCGCTTCCCCTACCGGGACCCGGGGCCGGTGGGGGAGACCCTGCGGGTCGTTGCCGTGGGCCGCCTCGTGGAGAAGAAGGGCTTCGACCGTCTCGTGCGGGCGGCCGCCCGGTACCGGGACATGGGCGGCCGCCCGGCCGTCACCGTGGCAGGCGGCGGTGAGCTGGCGGGGCCGCTGCGCGCCCTGATCGCGGAGCTCGGGGCCGAGGACGTCGTCGAGCTGGTCGGGCCCCGCACCCAGGCCGAGATCGGGCGGCTGCTGCGCACCGCGGACGTGTTCGCGGCCCCGTGCACGATCGGCGCCGACGGCAACGCCGACGGGCTGCCCACGGTGCTGCTCGAGGCGATGGCCATGGGCGTGCCCGTGATCGCGAGCGACGTCACCGGCATCCCCGAGGTGGTCCGCAACGAGCTCCCGCGCACCGGGGTCCTCGTGCCCGCCGCCGACGACGACGCGCTCCTCGGGGCGCTCGCCGCGGTCGCCGACCCCGGCTTCGACCGGGTGGGCGCGGCCCGCGCCGCCCGGGCGGTCGTCGCCCGGGACCACGACGCCACTGGTCAGGCAGCCGCCCTGCGGGCGCTGCTGCCGCCGGAGCCGGCCCACCCGGGGTCCGCTCCACCGGGTTCTGTCCTGCCGGGCGCGGTTCCGCCGTGGTCTGCCGTGCCGGGGAGCGCCCCGCACCCCGGCCGGGATCCCGGCCACAGTCCCCTCCGGGATCCCCACCACGATGCCGGCCGGGCCGCCGACCGGAGGTCCGTCCGGGTTCCCGTCCCGGAGGGCGCCCTCGGCCTCGTCCCGGCCACCGAAGGAGCCGAACGCTGATGCGCCTCGCCTACGTCTGCGCCGACCCCGGCGTTCCCGTGTTCGGCACGAAGGGCGCCTCCGTCCACGTCCAGGAGATCCTGCGCGCCTGGCGCGCCCGCGGCGCCGAGGTCCGTCTCTACGCCACTCGCCTCGGTGAGCAGATGCCCGCCGACCTCGCCGACGTCCCGGTCGTCCACGTGCCGGTGCCGCCGGCCCCCCTCGGGACCGCCCCTGGGCGCGCGGACCGCGTCGCCGCCCGGGAGCGCGCCCAGGCCGACGCCGCCCGCCGGATCGCCGAACGGGTCGTTGCCGACGGCGCGGACGCGGTCCACGAACGGTACTCCCTGTTCTCCACCGCACTGGCCGTGATCACCGGCGCGCTCGGCGTCCCGGGCGTCCTCGAGGTCAACGCGCCCCTCGTCGACGAGCAGCGGACCCACCGCGACCTCGTGGACGAGGACGCCGCCCGGGCCGCGCTGGCCGCGCAGGTCGCCGCGGCCGAGCGCACGGCCTGCGTCTCCGAGCCGGTGGCCCGCTGGGTGCAGCGGACCGTGGCCGCCGCCGGAGGAGAGGCCGGGCGGGTCCTGGTCGCGCCCAACGGCGTGAACGTGGAGCGCATCCTCCCGAGCCGCGACTCGGCCGCCCGGGGACCGGACCCCGGACCGCCGGTCGTCGTGTTCGTCGGCACGCTCAAGCCGTGGCACGGCGTGGAGCACCTGCTGCGCGCCCGTGCGAGCGCGGCCACGGACTGGCACCTGCGCGTGGTGGGGGACGGGCCCCAGCGGGCGTTCCTCGAGGAGCTGGCCGCCTCGCTGGGCGTCGAGGCCGAGTTCACCGGCGCCGTGGCCCCGGCCGAGGTGCCCGGGCTGCTGGCCGGCTGCGCCGTGGCCGTGGCGCCCTACCCTGCCACGGCGGACGCGGAGGACCAGTACTTCTCCCCGCTGAAGATCTACGAGTACGCCGCCGCCGCCCTCCCGGTCGTCGCGTCCCGCGTGGGCCAGGTGCCGGCAGCCGTCCAGGACGGGGTCACCGGTCTGCTCGTGGCGCCCTCGGACCCCGCCGCGCTGGCCCGGGCGATCGACGCGCTCGTGGCCGATCCCGGCCGGCGGCGGGCCATGGGGCGGGCCGGCCGGCGTGACGCGGTGGCCCGGCGCTCCTGGACCGCGGTGCTCGACGACATCCTCGCCGACACGGGCCTCGCCGGTGCGGATCCCCGGGGAACTCCGCGGAGCGGGAGCACCGCCCCGCGGCCGAGCGCCGCGGGAGCGCCGCGGTGAGCCGGGGCAAGCGGCTCGACCGCCGGGCCCTCCGGCGCACCCTCGGGCTGCTCGGCCCGCACCTGCGGGAGCACCGGCCGCTCGCCGCCGGCGGGATCCTGGTGCTGCTGGCCGAGGTGGCGTTCCGCGTACTCGAGCCCTGGCCGCTCAAGATCGTCGTCGACGCGATCTCCCTGTCCCTCGGCGCCGGCAACGTCGACCCGTGGATACCGGAGGCCTCCTGGCAGCTGCTCCTGGCCGCCGGGCTGGCCACGGTCGCGGTGGTCGGCTTCCGCGCGCTCGCCAACTACCTCGCCACGGTCGCGTTCGCGCTCGTCGGCTCCCGGGTCTCCACCGCCCTGCGCGAACGGGTGTTCGCGCACGTCCAGTCCCTCTCCGACCGCTACCACTCGGTCTCCCGGGCCGGGGACACGGTCCAGCGCCTCGTCTCCGACATCGGCAAGCTCCAGGAGGTCGCCGTCACCGCGGGGCTGCCGCTGCTCGCCAACGTCATCACCCTCGTGGTCATGTGCACGGTGATGCTCTTCCTCGACTGGCTGCTGGGCCTCGTGGTGGTGGCGGCGATCCTGGCCTTCCTGCTGGTGGGGCGCGGCTCCGCCGCCAGGATCACCGAGGCCTCGCGCCGGACCCGGCAGGGGGAGGGCGCCCTGGCGAACACCGCCCACGAGTCCCTCGGCGCGATCCGCACGGTCCAGGCCTACGGGCTGGAGGAGCACATGGCGGACTCCTTCGGCCGCTCCAACCGGCAGGCCCTCACCCAGGGCGTGCAGTCCCGCCGTCTGGCCGCCGCGCTCGAGCGGGTCACCGACGTGATCGTGGGCGTGGCCACCGCTGCCGTGCTCTTCGGCGGCGGTCTGCGGGTGCTCGAGGGCGCGATGAGCCTGGGCGACCTGGTGCTGTTCACGACGTACCTGAAGACCTGCATGAAGCCCCTGCGGGACATGGCCAAGTACACCGGGCGGATCGCCCGCGCCGCGGCGTCGGGGGAGCGGGTGGCCGACCTCGTGGACGAGTGCGTGGACGTGCGGGAGGCCCCGGACGCCCTGGTCCTGCCGCGGGTGCGCGGTGAGATCGCCCTCCGCCACGTGGACGCGGCGCACGGCGACCCGGGAGGCCGCGGGCGTGCCGTGCTGCGCGACGTCGACCTCGTGATCCCGGCGGGCCAGCACGTCGCCGTCGTGGGCCCCTCCGGCTCCGGGAAGTCGACCCTGGTCTCCCTGCTCGTGCGGATGATGGACCCGGTGGCCGGCGCCGTGACCCTCGACGGACACGACCTGCGCCGGCTCAGCCTCGGCACCGTGCGCGGCAGCACGGCCCTGCTGCTGCAGGACCCCGTCCTGTTCCACGGCACCGTCCGGGAGAACATCCGGCTCGGCCGCCCGCAGGCCACCGACGCCGAGGTCGAGGCCGCGGCCGCGGCCGCCCAGGCCCACGAGTTCATCACGGCGTTCCCGCAGGGCTACGACACCCCGGTCGGGGAGCGCGGGGCGACGCTCTCGGGCGGGCAGCGCCAGCGGCTGGCCATCGCGCGGGCCCTGCTGCGGGACGCGCCGGTCGTGGTGCTCGACGAGGCCACCACCGGGCTGGACCCCCGGGCGGCCCGGGACGTGCTGGACGCCGTCGGCCGCCTCGTCCGCGGCCGCACGTCCCTGGCCGTGACCCACGACGCCGCCCTGGCCCTCGCCGCCGACCGGGTGCTGTGGGTCCAGGACGGCCGCATCCTGCTCGACGGCACTCCCGAGGAGCTGCATGCCCGCCCGGACGGCGTGTTCGCCGCGTGGGTCGAGCAGCAAGGGGCGCAGGGCCGCCGGGAGGTCCGCTCGTGACGTCGCACCTGCCGGACTCCTGGGAGAGCCTGCCCGCCCTGGCCACGGTCCTCGATCCCGGCCGGCTCACCGAGCTCTTCGGCCACGAGCTGGGCGGACGGCTGCGGACCAGCCGGCTGCGGTACAAACCGGAGGTCTCGGCCGTGGCCCGTGTGGACGTCGACGGGACCGGCGCGGTGCACTGGGTGGCCGCCTACGCACCCTCCGTGCCCGGGCGGGACAAGCTCGAGAGGATCCTGGCGGGCGCCGGGCCGGGCCGGCCCGGACACGGCGCGCCCGTGCTGGTGGCGGACGTGCCGGACCTGCCCGGGCACCGGCTGGCCGTGGGGCGCATCCGCACGGACCCGGGGCTGCGGCGACCGCTCGCCGCGCTCGGGCCGGAGCGGGCCGAGCGCCTCGGGCAGCCGGGGGACGCCGCACGGCTGCTGCGCTACAATCCCCGCCGTCGCACGGTGCTCACGGGCCCCGCCGGCCCCGGCCCCCGCCTGGTCACCAAGATCACGGCCGGACCGTCCGGTGCGGACCCGGTCCTGCTGGCCCGGCTCGCCGCCGCCGGGCTGCCGGTCCTCGCCCCGGTGCCCGCCCCCGGCCTCCCTGTGACACCGCACGTGCTGCACTACCCCTGGTTCGGGGACGGGGACCTCGCGGCCCACGCCGCCGCCGACCCGCCCGGTCGCGGCGCCGGTAGGCCGGTGCTCGGGGCCGCCGCCGCCGCGGGTGCCGCCCTGGCCGAGCTGCACGTGCGCGGCCCGTCGCTGCTCGGTACCGCGCGGGCCGGCGCACCCCTCGACGCCGACCGGAAGCTGCGCTCCCTGGCCGCCGACCTCTCGGCCCTCGACCCGAGGCCGGCCGCTCGCAGCGCCCGCGTCGGGCAGGCCGTCGCCGAGGCCGTCGCCGCGCGCCCCGGGAGCCCGGCGCGCCTGCTCCACGGGGACTTCTCCGCGGACCAGGTGCTCGTGCACGGCTCCGCACCCCCGGGGGCGCCGAGCCTCCGGCTCGCCGACCTCGACCGGATGCGCACCGGCGCGGCGGCCGACGACCTCGGCGCGTTCCTGGCCGTCGAGCTGCTGGACGCCGGGGCGGTGGAGGCCCCGGCCGGCCCGGAGGACTCCCCGCTGACCGGCGCCCTGCTGGGCGGTTACGGATCCGTGGCGGCGCTTCCGCCGTGGCCCGAGATCCTGACCTGGGCCGCGTTCCACGTGCTGGCGCGGTCCATGGAGCCCTTCCGCTCCACCACTCCGGACTGGCGGGAGCTCACCGATCAGCGGCTCCTGCTCGCGGAGCGGCTGGCGGAGCGGGCCCGGAGGACACCGCAGGCCGTGCCGATCCTGCCGGGGCCCGCCGCGCGCACCGTTCCGGCGCGCACCGGAACGCACCCGGTGCGCGTGCCGGAGACCGTGCCGGGCGCTGACGGGCGCCCCCTGCGGGTGCGCCGGGCCTGGCCCACGGGCCGCTCCCGGCTCGTGCTCGAGCTCGAGGACGAGCAGGGGCGCGTCCGGGCGGGCACGACCGGTCCCGGGGCGTCGGGACTGACGGCCGTCCAGGTCCTGCCCCACGGCGAGGACCCCCGACTGCCGGGACTCGCGGTCGCGGTCGCGGCGGGCGGGCGGGTGGTCGTGCACCGGCACGGCCGCCGCGCCGTGCTCGCGGCCCCGGACCGCTTCGTGAAGGTCCTCGCGCCGGGGCGGGCCGGGCAGGTCGCCGAGCTGTCCGGCCGGCTGCACGGCCTGGGCACCGCGGCGGGCCTCGCCGTCCCCGAGGTCCTGGCCCGGACCGAGCACCGGGTCGAGTTCTCCGTGCTGCCCGGCCGGAGCCTGCACGAGCTGGGCGCCGCCGGTGAGACGGACGCGTACCGTGCGGCGTGGACCCAGTGGGCGCAGCGCTGGCCGGACCTGGCCACCGCCGTTCCGGGGGCGGGGCTGCTGCCCCAGCACACCGCCGAGGACGAGGCCCACATGCTGGCCCGGTGGGCGGACCGCCTCGACGCGTTCCCGGGTCTGCTCAGGGCACCACGGGGAGCGGTCGCCAGGCTGGCCCACCGGATCGGCGAGGAGCTCACCACCGCGCCCGCGGGTCGGCGTGCCCGGGCCGTGCTGCACCGGGACCTGCACGACAAGCAGCTGCTGTTCGACGGCGTCCGGCTCGGGCTGCTGGACTTCGACACGGCAGCGCTCGGCGAGCCCGAGCTCGACCTCGCGAACCTCTCCGTCCACCTGGAGCTGCGTGCGGCCCAGGGCCTGCTCGACGCCCCGCTGCAGGCGGCGGGACAGGAGGCGGTGACCGTGGTGGCCGTCCGCCTGGGCGCCGAGCCGGCGCGCCTCGCCGTCCACGCCGACGCGACGCGGCTGCGACTCGCCTGTCTGTACGCGTTCCGCCCGCGGTGGCGAACCATGGCCCAGGGGCTGCTCGACGCTCTGCTTTCCTGAGAGGGCTCTCATGTTCTCATGCCCGCCTCAACCCGTCCCGGGACACTGGGCTGCATGAGGATCCTCTGGTCGGCAGTCTCGCTCCTGGCCGTCGCGGCCCTGGCCGTCCTGCTGTGGGGGGTGGCGAGCGGCACGGACCGCGTGGAGGTCGTGCGCGGCGGCGTCTCCGTGAGCGGCGCGCCCGGTCCCGCTCCGACGCCCGGCACGTCGCGGACCGCCGAGGTCCCCTCGTCGGCGCAGCCGGCTCGCTCCGGTGCGCCCGGCGCCCGGGAGGAGGCGCCGGGCGTCGGGACCGAGAAGCCCCCGGCACCCGTCGTGCCGGTCCCGCCCGCCGAGCAGACACCCGTCCCGCCGGCCGCGCCCGCCCCCGGCCCTCCGGCCCAGGTGCCCCTTCCCGTCCAGCCCCCCCTGCCGGGTGACGACGCGGACGGCGACCTGGACGACGGCCCGGACGACGACTGGGACGACGACTGGGACGACGACTGAGCGCGGACGGCCCGGCGACCGGTCCCGACGGCGCCGGTGGCGCCGGACTCCGCGTCCGACCAGGCCGGACGGCGTCGTCGGGAGGACGCCGGCGGGACCTCCGACGGGACCTCCGACGATTTTTGTTTTGCCGAAACGTGCTGGTAGAGTCTTCGTCGTTGCCCCGATAGCTCAGTGGTAGAGCGCCATCTTGGTAAGATGGAGGTCCCGGGATCGATTCCCGGTCGGGGCTCTCGTGATGAGATCCCGTGGGCACGGCCGCCAGGCCGTGCACCACGGTTTCCCATCGACCTGGCGGTGTAGCTCAGCTGGTTAGAGCGCACGACTCATAATCGTGAGGTCGACGGATCGAGCCCGTCCACCGCTACGGCGAAAAGCCCGTGACCCTTGCCGGTCACGGGCTTTTGTCGTCCCGCACCGGCAGCTCCCCGCCCGGGGCCCGCGGCACCGGACCGGCGACGACCCGGTCCCCGGCCGGGGAGTCCACCGGCCGGAACGCGCCGGGCGGCGGGCCACGACGGCGCGGGGCCCCGCCGTAGACTGGGCGGGTTCCTGCCGCGCCAGCGCGGCGCCGTCCAGCGAGGAGCTGCCATGCCCCTGAACCCCGATCTGGTCGGGTGGACCTATCCGCCGACCGAGGCCTACAGCGTCGGCCGGGAGGCGATCCGCGAGTTCGCCCGCGCCGTCCAGGCCGGCCACCCCGCCCACCACGACGTCGAGGCCGCCCGGTCGCTCGGGCACGCCGACCTCGTGGCGCCCCCCACCTTCGCGATCGTCGTGGCGCAGCGGGCGGACGCCGCGCTGATCGCCGACCCCGAGGCCGGCATCGACTTCTCGCGCGTGGTCCACGCCGACCAGCGCTTCACCCACCACCGCCCGATCGTCGCCGGCGACGAGCTCGTGGCCGAGCTGCACGTGGACCAGGTCCGGGCCATGGGCGCGGGCGCCATGGTGACGTCCCGGGCCGAGATCCGCACCGCGGACGGCGAACGGGTCGCCACGACCGTGTCGTCCCTGCTGGTGCGCGGAGAGGAGCAGGACGCGTGAGCATCGCCTTCGACGACCTCGAGAAGGGCCAGGAGCTCGGGCAGCGCCGCATCGAGCTCTCCCGGGCGGACCTGGTCCGCTACGCCGGCGCCTCCGGGGACCTCAACCCCATCCACTGGAACGAGCAGTTCGCCCGGGCCGTGGACCTGCCCGACGTCATCGCGCACGGGATGCTCACCATGGGCGCCGCCGTGCAGCTCGTCACCGACTGGGCCGGCGACCCCGGCGCCGTCGTCGACTACCAGACCCGCTTCACCAAGCCGGTCGTCGTGCCCAACCGCTTCGGGACCGCGGTCGAGGCCTCCACCGCGCTCACGGTCAGCGGGAGGATCGGGGCGCTCGACGCCGCCGCCCGCACCGCGCGCGTCGACCTCACCGTGACCGCCCCCGACCTCGCCGAGCAGGACGCCGACCCGGCGACCGCCGCGCAGCTCAAGGTGCTGGTGAAGGCCCAGGCCGTGGTGCGGCTGGCATGAGGGCCTGGCGGGACGCGGTCCTCGCCGTCTACCTCGCCTCGGGGCTGGCGCTCTCGGCCTGGCTGACCCGCCTGCCCGCCATCGCCGACGGACTCGGGCTCTCGCCCGCGGGGCTGGGGGCACTGCTGCTCACGCAGACGGTGGCGGCCTTCGTGTCCGTGTCCCTGTCCGGGGTCACGGTGGCGCGGCTGGGCCCGGCCCGCGCCCTGCGCCTGACCTCCGCCCTGGTGGCGGCCGGGCTCGTGCTCATCGGCGCCGGTGCCTCCGCGGTCGGGTCCCTGCCGGTGACCACGGCCGGTTTCCTGCTCTTCGGCACCGGACTGGCCACCTGGAACGTGGCCGCCAACGTCGAGGGCGTGGCCTGCGAGAGCGCGCTCGGCCGGACGGTCATGCCGGTCATGCACGCGTTCTTCTCGGTCGGCACCGTGCTCGGCGCGGGGATCGGCGCCGGTGCCGCCGCCCTCGGGGTGCCGGTGGCCTGGCACACGGGGGCCGTGGCCGTGGTGGTCCTGGCGGTCGTCCGGACGGCGGTGCGCTCCTTCCGGGGGGAGGACCCCCGCGCCCGGCCGGAGCCGCGCACCGACACCGGGTCCCTGGACCTCGAGGCCGTCGCCGCCGCGTCCCCGCGCACCCACGGGGTGCGGGGCGCGTGGCGCACCCCGCGCAACCTGGTGGTCGGGCTCTTCGTGCTGGGCGTGGCGCTGGCCGAGGGGGCGGCCAACGACTGGGTCGCGCTCGCCCTGACCCAGGGCTACGGCACCACCGAGGCGCTCGGCGCCCTGGGCTACGGGATCTTCGTGACGGCGATGACCGCCGGCCGGCTCGCCGGCACCCCGCTGCTCGACCGGTTCGGGCGGGTGACGATCCTCCGGGCGGCGGGCACCCTGGCCGCGGCGGGCCTCGGCGTGTTCGTGCTCTCCCCGTGGCTGTGGCTCGGTCTGGCGGGACTGTTCGTGTGGGGCCTGGGGGTCTCCCTCGGCTTCCCGGTCGGCATGTCCGCCGCCGCGGACGACACCGAGAACGCGGCCGCCAACGTCTCGGTCGTCTCGACCATCGGCTACGGCGCCTTCCTCGGGGGCCCGCCGCTGCTGGGCCTGCTCGGCGAGGCGGTCGGGGTGCGCCCGGCGCTGGGCGCCGTGGGGCTGTTCGTCGTCGTCTCCCTGCTCCTGGTACCCGCCCTGCGCCCGGCGAACCCCTCGGCGCCGCCGCGGGCCGTGGGCGCCGGCTCTCCCCGGGACGGCCGATAAACTGGGCGCCATGACGACCCCTCACCTCGCAGACCTCACCACCGCCGCCGTGGGCGGTCCCGCCCGGCACTACGTGCGGGCGGAGACCGAGCAGGCGGTCGTCGACGCCGTGGCGGAGGCCGACGCCGCCGGGCGGGACGTGCTCGTGGTCGGCGGCGGCTCCAACCTCATCACGGCCGACGCCGGGTACGCGGGCACCGTGGTGCACGTGGCCTCCCGGGGCGTGCAGGCCGTGGCGGAGGACGCCGGCGGCGTGCTCCTGGAGGTCCAGGCCGGGCACTCCTGGGACGAGCTCGTGGCGCAGGCGGTGGCCGAGGGCCTGGTGGGCATCGAGGCGCTCTCCGGCATCCCGGGCACCACCGGCGCCACCCCGGTGCAGAACGTGGGCGCCTACGGCCAGGAGGTCGCCCAGACCGTGGAGCTGGTGCGCGTCTGGGACCGGCACGAGCGCCGGGTGCGGGAGTTCGCCCCGGCCGAGCTGGCGTTCGCCTACCGCGACTCGGCGCTCAAGCGCAGCACCGTGGACGGCTCGCCCCGCCACGTGGTCCTGGCGGTGCGCTTCCGGCTCGCGCGCGGGGCGGACAGCGCCCCCGTCCGCTACGGCGAGCTCGCCCGCCGGCTGGGCGTGGAGGTGGGGGAGCGGGCCCCGCTGGCGCGGGTCCGCGAGACGGTCCTGGCCCTGCGGGCCGGCAAGGGCATGGTGCTCGACCCGGCCGACCGGGACACGTACAGCACCGGCTCGTTCTTCACCAACCCGATCCTCCCGGCGGCCGCGCTCGGGGACCGGCTGCCCGCCGACGCCCCCCGGTTCCCCGTGGTGGACGCCGCCGGGAACCCGCTGGCGGGCCGGGTCAAGCTCTCGGCCGCCTGGCTCATCGACCACGCCGGCTTCGGCAAGGGTTTCGGGCTGCCCGGGACGCGCAACGAGGTCCTGGACCTCGACGGCGCCGCGGTCGCCGGGGGCCGGGCCTCGCTGTCCACCAAGCACACGCTCGCGCTGACCAACCGCGGGGACGCCTCGGCGGCCGACCTCATGGCCCTGGCCCGCACCGTGCGCGACGGGGTGGCCTCGGTCTACGGGGTGGACCTGGTCGCCGAGCCCGTCATCGTGGGCACCGGCGTCTGAGGCGGCCGCGGTGAGCAGCCTCGAGGACGAGATCGCCCAGGGGGAGGACTCCGAGGGGCGGGTGCGCCGGGCGCTGGGCCGGGTGCGCACCTGGGCCCGGGGCCACCCGCTGCTCTTCGTCGCCTACAAGACGCTCGTGACGGTCCTCGGCGGGGTGTTCGTGCTGGCCGGGCTGATCATGCTCGTCACCCCGGGGCCGGGCTGGCTGGCGATCTTCCTGGGCCTGGGCATCTGGAGCACCGAGTACCACTGGGCGCACCGGCTCAACGTGTGGGCCAAGGGGCAGGTCATGCGCTGGTGGCGCTGGTGGCTGGCCCGGACCGCGGAGGGCCGCCACCGCCGGGCGCTGGCCGGTCCGGGCGGGCTGGTGCCGGGGCCCCGCCACCTGCGCAGCCCCGGGGCCTGAGCCCGGCCGGGCTCGGCCCGGACCGGGGCTCAGCCGGACCGGCGCAGCTGGGCGGCGACGAGCTCCAGGGCCCGTGCGGACGGGACCCCCAGCCCGGCGACCGTCTCGGCGTAGCGGCGGGCGGCCTCGACGGCCAGCTCCTCGCCGCGGTCCCCGGCGCGCACGAAGCTGCCCAGCCGGCCGCGGGTCTCGATCACGCCGGTGGACTCCAGCTCCCGGTAGGCCTTGGCCACGGTGTTCGCCGCGAGACCGAGTGCCCGCCGGCAGCGTGCCGTCCTCCCGGCCCCGCAGCACCGCCTGCCTGAGCTGCTCGTAGGGCGGGCGCGGGTCGGCGGGATCGACAGTCAGCCCCGCGGGGACCCCGGTCTCGGCCACGGCTACAGGGTGCCGGTGGCGATGCGCAGCATGCGGCGCAGCGGCTCGGCCGCGCCCCACAGCAGCTGGTCGCCGATCGTGAAGGCGCTGATGTAGCCCGGGCCCATGGCGAGCTTGCGGATCCGGCCCACGGGGATCTGCAGCGTCCCGGAGGTCGCCACGGGGGTCAGGGCCCGCATCGTGTCCTCCTTCGTGTTGGGCACCACGGTGGCCCACTCGTTGTCGGCGTCGATGATCCGCTCGATCTCCTCCACCGGCAGGTCCTCCCGCAGCTTGAGCGTCAGGGCCTGGGAGTGCGAGCGCATCGTGGCGATGCGCACGCACAGCCCGTCCATGGGCACCCAGTCCTGGGCGAAGCGGTCCGTGCGGCCGAGGATCTTGTTCGTCTCGGCCGCGGACTTCCACTCCTCGCGGGACTGCCCGTTGCCGAGGTCGGCGTCGATCCACGGGATCAGGGAGCCGGACAGCGGCGCGCCGAACATCGAGCTGTCCAGGGCGTCGCCGCGCTGGGCCTCGAGGACCTTGCGGTCGATCTCCAGGATCGCGGAGGCGGGGTCGGCGAGTTCGTCGGCGACGGCGCCGTGCAGGGCCCCGAACTGCGTGAGCACCTCGCGCATGTGCCGGGCCCCGCCGCCGGAGGCCGCCTGGTAGGTCATGGACGTGGCCCACTCGACGAGGTCGTTGCGGAACAGCCCGCCCAGGCCCACGAGCAGGCAGGAGACCGTGCAGTTGCCGCCCACGAAGTCCTTCACGCCGGCCTCGAGGCCCCGGTCGATGACGTCGCGGTTGACCGGGTCCAGCACGATGATGGCGTCGTCGTTCATCCGCAGGGTGGAGGCGGCGTCGATCCACAGCCCGTCCCACCCTCGGGCGCGCAGCTCGCCGTGCACGGCCTTGGTGTAGTCCCCGCCCTGGGCCGTGACGATCACCGGCAGCGACGCGAGGCACTCGAGGTCGTAGGCGTCCTGCAGCACCCCGGCGTCCCCGGCGAACGAGGGGGCAGGCCGGCCGGCGCTCGAGGTGGAGAAGAACACCGGGGTGATGCCGGCGAAGTCCCCCTCCTCCTGCATGCGCTGCATGAGCACGGAGCCCACCATGCCCCGCCAGCCGACGAACCCTACCTGATCACCCGAGCGAAAAGTCATGGCCCCCAGTCTAGTGGGAGCGGTGCAGGGCCCAGCGACGCCGCTTCTCCTTGACCGCCGGGGCGGGGGGCAGCGCGCGGCCGGCGGCGATGAGGTCCTGGTACTGGGGGAAGCGGTGCAGGTAGTCCTGGACGTAGGTGCACGTGGGCCGCACGGTGGTCCCCTGCGCCCGGAAGCCCTCCAGGAGCAGCGTGACGAGCGTGCGGGCGTAGCCCTGCCGGCCGAACTGCTCGCCGATGATCGTGTGCTGCAGCTCGACCGTGCCGTCCTCGTGCTTCTGGAAGCCCTCGAAGCCGATGAACTGCTCCCCGTTCCACAGCTCGTAGCGGTCGAGGTCCGCGTTCTCCACGACGCGCAGCTGCTCGTCGTCGCGGATCGCCGGGTCGGGGTGCGGTGCGGTCACGGTCGTCCTCCTGGTCGTGGTGCGGCTCACGCTACCGGAGCGCCGGGACGGACGGAACAGGCCCGCGGCTCAGGAGCGGGTGCGCCGGTCGATCCGGTAGCCGAGCCCGGTGCGGGAGACGGAGGGCCCCACGACCGGCTCCGTGGCCCACCCGTCGCCGAGCACCGGGGCGTGCGTGTCTCCCTCCACGGCGAGGTCGATGACCGTCACGAGCGCCTCCGTCACGGGGTCTCGGGGGTCGGCCAGGGCCTGCCGGTAGACCTCCCCGCCGCCGATCACCCAGATCCGCTCCGCGCCGGGGCTGCTGCGCGCCAGCGCGACGGCCGCGGGGTACGACGGCGCGGTGCGCACGGCGCCGTCGCCGCTCCCGGGGACCACCCGCTCGGGGGTGGAGGTGATCACGATGTTGGTGCGCCCGGGCAGGGGACGGAAGCGCTCGGGGAACGACTCCCAGGTGCGCCGGCCCATGATCACGGGGTGGCCGGTGGTCGTGCGCCGGAAGAAGGCCAGGTCCTCCGGCAGGGACCAGGGCATCGTGCCGCCGCGGCCGATGACGCCCTCGGCGGTCTGCGCCCAGATCGCCCCGACGGTCCCCGCGGGGGCCTGCGGCGCGTCCGGTCCGGGGTGCGCGCTCATACGGCCACCGGCGCCGAGATCGCGGGGTGGTGGCGGTAGTCGAGGACCTCGAAGTCCTCGTAGGCGTAGTCGAAGAGGGACCCGGGCCGCCGGGCCAGCCGCAGCCGCGGATAGGGGTAGGGCGTGCGGGAGAGCTGCTCGCGGACCTGTTCCACGTGGTTGTCGTAGACGTGGCAGTCCCCGCCGGTCCACACGAACTCGCCGGGCACCAGGTCGGTCTGCTGGGCCACCATGACGGTCAGCAGCGCGTAGGAGGCGATGTTGAACGGCACGCCCAGGAACATGTCCGCCGAGCGCTGGTAGAGCTGGCACGAGAGCCGCCCCGGCCCGTCCTCGGCGGGCTGGACGTAGAACTGGAACAGGGCGTGGCACGGCGGCAGCGCCATCTCGTCCACCTCGGCCGGGTTCCACGCCGTCACCACGTGCCGGCGGGAGTCCGGGTTCGTGCGGATCTGCTCCACGACCTTCGCGATCTGGTCGATCGAGCCGCCGCCGGGGGTGGGCCAGGAGCGCCACTGCACCCCGTAGACGGGCCCGAGCTCCCCGTTCTCGTCGGCCCACTCGTCCCAGATGGACACCCCGCGCTCCTGCAGCCAGCGCACGTTCGAGTCCCCGCGCAGGAACCACAGCAGCTCCAGCGCCAGGGACCGGAAGTGCACCCGCTTGGTGGTCAGCAGCGGGAAGGAGTCCGCCAGGTCGAAGCGGATCTGGCGGCCGAAGACGCTGCGGGTCCCGGTGCCCGTGCGGTCCGGCTTGTGCACGCCCGTCTCGAGGATCTCGCGCAGGAGGTCCTCGTAGGGGGTCGGCACGGGCGTGGGCACGGGGGAGGGGGAGGTCATGCGGGACTCCTCGGGCAGGGAGGCGGAAGGGTCAGTCGTCGAAGGGCTTCACGAGCTCCACCGAGACCACCCGCCGGCGGTGCCGGCGGGAGATCTGGAGCACGATCATCTCGCCCGGGGACAGGTACGGGTCCTTGGCGGGCAGCTGCTCGGCGAGCTCGGGGGGCATGTGCCGGGCGAGCACCTTGAGGACGGTCGGCAGCACCGGGCGGTGGGTGCACAGCGCGGCCGGGACGTCCTTGTCGAACAGGGTCTGCACCACCGCGGCGGCCTTCTTGGGGTGGCGCTTGTGGGAGGCCTCGGTCAGCTGGGGCCGCTCCCGCACGGTGACCCCGGCCTTGCGGGCGTAGGGCACCACGGTGGACAGGCAGCGCAGCCAGGGGGAGGTGACGATCCGCTCGGGGGACCACGCCCGCAGGAGCCGGGTGACGGCGAGCGCCTGCCGCTTCCCGGTCGCGGCCAGCGGCCGGTCGCCCTCGGCCCGGGACCACGACGAACGCGGCTTGGCCTTGGCGTGGCGCACCACGATCGCCGGGCGGGTGGCGAGGTCGCCGCGGGCGTGCAGGTCCACGAGCGCGGCCAGGGGCTCGAGGTCGGAGGGGTTGGTGAGGATCCGGGCCGCCGTCTTGGGGTCCGTCCAGCGGACCTCGTCGACCTCGCGCCCGTCGGGCACGGGCCGGGCGCCCGGGCCGAACTCCGCCGCCCAGTAGCGCACGTCCTTGACGCCGTCCTTGACGCCGTAGCGGATCGTGGGCAGCGGAACGCCCAGGCGCGGGAGCAGGCCGATCTCCTCGCCCACCTCCCGGTGGGCGGTCTCGGGCAGCGTCTCGCCGGCGTCCTGCTTGCCCTTCGGGAAGGACCAGTCGTCGTAGCGGGGGCGGTGGATGAGGAGCACCTCCACCCCGGTGCCCGCCCGGCGCCAGCACAGGCACCCCGCCGCCAGCACGTCGGCGGGGCGCGCGGACGTCCCGCCGTCCCGCGGAGCGGCCCGCCCCGCAGTGCTCCCGGCGGTCTTCCCGGCGGACTTCTCGGCGGACTTCTCCGGGGACTTCCCGTTGGACCTCCCGGACGTCTCGTCGGTGGTCTTCCCCGGCGTCCTCCCGGCGGTCGTCCCGGTGGTGTTGTTCCCGGTGGTGTTCCCGGTGGTGTTGTTCCCGGTGGTCCTCGGAGCGGTCTTCTCGGCGGTCCTGGGCATGGTCCCTCTCTCGTCCCGTGTCCGTGGTGCACCGCCCCGCCCCGGCCCGGGGTCGTCGGGTGGCACCCCCCACGATGGTACCGGTGCTCAGATCGTGGGGCGGCCCAGGGCCCGGCTGCGCAGGAGGTGCTCCTGGACGTCCACCAGCGGGCGCCCCTCGGCGTCCCGGTGGTGACGGGTCCACACCCCGTCCGCGCCCAGGTGCCAGCTGCTCGTGGCGTCCGAGGCGTACCGGGCGAGCAGCCGCACCAGCGCCTCGGCCTGCTGCGGGTCGGTGATCCGCACGAGGGTCTCCACCCGGCGGTCCAGGTTGCGGTGCATCATGTCCGCCGAGCCGATGTAGACCAGCGGCTCCCCGGCGTTGCAGAACGCGAACACCCGCGAGTGCTCCAGGAACCGGCCCAGCACCGAGCGGACCCGGATGTTCTCGCTCAGCCCCGGCACCCCCGGGCGCAGGGCGCAGATCCCGCGCACCACCACGTCCACCGGCACCCCGGCCTGGGAGGCCCGGTACAGGGCGTCGATGACGGCCTCGTCCACGATGGAGTTGCACTTGACCTGGATCCGGGCCTTCCGGCCGGCCCGGTGGTGGCGGATCTCGGCCTCGACCAGGTCGATCAGCCCGGAGCGCACCGAGCGGGGGGCCACCAGCAGGCGCTGGAAGGTGGTCTTCGGGGCGTAGCCGGAGAGCTGGTTGAACAGCCGCGAGACGTCCTCCCCGACCTCCGGGTCGCAGGTGAGCAGCCCCAGGTCCTCGTAGAAGCGCGCGGTGGAGGGGTGGTAGTTGCCGGTGCCGATGTGCACGTAGCGGCGCAGCCCCTGGTCGTCCTGGCGCACCACGAGCGAGAGCTTGCAGTGGGTCTTCAGCCCCACGATGCCGTAGACCACGTGCACCCCGGCCTGCTCGAGCTTGCGGGCCCAGGAGATGTTGGCCTGCTCGTCGAAGCGGGCCTTGATCTCCACCAGCGCCAGGACCTGCTTGCCGGCCTCGGCGGCGTCGATGAGCGCGTCCACGATCGGGGAGTCCCCGGAGGTGCGGTACAGGGTCTGCTTGATCGCCTGGACCTTCGGGTCCGCGGCGGCCTGCTCGAGGAAGGCCTGCACGCTGGTGGCGAAGGAGTCGTAGGGGTGGTGCAGCAGCACGTCCCGGGACCGGGTCGCGGCGAAGACGTCGGCGGCCTTCGCGGTCTCCGCGGCGTTGAGGTAGCGGGAGGTGTGGGCCACGTGGCGGGGATAGTGCAGCTCCGGGCGGTCGACGGCGGCGATGACCGCCAGCCCGCGCAGGTCCAGCGGGGCGGGCAGCCGGTAGATCTCGGACTCGTCGATGCCCAGCTCGGAGACCAGCAGCTCGAGCACCTCCGCGCTGATGCTGTCCGTGACCTCCAGGCGCACCGCCGGGCCGAAGCGGCGGCGCAGCAGCTCCTTCTCCAGGGCCTGCAGCAGGTTCTCGGCGTCGTCCTCCTCGACCTCCAGGTCCTCGTTGCGGGTCACCCGGAACACCTGGTGCTCCTCGACCTCCATCCCGGGGAACAGGTCGTCCAGGTGCTGGGCGATGACGTCCTCGAGCGGGATGAAGCGGGCCTGCCCGTGCGGCGGGCGGGTCGCGCTCGACCCGTCCACCGAGAGCAGCCGGGGCAGCTGGTCCGGGACCTTGACGCGGGCGAACAGCCGCTTGCCCGACTGCGGGTTGCGGACCATCACGGCCAGGTTGAGGCTGAGCCCGGAGATGTAGGGGAACGGGTGGGCCGGGTCCACCGCCAGCGGCGTGAGGATCGGGAAGACCTTGCGGTGGAAGTCCCGGGTGAGCCGCTCCCGGGTGGGGCCGTCGAGGTCCTCCCAGCCGATGAGGTGGATGTCCTCCCGGGCCAGCTCCGGGCGCACCAGGTCGTGGAAGGCCCGCGCGTGGCGCTCCTGCAGCTCGTGGGCGCGCACCGCGATGGTGGCCATCTGCTCCGCGGGGGAGTGCCCCGAGGCCGCGGGCCGGGCGATGCCCGTGGCGATGCGCCGCTTGAGCCCGGCCACCCGGACCATGAAGAACTCGTCCAGGTTGGAGGCCACGATGGACAGGAAGTGCACCCGCTCCAGCAGGAACAGGTCCGGATCCTCCGCCAGCTCCAGGACCCGGGTGTTGAAGGCGACCCAGCTCGCCTCCCGGTCGAGGAAGCGCTCGGGTCCGTGGGCGCCCTCGAGCACCTGCCGGGCGGCGGGCACGGGGTCGTCGATCCGGTCGCGGTCCCCGTGGCCGCGGGCGGCGTCGGCCAGCTCGGCGGCGCCGTCGGCGGCCGCCGCCGCCGCCGGCTCGGCCTCCGGGGGTGCGGCCGGGTGCGGGGCCGGCGCGGGCTGCGGGGCGTCCTGCTGGTGCGTGGTCATGGTGATCCTGTCTGGTGGGGCCGGTGCGGGACCGGGCCGGGGCGCGGGCGGGTGGGTCAGGCGGGGACGTCGCGGGCGTACATCACGTCGAGGTGCCAGGGCCGGAAGCCCAGCCGCTCGTACAGCCGCAGCGCCGCGGTGTTGTCGCCGTCCACGTAGAGCATGACCTCGCCCAGACCCTGTCGGGCGAGGTGGTTGACCCCCGCGGCGGTCAGGGCCCGGCCCAGGCCGGTGCCCTGGTGCTCCGGGGCGACGCCCACGGCGTAGACCTCGCCCAGGGCGGGGCGCTCGCCGTCGCCGGGGTGGACCTTGGTCCAGTGGAAGCCGGCCACGGTGCCCGGCTCCCCGGACCGGACCGCCAGCAGGAACCCCGCGGGGTCGAACCAGGGCTCGGCCTCCCGCTGCCGGAGGTCCTCGAGGGTCATCCGGCCCTGCTCGGGGTGGCCGGCGAACGCGGCGGCGTTGACGCGCAGCCACTCGTCCTCGTCCCGGCCGGGCTCGAAGGCGCGCAGCCGGTAGCCGGCGGGCATCGCCTCGGGCAGGGGAAGGTCGGGCGCGTCGCCCAGCGGGCGGAGCAGGCGGTGCAGGTCGCGCACCGGCACCAGCCCGTGCCGGGCGGCCAGCGCCGCCGCCGCTGGGTGGCCGCCGTGGGCCCACGCCCGGACCGTGCCCGCGGTCTCCTCGGCCAGGGCCACGGCCAGCGCTGCCCCGATCCCGCCGCGGCGGTGCCCGGGGTCCACCACGAGCTCCACGAGCGCGGCGCCGTCGTCGGGCTCGTGGACACGCACCGCGGCCCCGAGCAGCTGCCCGCCGGAGGCCCGTACGAGGACGGTGCGCACCCGCCCGCCGGGCGCGGTCCGCAGGTCCACGAGCGTCTGGTCGGAGAACGGCGGGTCGCCGTCCGCGGCCTCGGCCCGGGAGGCGAGGCCGGTGATCTCCTCGACCGGCGCGACGGCCGGGCGCTCGAGCTCGTACGGCACGGACTGGGGCATCTGGACCTCCTGCGGAACGGGGCGGCGGGACGGACGGGCCGGTGGGCCGGTGCTCAGTGCTCCCGGCTCCGGCTCGTGGCGAAGCTGTAGCCCACGTTACGCACCGTGGTGATCAGGTGCTCGTGGTCAGCACCCAGCTTGGCCCGCAGTCGCCGCACGTGCACGTCCACGGTGCGGGTGCCGCCGTAGTAGTCGTAGCCCCACACCTCGCTCAGCAGCTGCGCGCGGGTGAAGACCCGTCCGGAGTGCTGGGCCAGGAACTTCAGCAGCTCGAACTCCTTGTAGGTCAGGTTCAGCGGCTGGCCGTTGACGTGGGCGGAGTAGGCGGCGTCGTCGATGACCACCGAGCCCGCGCGGATCCGGGTGTCGTCCTCGGGGGCCTCGGCCGTGCGGGAGGAGGCCAGGCGCAGCCGGGCCTCCACCTCGGCCGGGCCGGCGGTGTCGAGCACCACGTCGTCGACCATCCAGTTCGCGGCCACCGCGGCCATCCCGCCCTCCGTGAGGACCATCAGCAGCGGCGCCGACAGGCCCTTCGTGGTGAGCAGCTGCGCGAGGTTGCGCGCGGTGATCAGGTCGGTGCGCCCGTCCAGCAGCACGACGTCGGGGTGGCGGCCGTCGAGGCTGCCCGAGACGGTGCGGGTCGGGGCGACCGTCACCCGGTGGTTGAGCAGGTCGAGGGCCGGCAGCACCGATGCCGAGGGACCGTCCGCGTCGGTCAGCATCAGGATCTGGAACACTCGTGCTTCTCCACTCTGGCGTACGGGCTGAGCTGTCAGTATAAGTCGGCGCCGCTCCCCTCCCGCGCGCCCCGGCCCCGGCGCGGGGCGCCGCGAGCCCCGTCCGCCCCTCCCGGCCAGCCGCTATCGTTGCTCCTGTCCGCCCGGTCGCGCCGGTCCGGGCGCCGGCCCCGACCCTCGACAGTGCAGGAACCCGATCGCCATGAGATACGCCATGATCGCCGCGTGCAGCGTGCTCAGCCTGGCGGCGGCCCTGGCCGCGGTCGTGGTCGCCGGTCCCGCGCCGCTGCTCCTGGCCGCCGGGATGTCCCTGGTGATCGGCTTCGGCTGGCCCGCCGCCACCGGCATCGCCGCCCGGCACCGGCACAACGTGATCATGAGCGCGGCCGGCGTCGTGGCCGCGCTGCTCGTCCAGACCCTGCCCGGCCAGCAGCTCGTGTGGCTGCCCGCGGTCGTGGGCGTGGCCCTGGTGACCGTGTTCGCGGCGGAGCTGGTGCGCGGCGAGGGCGCCGAGCACCGGCTGGAGTCCACCATCGCCTCCACGGCCGGGGTCCTCGCCACGGTCAGCTCCTCCGGCTGGATCGCCCTGGCCAGCGACTACCGGGCGACCGGCCCGGACCCCGTGCAGCTGGTGGTGGTCGGCGCCGTGGTCGCCGCGCTCGTGGGCGTCGTGGGCGCCCGGGTCATCTCGTCGGCCCCGAAGCGCTCGCCGAAGCGGGGGGTGGTGGCCCTCGGCGTGACCCCCGTGGCGTTCCTCGGCGTGGGGGCCCTGTTCACGGCCCGCCTGGTGAGCACCGTGGTAGCTTAGGGACCATGCTTGCACTCGAGATCTTCTACCTGGTCCTGCTGGGCATCTCCGGTCTGTTCATCGCCGGGATCTCCCTCAAGGTGATCCTCGGCCTGTTCAAGGGACAGCACTAGTTCCGTGCCGATCGAGATCCCCTCGGATCTGACTCCCGAGCTCGTCCCGTTCGCCTGGCTGCTGGGCGCCTGGGAGGGCGACGGCTTCATGGGCTACGGCGAGGTCGAGCAGCGGCCCTTCCGGCAGCGGGTGACCTTCGAGCAGAACGGCCTGCCGTTCCTCGAGTACCGGGCCGAGACCACGCTCCTCGACGAGGAGGGGCAGCCGATGCGCCCGGCCACCGTGGAGCAGGGCTTCTGGCAGCTCGACCGCACCCTGGAGGACGGCGACGTCGGTCCCGGCATGCTCCCGCCGGACCTCGTGCCGGTGCTCAAGGGCGCCGAGGACGTCGAACGGCTGCGCAACGGTGACGGCGGCTTCGACGTCCTGGTGACCCTCACGCACCCCGGTGGCATCGCCGAGCTCTACGTCGGACAGATCAAGGGCCCCCGCATCGACCTCGCCACGGACGCCGTGGTGCGCGCCCGGGGCGCCAAGGAGTACAGCTCCTCGACCCGGATGTACGGCCTGGTCCACGGCGACCTGTTCTGGGCCTGGGACATGGCCGCCTTCGGCGAGCCGCTGGCCACGCACGCCTCCGCCCAGCTCAAGAAGATCGGCTGATCCCCGTGACCGCCTACCGCTCACCCCTGCTCGACCGCCCGGGCGCCGTCGAGGCCGAGGGCCTGGACCGCGGGGTCGCCGCCCACTACGGCGATCCGCTGCGCGAGCAGCGCGCCCTCGTGCGGACCCCCGGCACCGTGGTCGACCTCTCCCAGAAGGGCGTCGTCACCGTCACCGGCCCGGACCGGCTCAGCTGGCTGACCACGCTCTCCTCGCAGGTGCTCACCGGGCTCGCCCCGGGCAGCAGCGCCGAGACCCTGTTCCTCTCCGTGCAGGGGCGCATCGAGACCGCGCCGCACGTCGTGGACGACGGCACCACCACGTGGCTGATCACCGAGGCCGAGGAGACCGCCCCGCTGGTCGCGTGGCTGGAGTCCATGCGCTTCGCGCTGCGCGTGGAGGTGGCCGACCGCTCCGGCGCGTGGGCCGTGCTCGGCGCCTCCGCTCCCGTGCCCGGGCTGGGCGACGGGCCGGTCTGGCGCGACCCCTGGCCCGCGGTCGCCCCGGGCGGATGGAGCTACGCCGCCCTCGACGGCCCGCACCCGGGGGAGGAGCGCACCTGGTGGGAGCACCTGGTGCCCCGGGCCGAGCTGGACGCCCTGACCCGCGACCTGCCCCTCGCCGGCGCGTGGGCGGCCGAGGCGCTGCGGATCGCCGCCTGGCGCCCGCGCTGGGGGGCCGAGACGGACGAGCGGACGATCCCGCACGAGCTCGACCTCCTGCGCACCGCCGTGCACCTGCAGAAGGGCTGCTACAAGGGGCAGGAGACCGTGGCGCGCGTGCACAACCTGGGCCACCCGCCCCGGCGGCTCGTGCTGCTCGACCTCGACGGCTCCGAGCACACGCTGCCGTCCCCCGGCGCCGAGGTCCTCGCGGGCGAGCGGGCCGTCGGCCGGGTCACCTCCGTGCAGCTGCACCACGAACAGGGCCCGATCGCGCTGGCCGTGCTCAAGCGCACCGCCGATCCCGAGGCCCGGCTCCTCGTCACGGACGGCGAGCAGCGCTGGGCCGCCGCCCAGCAGGTCGTGGTCCAGCCCGACGCCGGCCAGGTGGTCGGGCGGCAGGCCGGCTTCCTCCGCGGCCCCCGCGGCGCGCGCCCCTAGCACACCCCTGCCGGGCGGTGCCGGGCCGCCCCCGGTCCGCCGGGAGCGCCGGCCGCGGCCTGCGCCGGCACGGGCGGTCCTCGGCAGGGGGACGGACTGCCGTCCCCGCGCCGAGCCGCCCGCCCAGCCGCGCACGGCGTGGATGCGGGCGCTCTTGGGGTAGCGCCGCGGATCCTCCGACCGCGGCCCGATCTCGAACAGGTCCAGCATCAGGAACAGCGGATAGCCCGGAGCCGCGGCGGACCGTGCGACGACGACTCCCTCGCAGCCGATCACCGTGCCCGCGGGCCCCCACCGGACCGACCACGTGTGGGGGAGCGAGGCGTCGAGGGGCACGGTCACCTCCACCATCCCGGTGACCAGAGCCGGGTCACCGTGGGCCTTCAGCCCGCAGCGGGCACGGCTCGCCACCCGGCCGACGGCGCTCGCGTCGATCTCGAAGACGCAGATCTCCCCGCTGTGCTCGGGCGAGAGGTGCTCCGTCCCGACGAGCCACGCAGCCAGCATGCACCCCTCGTCGGCACTCGCGCTGACCGTGACGTCCACCCGACCCGACGACGGGGCCCACAGCAGGCGCTCCGGGGTCCCGGTGCGCACCACCAGGCCGTCGGGGCGGTGCCGGTGCGTGCCCCGTCCGGACCCCGGCGGGCCGGAGAACACCCCGGTCTGCAGGTTCGAGACCCGCAGCGGCGCGTCCTCCGGCCGCCAGTCCGGCTGGTCCTCGTCGATCCGCAGGCGGATCCCGGCGCCGTCCAGGTCGTACCGGGCGCGGGACCGCTCCGGCGTGGTCCAGTGCGGGAGGTAGTGATCGACCCACAGGTCCTCCCGCAGACGCGGCCCCCGGAAGTCGTCCGCCACGTCGGGCGCGCGCCCGGGTGGCGCCGGGAACGTCTCGGCCTCGTCGACCATGGCACCATCGTGCCCGGGGCGCCGCCGGGAGCACAGGGGCCCGGCCGGCGGGATCAGCGGCCGAAGAGGACCCGGGCCTCGTCCCAGCGGTGCTGGGGCACGGTCTTGAGCCCGTCGAGGGCCTCGCCGAAGGGCACCCGGACCATGTCGGTGCCGCGGATGGCGACCATCTGGCCCCAGCCCTTGTCGGTGACCAGGTCCACGGCGGCCAGCCCGAAGCGGGTGGCCAGGACCCGGTCGAAGCCGGTGGGGGCCCCGCCGCGCTGGATGTGGCCCAGGATGGTGTTGCGGGTCTCGATCCCGGTGGCGGCCTCGATCTGCTCGGTGACGTACTCCCCGACCCCGCCCAGCCGGGGCCGGCCGGAGGCCTCGGTGCCCTTGCCGGCGAGCACGTCGCCGTGGCCCTCGGGGATGAAGCCCTCGGCCACGACCACCAGCGGGGAGCGGCCGCGCTCGTGCACCTCGGTGACCCAGGCGCAGACCTGCTCCATGGACACCGACTGCTCGGGGATCAGCACCGCGTGCGCCCCGGCGGACATCCCCGAGTGCAGCGCGATCCACCCGACGTGGCGGCCCATGACCTCGGCGACCATGCACCGGTGGTGGGACTCCCCGGTGGTGCGCAGCCGGTCCATGGCGTCGGTGGCGATCTGCACGGCGGTGTCGAAGCCGAAGGTGTAGTCGGTGGCCTGCAGGTCGTTGTCGATGGTCTTGGGCACCCCGACCACCGGCAGCCCGGCGTCGGCCAGGCGCTTGGCCCCGGCCAGGGTGCCCTCCCCGCCGATGGCCACGATCGCGTCGATGTGGTGGCGTTCGAGCATCACGGCGATCTTCTCCGGTCCGCCGCCGGGCCCGTCGTAGGGGTTGGTGCGGGAGGTGCCCAGGATGGTGCCGCCCTCCCGGGCCAGCCCGCGCACCCGGGTGCGGGGCAGGTCCATGATGTCGCCCTCCACCACCCCGCGCCAGCCGTCGCGGAAGCCCACGAACTCGTGGCCGTAGCTCTTGATCCCGTGCAGCACCGCCGCCCGGATCACCGCGTTGAGCCCGGGGCAGTCCCCGCCGCTGGTCAGCAGTCCGATCTTCATCCGTACAGTCTCCTCCGGGTCGGCGGGGTGCGAGTCGGCCGGACGTGCACCGGCTCGACCAGTCTAGTGAACGGGCCCCGGGGCGGGGACCGCGGACGGCCGGGCGGGCCGGGTCCCCGTGCTGCGGGGCCGGGCCTAGACTGCGGGAAAGGGGCCTGACGGGCCCGGAAGGAGGTCGGCGGTGAACGAGGACATGGAACCGGTCCGGGAGAACCTGCGGGAGTTCATCGACAAGCTGGTCGATCAGGGCTACACGGTGCGGGACGGGCAGTCGCCGGACCCGGACCTGATCGACCCGGGGGGCTCGGCGGTGCAGACCTGGCGGGAGGACTACCCCTACGAGGAGCGGCTGGAGCGGGAGGACTACGAGCTGGAGAAGTACCAGTTGCAGATCGAGCTGCTGAAGTTCCAGTACTGGGGCCAGGACCACGACCTCAAGCACGTCATCGTGTTCGAGGGCCGCGACGCGGCCGGCAAGGGCGGGACGATCAAGCGCTTCACCGAGCACCTGAACCCGCGCGCCGCCCGGGTGGTGGCACTGACCAAGCCCTCCGACCGGGAGCGGGGGCAGTGGTACTTCCAGCGCTACATCGGCCACCTGCCCACCGCCGGGGAGATCGTGATGTTCGACCGCTCCTGGTACAACCGGGCCAACGTGGAGCGGGTGATGGGCTTCTGCTCGGACACGGAGTACGAGGACTTCATGGTCCAGGCCCCGGTGTTCGAGAAGATGCTGGTGGAGTCGGGCATCCACCTGACCAAGTTCTGGTTCTCCGTCACCCAGCACGAGCAGCGCACCCGCTTCGCGATCCGCCAGATCGACCCGGTGCGCCGCTGGAAGCTCTCCCCGATGGACCTGGCCTCCCTGGACCGGTGGGAGGACTACACCGAGGCCAAGGAGGAGATGTTCCTGCGCACCGACACCGACCACGCCCCGTGGATCACGGTGAAGTCCAACGACAAGAAGCGGGCCCGGCTCAACGCCATGCGTTTCTTCCTGGACCAGTTCGACTACGAGGACAAGGACCCGGCGGTGGTCTACCCGCCCGACCCGCTGATCGTCCGGCGCGGCCGCGACGCCGTGGGCGACTGAGCCGCGGCACGACCGACGACACCGCCCGTCCCCGGGAGGGGGCGGGCGGCGTCGTCGCGGGACGGGGCGGCTCAGCGGCCGGGACGGTCCACCAGCACGGCGTTGGCGGCGGCGTTGACGGCGGTGACGGCCAGCACCGAGGGCCAGGCGCCGATCCGCTTGGCCAGCGGGTGGGAGAGCCCGAAGCCCAGGACGTAGAGCCCGCCGAGCGCCGCCGTGGTCGCCGGTCCGCCGCGGTGCCACCACGAGTGGGCGGCCGCCGCACCCGCGGCGGCCAGCACCGCCCCGCCCAGGGGGCGGACGCCGGTCGCCCGGGCGGTGGCGTAGCCGCCGATCAGCCCGCCGGTCACGAGCACGGCGGCGGGGACCGACTCCGCCGCGGCCACGGCGCCGTCGAGGGCGCTCACGCGGCGCTCCCCAGGAACTCCTGGAGCCGGCGCAGGCCCTCGGCGAGGTCGTCGTCGCCCAGGGCGTAGGACAGCCGCAGGAAGCCGGAGGGGCCGAACGCCTCGCCGGGCACCACGGCGACCTCGGCCCGCTCGAGGATCAGCTCGGCCAGCTCGGCCGAGGTCTGCGGCACGGCGTCGCCGAAGCGCCGGCCGAGCAGCCCGCGCACGTCGGCGTAGGCGTAGAAGGCCCCGGTGGGCACGGGGCACTCCACCCCCTCGACGGCGTTGAGCGCCTCCACCATGGTCCTGCGCCGGCGGTCGAACGCCTCCCGCATCCGGTGGGCCTCGTCGAGGGGCCCGGACACCGCGGCCAGCGCCGCGCGCTGGGCGACGTTGTTGACGTTGGAGGTCAGGTGGGACTGCAGGTTGGTGGCGGCCTTGACGACGTCCGGGGCCGCGATCATCCAGCCCACGCGCCAGCCGGTCATCGCGTAGGTCTTGGCCACGCCGTTGAGGATCACCACCCGGTCGCCGAGCTCGGGCACGGCGGCGGCGATCGAGGTGAACGGGACGCCGTCGTAGGTGAGGTGCTGGTAGATCTCGTCGGTGAGCACGAAGATCCCCTTCTCGGCCGCCCAGCGGCCCACGGCCGCGGTCTCCTCGGGGGAGTACACCGCGCCGGTGGGGTTGGACGGGGAGCAGAACAGCAGCGCCTTGGTGCGCTCCGTGCACGCCTCCTCGAGCAGCTCCGGGGTCACCTTGTAACCGAGCTCCGGGCCGGCGAAGACCTCCACCGGGTTGCCGCCGGCGAGCTTGATCGCCTCCGGGTAGGTGGTCCAGTACGGGGCGGGGAGCAGGACGTCGTCGCCCTCGTCCACGACCGTGGCGAAGGCCTGGAACACGGCCTGCTTGCCGCCGTTGGTGACGAGCACCTGCGAGGGCTCCACCGCGTACCCGTCGTCCCGCGCGGTCTGCTCGGCGACCGCCCTCCGCAGCTCGGGCAGGCCCGCGGCCGGCGTGTACCGGAAGTTGGCCGGGTCCTGCAGGGCCGCCGCGGCGGCGTCCACGATGTACTGCGGGGTGGGGAAGTCCGGCTCCCCGGCCCCGAAGCCGATCACGGGGCGGCCGGCGGCCTTGAGGGCCTTCGCCTTGGCGTCCACCGCGAGCGTCGCGGACTCTGCGATGGCGCCGACGCGCCGGGAGATGCGGGATGCGGTCATGACCGGGGGCCTCCTGGAAGGGGGACGGACGGGCGCCGCCGTGCGCGGCGACGGCGGTGCGGACCTGCCCCATGCTACTCGGGGCCGCCCGGTGGCCCGGGGGCGGGGCGCGCCGCCGCCCCCGGGCGGATTGCACCGGCGCGCCCCGGTCGCCTAGGATGGACGACTGGTGTCATCGACGCCTGCCCGGGCGCGCCGTCGCGGCGGTGCCGGGTGGTAGAGTCGGTCACCGGGTCCGAGCGATCGAGGTCGGCGTGCGCACGCCGGCCGAGGCCGTGAGGCGCGAAGGGCAGTGGCGCAATTGGTAGCGCAGCGGTCTCCAAAACCGCAGGTTGCAGGTTCGAGTCCTGTCTGCCCTGCTCCAGTCCGGAGCGGATCCGGCGCCCCCTTACGGGGGTGCCGGGCCCGTCACGGCGACGGCGGGCCGGCAGCACCGCACGGCCCGCACGAGTCCACACAGGGAGAGCCGATGTCGCAGACCACCGCCGGCAGGGCGTCGGGCCAGCCCCCGGAGCAGGGCGCCGAGAGTCCTCGCGGCATCTTCGGGCGCCTGTTCCTCTTCCTGCGCCAGGTCGTCGGGGAGCTCCGGAAGGTCGTCACCCCCACGCGGCGCGAACTGGTGAACTACGTGCTGGTCGTCCTCGTGTTCGTCGCGTTCATGATGGTGCTCATCTCCGTCCTGGACCTCGCGTTCGGGCAGGCCGCCCTGTGGATCTTCGGGCAGGGCGACGCCGCCGGATGACCCGGGCGGCGCACGGACCGGCAACGGCGACCGTGGCCCAGCAGCGCACGACATCCACGACAGAACAGGGAGATCCAGTGACCGAGCACGAGCTCGAAAACGGCACCGAGGCACCGGCCGAGGTCGACCAGCAGGCCCCGGCGCTGCCGGAGTCCGAGGCCTCCGTGCAGGAGGAGGACTTCGCCGCCGCCCACGCGCCGGAGGAGTCCGCGGCCGCACCCGTCGCCGAGGAGGCGCCCGCTGCGGACGAGGCCCCCGCGGTGGACCCTGTCGAGGAGTTCAAGTCGAAGCTGCGCCGCCAGGAGGGTGACTGGTACGTCATCCACACCTACGCCGGCTACGAGAACCGCGTGAAGACGAACCTGGAGACCCGCATCCAGTCCCTCAACATGGAGGAGGACATCTTCCAGATCGAGGTCCCCATGGAGGAGGTCGTCGAGATCAAGAACGCCCAGCGCAAGGTGGTCCGCCGCGTGCGGATCCCCGGCTACGTGCTGGTGCGCATGAACCTCACCGACGCCTCCTGGGGCGCGGTGCGCCACACCCCGGGCGTGACGGGCTTCGTGGGCCAGGACGCGTACAACCCCGTCCCCCTGCGCCTGGACGAGGTCTTCGAGATGCTCAACCCGGTGTTCGAGGCCCCGCAGGGCGCCGGCGGCGAGGCCGCCGCCCAGCCGAGCGCGCAGCCGCAGATCGACATCGACTTCGAGGTCGGGGAGTCCGTGATCGTCAAGGAGGGCCCCTTCGAGACCCTCCCCGCCACCATCTCCGAGATCAAGGTGGAGTCCCAGCAGCTCGTCGTCCTCGTGTCGATCTTCGAGCGCGAGACCCCCGTCACCCTCGGCTTCAACCAGGTCTCCAAGATCTGACCCGGCGGGCGCGACCGCCCGCCCACCGTTCCCGTCCCCGCGGCGCATGCTTCGCCGCCGGGGCCGACCGGCCGCCGCGCCACGGCGGCCACCCGCCGTCGTACGCTCCTGTGCGCCGGTACGTCCAGCAGAAGAAGGACCAGCACATGGCTCCCAAGAAGAAGAAGGTCTCCGGCCTCATCAAGCTGCAGATCCAGGCAGGCGCCGCCAACCCGGCGCCCCCCGTGGGCCCGGCCCTCGGTCAGCACGGCGTGAACATCATGGAATTCTGCAAGGCCTACAACGCGGCCACGGAGTCCCAGCGCGGCAACATCGTCCCCGTGGAGATCACGGTGTACGAGGACCGCTCGTTCACCTTCGTCACGAAGACCCCGCCCGCCGCGCAGCTGATCAAGAAGGCCGCCGGCGTCGCCAAGGGCTCCGGTGTCCCGCACACCCAGAAGGTCGGCAAGCTCACCATGGACCAGGTCCGGGAGATCGCCGAGACCAAGAAGGAAGACCTCAACGCCAACGACATCGACGCCGCGGCGAAGATCATCGCCGGCACCGCCCGCTCGATGGGCATCGAGGTCGAGTGATCAGCCTCGGCTGACACCACCCACCGTTATTGACGTGGCAGGGCCGAGCGCGGTCCGCAGACCACAACTGCACAAGGAGAAGAAGCAGATGGCAAAGCGCAGCAAGGCATACCAGGCGGCAGCGGCCCGGATCGGCGAGGGGCTCTACAGCCCGGCCGAGGCCGTGGCCCTGGCCAAGGAGATCGACACCGCCAAGACCGACTCCACCGTGGAGGTCGTCCTCCGTCTCGGCGTGGATCCCCGCAAGGCCGACCAGATGGTCCGCGGCACGGTCAACCTGCCCAACGGCACCGGCAAGACCGCCCGCGTCGTCGTCTTCGCGACCGGCGACAAGGCCGCCGCCGCGGAGGAGGCCGGCGCCGACCACGTGGGCTCCGACGACCTGATCGCCCGCATCCAGGGCGGCTGGACCGACTTCGACGCCGCCGTGGCGACCCCGGACATGATGGGCAAGGTGGGGCGCCTGGGCAAGGTGCTGGGTCCGCGCAACCTCATGCCGAACCCGAAGACGGGCACCGTCACCATGGACGTGGCCAAGGCCGTCAACGACATCAAGGGCGGCAAGATCGACTTCCGCGTCGACAAGCACTCGAACCTGCACTTCATCGTGGGCAAGACCTCCTTCGAGGTCGAGAAGCTGGCCGAGAACTACGGCGCCGCGCTCGAGGAGATCCTGCGCCTGAAGCCCTCCGCCTCGAAGGGCCGCTACATCACCAAGGCGACCGTCTCGACCACGTTCGGCCCGGGCATCCCGGTCGACCCGAACGCCACCGAGGTCGTCGTCGGCGCCTGACGCCGGACACCGGGCCCCGACGGGCCCGCACGGGGGGCCCGGCCGCTGCGGCCGGGCCCCCCGTCGTTCCACCCACGCGAACCCGGGGGCACCGCCGCCCTCCGGAAGGGAGTCCCCGTGATCGAGCACCCCCCAGTGCGGATCGAGCAGATGCGCATCCCCGACGACTTCGACGACGCCGCCCAGGAGCTGCTGGGCCGGGTCGCCGGTCTCGTGCGCCGGTCCCGCCAGCACGTCTGGGGCATCTCGGACCTCACCGGCGACGCGCAGGAGCTCTACCGGGACCTGCTGGACCCCTTCGAGCGGGTCGTGGTGCTGCTGGCCTGGACCGGGGACCGGCTCGCGGGCCGGGCCGAGGTGCGCATGCCGCTGGTGGCCTCCACCGGCACCGCGCACATCACCGTCGACGTGGACCCCGAGGTCACCTCGCAGGGCACGGGCAGCGAGCTGCTCAGCGCCGCCGAGCAGCTCGCGGTGGGCGAGTCCCGCCGGCACCTGCGGATCCAGACCGAGCACCCCGGCCCGGAGGAGATCCAGGGCGACGGCAGCGTGACCGGGGTCTTCCCGGTGATCACCCCGGGCATGGTCGAATGGGTCGACGCCGCCGACGGCTCCGGCCGCCTGCCCGTCTCCAACCGGCAGACCCGCTTCGCCCTCCACGCCGGGTACCGGCTGGAGTCCGTCAGCGACTTCGGCGTCCTGGAGGTCCCCCTGCCGCCGGCCCGGGTGCAGGCCCTGCTGCGCGAGGTCGCCGCCTCGCCGGCGCCGGAGGCGTACCGCATCCACGTGTGGGCCGGGCCCGCCCCCGAGGAGCGGCTCGACGAGCTCGCCGCCCTGCACTCGCGCATGGCCGCCGACTCCTTCCTGGCGCCGGTGGCGGCCGACCCCGAGCCCTGGGACGCCGAGCGGGTGCGCCGCACCGAGCAGCTGCGCGCCGAGGCCGGCAACGTGTCGCTGGTCGCCGTCGCCGAGCACGGGACCACCGGCCACCTGGTCGGGATGACCGAGATCGTCCTGGCGGGGGAGGACCCGGTGATCGGGATGCAGGACGAGACCGTGGTGCTGCGCGAGCACCGGCGCCGCTGGCTCGCCACCCGCCTCAAGCTGGCGAACCTGCAGCAGCTCGAACGGCTGGCCCCGACCGTGCGCACCGTGTACTCGTGGTCCCACAGCGGCGACGACCGGATGAGCCGGGTCAACAGCCGCCTCGGCTTCCGGGTCGCCGGGCGCAGCGGGGTGTGGTCCCGCGAGTTCCCGGCGGCGTGAGCGGGCCGCGGGGGAGGCGCCGATTTGGCGGGTGCGGGACCCTCGGGTAGGGTGGGACGTACCAAAGACCGCCGGTCGTGTTCTCCCCTGCCTCGTGCGCCCCGTTCAGGAGCGCGCGGAACGGGGAGCAGCCGTAAGAGTTCCGCCAGGAACGGCCAGCGCAGGTGAACCAGCACAGCGAGCACGTCCCCGACCAGGGATGGGCCGCCGAGCCCCGGGCATCTGCGCGGGGCTTTTTCTGTGCCCGGGCCCTTCCGGCAGCGGCCGGCATCGAAGACCGGAAGGAGTACCATGGCGAACCCGGAAAAGGCAGCCGCGGTCGCCGAGTTGAAGGAACTGTTCTCCAACTCGGACGCCGCTGTCCTGACTGAGTACCGCGGCCTCACCGTGGCCCAGCTCAAGGAGCTGCGCCGCTCGCTCGGTGAGAACGCCGAATACGCCGTGGTGAAGAACACGCTGACCGCGATCGCGGCCAAGGAGATGGGCATCGACGCGTTCGACGGCCAGCTCGCCGGCCCGAGCGCGATCGCCTTCATCTCGGGGGACCCCGTCGAGGCCGCCAAGAGCCTGCGTGACTTCGCCAAGGCGAACCCGCAGCTCGTCGTCAAGGGCGGTTACCTCGAGGGCAAGGCCCTCAGCGAGGCGGAGATCAAGCAGCTCGCGGACCTCGAGTCCCGCGAGGTGCTGCTGGCCAAGGTGGCCGGTGCCGCCCAGGCGTCCCTGTCCCAGGCCGCGGCGCTGTTCCAGGCCCCGCTGTCCAAGACCGTCCGTACGGCCGAGGCGCTGCGCGCCAAGGTCGAGGAGCAGGGCGCCTGACCAGCACCCCGCCGCGAGGCACATTCTCACCACGGAACCAGACCGTCCCGCGCCGACGAACCCGGCCGGGGCACACCATCGAAAAGGAGCCACACCATGGCCAAGCTCACCACCGCTGAACTGATCGACGCGTTCAAGGAGCTCTCCCTCATCGAGCTCTCCGAGTTCGTCAAGGCCTTCGAGGAGACCTTCGACGTCACCGCCGCCGCCCCCGTGGCCGTCGCCGGTGCCGCCGCTCCGGCCGCCGCCGCCGAGGAGGCCGAGGAGCAGACCGAGTTCGACGTCGTGCTCGAGGCCGCCGGCGACAAGAAGATCCAGGTCATCAAGGAGGTCCGCGCGCTGACCTCCCTCGGCCTCAAGGAGGCCAAGGACCTCGTGGACTCGGCCCCCAAGGCCGTCCTCGAGGGCGCCAACAAGGAGGCCGCGGACAAGGCCAAGGAGGCCCTCGAGGGCGCCGGCGCCACCGTCACCCTCAAGTAGGACCCTCTCGGAGGCGCCACGGCGCACCCGATCCCGCGAGGCCCCGGACGCACGGCGTCCGGGGCCTCGTGCCGTGCCCGGCGGGGTGTGGGACACTGGAGGCACAACCACATCGGCCGCCCACCCGCAGCGGGAGAGTCCGCCGCCGTCCGCACCCGGACGGCCGGCGGCGCCGAAGGAGCAAATCCTCCCCGGGAATCTCTCAGGCACCCGTACCGCTGCGAGCAGGCCACTCTGAAGAGGCCCACCCGCCCACGGCCACCGGCCCCGGGCGGAGGCCACCGACGGTGCAAGCCGGCCCCCGCCCGGGGCCGGTGAAAACTCTCAGGTCAGCGAACAGAGCGGGGAGGGCCGGACGGGCCCCACCGGGCCTCGAACCACGAGGAGCTGACCTTGTCCTTCCTTCCACGCCACCTCGGACCGGACGCCGCCGAGACCGGGATCATGCTCGAGACCGTCGGCGCGGCCGACCTCGACGAGCTCGTCGCCCGCGCGGTCCCCCGCGGCATCGCCAGCGACGAGCCCCTGCCGCTGCCGGAGCCCATGTCCGAGCACGAGGCCCTCACCGCCCTGCGCCGGATCGCGGCGAAGAACCGGGTGATGACCCAGATGATCGGGCAGGGCTACGCCGAGACCGTCACCCCGCCCGCGCTGCGCCGCAACATCCTCGAGAACCCCGCCTGGTACACCTCCTACACCCCGTACCAGCCGGAGATCTCCCAGGGCCGGCTCGAGGCCCTGCTGACCTTCCAGAACGCCGTCATGGACCTCACCGGCCTCGACCTGGCCAACGCCTCCCTGCTCGACGAGGCCACCGCCGTCGCCGAGGCCGTGCTCATGATGCGCCGTGCCAACCGCAGGTCCGGCAGCCGCCGCGTCGCCGTGGACTCCCACAGCCTGCCGCAGACCCTCGCCGTGCTGCGCGGCCGCTGCCGGGCCGTGGGCATCGACCTGGTCGTCGCCGACCTCTCCGAGGGCCTGCCCGAGGGCGAGTTCTTCGGCGTGGTCCTGACCCAGGTCGGCGTGGACGGGGACGTCGCCGACCTGGCGGAGCGCACGGAGCAGGCCCACGCGCAGGGCGCGCTCGTGGCCGTCGCCACCGACCTGCTGGCCCTCACCCTCCTGCGCTCCCCGGGGGAGCAGGGCGCGGACATCGCCGTCGGCTCCGCCCAGCGCTTCGGGGTGCCCCTGTTCTTCGGCGGGCCCCACGCCGCCTTCATGGCCTGCCGCAAGGGGCTGGAGCGCAATCTGCCCGGGCGCCTGGTGGGCGTCTCGGTGGACTCCTCCGGCCGGCCCGCCTACCGCCTGGCGCTGCAGACCCGCGAGCAGCACATCCGCCGCGAGAAGGCCACCTCCAACATCTGCACGGCCCAGGCGCTGCTGGCCATCGTCGCCGGCGCCTACGCCGCCTACCACGGCGCGGACGGGCTGCGCGCCATCGCCGAGCGCGTGCACCGGCTCGCCGCGCGGCTGGCCGAGGGGCTCACCGCCGCCGGGGTGCCGGTGGTGCACGACACGTTCTTCGACACCGTCCTGGCCCAGGTGCCCGGCCGCGCCGACGCGGTCGTCGCGGCCGCCGCCGAGCGCGGCGTCAACATCCGCCGGGCCGACGCGGACCACGTGTCCGTCTCGGTGGGGGAGCCCCACGACGAGCGCGACGTGGACGCGGTGCTCGCCGCCTTCGGGGCGCCCGCCCCCGAGGACGGGACCGCCGGCTGGGACCTGCCGGCCGCGCTGCTGCGCACCGACTCCTACCTCGCCCACCCGGTGTTCACCCTGCACCGCTCCGAGACCGCGATGATGCGCTGGCTGCGCTCCCTCGCGGACAAGGACCTGGCCCTGGACCGGACCATGATCCCGCTGGGCTCCTGCACCATGAAGCTCAACGCGGCCGCGGAGATGGAGCCCATCAGCTGGCCCGAGTTCGCCTCGATCCACCCGCTGGCCCCCGAGGAGCAGACCGTCGGCTACCGGGAGCTCATCGCCCAGCTGGAGTCCTGGCTCGCGGAGATCACCGGCTACGCCGCCGTGTCCGTCCAGCCCAACGCCGGGTCGCAGGGGGAGCTCGCCGGTCTGCTGGCGATCCGCCGCTACCACCTCTCCCGCGGGGACGACCGGCGCACCACCATCCTCATCCCGTCCTCCGCCCACGGCACGAACGCCGCGTCCGCGGTGCTCGCCGACCTGAAGGTCGTGGTCGTGGCCACCGCCGAGGACGGCTCCGTGGACCTGGACGACCTCGACGCGAAGATCGCGGCCGTGGGGGACGAGCTCGCGGGGATCATGATCACCTACCCCTCCACGCACGGGGTGTTCGAGGAGCAGGTCACCGCCGTCTGCGCGGCCGTGCACGACGCCGGCGGGCAGGTCTACGTGGACGGCGCCAACCTCAACGCGCTCATGGGCCTGGCCCGTCCCGGCCGCTTCGGCGGGGACGTCTCCCACCTGAACCTGCACAAGACCTTCTGCATCCCGCACGGCGGCGGCGGACCCGGGGTGGGGCCGGTGGCGGTCGCCGAGCACCTGGTGCCGTTCCTGCCCGAGGACCCGGCCGCCGCGGACGCGGGCGCGGGCGCCGAGACCTTCCCCGTCTCCCAGGCCCGCTACGGCTCCGCCGGGGTGCTGCCGATCTCCTGGATGTACATCGCCATGGCCGGCGCCGAGGGACTCACCGCGTCCTCGCGCACCGCGATCCTCAGCGCCAACTACGTCTCCGCCCGGCTCGCGGACGTCTTCCCGACGCTGTACACCGGCCCCGGCGGGCTCGTCGCCCACGAGTGCATCCTGGACCTGCGCCCCCTCACCAAGGCCTCCGGGGTCACGGCCGAGGACGTGTGCAAGCGGCTGGTCGACTACGGCTTCCACGCCCCCACGCTCGCGTTCCCCGTGGCCGGCACCCTCATGGTCGAGCCCACCGAGTCCGAGAACCTCGCCGAGCTGGACCGCTTCGTGGCCGCGATGCGCTCCATCCACGCCGAGATGCAGGCCGTGGCCGACGGCGAGGTGGCGCTCGAGGACTCCGTGCTCCGCCACGCCCCGCACACCGCGGAGGTGCTCACGGCCGACTCCTGGGAGCGGGCCTACCCGCGCTCCCAGGCCGCCTACCCGCTGCCCGAGCTGCGGCTGGCGAAGTACTGGGTGCCCGTGGGCCGGGTGGAGAACGCCGCCGGGGACCGCAACCTGGTCTGCAGCTGCCCGCCGATCGAGGCCTTCGCCTCGGCCGCGCCGGCGGAGGCCGCCCGATGAGCCCCCGCACCACGCCGCTGGACGCCGCCCACCGGGAGGCCGGTGCCGTGAGCACCGACTTCGGCGGCTGGCAGATGCCCCTGAAGTACGGCAACGACGTCGCCGAGCACCACGCGGTGCGCCGGGCCGCCGGGGTCTTCGACCTGTCCCACATGGGCGAGATCGCCGTGGAGGGCCCGCAGGCGGCCGCGTTCCTGGACGCGGCGGTCGTCGCCCGGATGAGCGCCGTGACCCCCGGCCGGGCGAAGTACTCGCTCCTGGTCGACGAGGCCGGCCGGGTCCTCGACGACCTCATCACCTACCGCCTGGCCGAGGACCGCTTCCTGGTGGTGCCCAACGCGGCGAACACGGCGACCGTGCTGCGGGCGCTGGAGGAGCGCGCGGACGGCTACGACGTCGCGGTCGAGGACCGCACGGAGGCCACCGCCCTGGTGGCCGTCCAGGGCCCCGCGGCCCAGGACACGCTGCTCGACGCCGGCTGCGCCGACGCGGACGCCGTGCGGGAGCTCGGGTACTACGCCTGCACGCCCACCGAGGTCGCCGGGGTGCCCGCGCTCGTGGCCCGCACCGGGTACACGGGCGAGGACGGCTTCGAGCTCTACACGGCCCCCGAGCACGCGCGCACCGTGTGGGACGCGCTGCTCGCGGCGGGGGAGGCCCGCGGCGTGGTGCCCGCCGGGCTCGCCGCCCGCGACTCGCTGCGCCTCGAGGCGGGGATGCCGCTGTACGGCCACGAGCTCGGCCCCGGGATCACGCCGTTCGAGGCCGGGCTGGGCCGGCTCGTGGAGGCGGCGCTGCGCGGCAAGGGCGACTTCGTGGGGCGGGCCGCGCTCGAGGCGCAGGCGGCCGCGCCCCCGGACCGGGTGCTGGTGGGGCTGCGGGGGCTCACCCGCCGTCCCGTCCGGGCCGGCAACGCGGTGCTCGCGGGGGAGGAGACGGTCGGCGAGGTCACCAGCGGCGTCCCGTCACCGACCCTCGGCCACCCGGTGGCCATGGCCCTCGTGCGACCGGCGGCCCTGGAGGCCGGGGTCCCGCTCGAGGCCGACGTGCGGGGCCGCCGCGCCCCGGTGGAGGTCGTCGGGCTGCCCTTCTACCGGCGCGGCTGAGACGCACCGCACGAAAATTCCTCATCCTACGGCCGGTGGGCGCCCGCGTCCACCGGCCGGGTGGACAGACCGGCGACTCCGGCCTATGCTGGTTATTTGCGTTGTCCCTCATTCTGCGTGCCTTCATATAGCGGTGGGCACCCCCGGGGCGCGAACCAGCGGCTCAGCGCGCTGGCCCGCGCACACCCGTATCCCCGATCTCGGGAACTGCGCGATTCAACTGCAGGTCTGTGGAAGGAATCCATCTTGGTCGCCTCGAGCACCGATTCGAACGTAACCGCTAACCGACCGGCCGACGGGAACCTCCCGCGCCGCATCTCCTTCGCCAAGATCCACGAACCGCTGGACGTGCCGAACCTGCTGGCCCTCCAGACGGACAGCTTCGACCGTCTCGTCGGCAACGAGCGCTGGCAGGCCCGCGTCCAGCAGGCCGTCGAGAGCGGTGAGCAGGGCATCGCCCGCACCTCCGGGCTCTCCGACATCTTCGAGGAGATCTCCCCGATCGAGGACTTCCAGGGCACCATGTCCCTGTCCTTCTCGGAGCCGGAGTTCTACGAGCCCAAGTACACCATGGACGAGTGCAAGGACCGGGACGCCACGTACTCGGCGCCCCTGTACGTCAAGGCCGAGTTCATGAACAACAACACGGGCGAGATCAAGCAGCAGACCGTGTTCATGGGCGACTTCCCGCTGATGACCGAGAAGGGCACCTTCGTCATCAACGGCACCGAGCGTGTCGTCGTGTCCCAGCTCGTCCGCTCCCCGGGCGCCTACTTCGAGCGCGGCCAGGACCGCACCTCGGACAAGGACATCTACTCCGCGAAGATCATCCCCTCCCGCGGGGCCTGGTTCGAGCTCGAGATCGACAAGCGCGACCAGGTGGGCGTGCGCCTGGACCGCAAGCGCAAGCAGTCCGTGACCGTGCTGCTCAAGGCCCTGGGCTGGAGCGAGTCCCGCATCCTCGAGGAGTTCGGGGAGTTCGACTCGATCCGCGCCACCCTCGAGAAGGACACCGTCGACTCGCGCGACGACGCGCTGCTGGACATCTACCGCAAGCTGCGCCCGGGGGAGCCCCCCACGGTCGACGCCGCGCAGGCGCTGCTGGACAACATGTACTTCAACGCCAAGCGCTACGACCTCGCCAAGGTGGGTCGCTACAAGATCAACCGCAAGCTGGGCCTGGACAAGGCGTTCGAGGACGAGGACGCCTCGGTGCTCTCGGTCGACGACATCGTCGCGATGATCCGCTACCTCGTGACCCTGCACGCCGGCGGCGGCACCATCCAGGGCGTGCGCAACGGCGAGGCCCGGGAGATCGTCGTGGACGTCGACGACATCGACCACTTCGGCAACCGCCGCATCCGGGCGGTCGGCGAGCTGATCGAGAACCAGATCCGCACCGGGCTCTCCCGCATGGAGCGGGTCGTGCGCGAGCGCATGACCACCCAGGACGTCGAGGCGATCACCCCGCAGACCCTGATCAACATCCGTCCCGTCGTGGCGGCGATCAAGGAGTTCTTCGGCACCTCGCAGCTGTCGCAGTTCATGGACCAGAACAACCCGCTGGCGGGGCTGACCCACAAGCGGCGCCTGTCCGCGCTGGGCCCCGGCGGTCTCTCCCGCGACCGCGCCGGCATGGAGGTCCGTGACGTCCACCCGTCGCACTACGGCCGCATGTGCCCGATCGAGACCCCTGAGGGCTCCAACATCGGCCTCATCGGCTCGCTGGCGACCTACGGGCGGATCAACCCGTTCGGGTTCATCGAGACCCCGTACCGCAAGGTCGTGGAGGGCGTGGTGACCGACGACGTCGAGTACCTCACCGCCGACGACGAGCGCGGCGTCACGATCGCGCAGGCCAACGCCCCGCTGACCACCGACAACCGGTTCGCCGAGGACGCCGTGCTCGCGCGCGCCGCCGACGGCTCGGGCGAGGCCGTGCTGGTCGACCCGACCGCCGTGCAGTTCATGGACGTGTCCCCGCGGCAGATGGTGTCCGTGGCGACCGCGCTCATCCCGTACCTCGAGCACGACGACGCCAACCGCGCGCTCATGGGCGCCAACATGCAGCGCCAGGCCGTGCCGCTGCTCGAGTCCGAGGCCCCGCTCGTGGGCACCGGCATGGAGCGCTACGCGGCCCTGGACGCCGGGGACTCGGTGCTGGCCCGCAAGGCCGGCGTGGTCGAGGAGGTCTCCGCGAACCTGGTGCGCGTGCTCAACGACGACGGGACGACCACGGTCTACCCGATCAACAAGTTCACGCGCTCCAACCCGGGCAACACCTACAACCAGCGCGTGATCGTCTCCGAGGGCGAGCGCGTCGAGGAGCGCTCGGTCATCGCCGACGGCCCCTCCACGGACCAGGGCGAGCTGGCCCTGGGCAAGAACCTGCTGGTGGCCTACATGTCCTGGGAGGGCCTCAACTACGAGGACGCGATCATCCTCTCCCAGCGGATGGTCTCCGAGGACGTGCTCACCTCGATCCACATCGAGGAGCACGAGATCGACGCCCGCGACACCAAGCTGGGCGCCGAGGAGATCACCCGGGACATCCCCAACGTGTCCGAGGAGGTGCTGTCCGCCCTCGACGAGCGCGGCATCATCCACATCGGCGCCGAGGTCCAGGCCGGGGACATCCTGGTCGGGAAGGTCACGCCCAAGGGCGAGACCGAGCTCACCCCGGAGGAGCGGCTGCTGCGGGCGAT
Organism: Kocuria turfanensis; assembly: GCF_001580365.1. Classification (NCBI taxonomy): domain Bacteria; kingdom Bacillati; phylum Actinomycetota; class Actinomycetes; order Micrococcales; family Micrococcaceae; genus Kocuria; species Kocuria turfanensis. Next base: position 1,263,362 of record NZ_CP014480.1, on the reverse strand, counting down.
CTTCGGCGAGAAGTCCCGCGAGGTGCGCGACACGTCCCTGAAGGTGCCCCACGGCGAGTCCGGCACCGTCATCGGCGTGCGCGTCTTCGACCGCGACGACGAGGACGACGACCTGCCCGCGGGCGTCAACCAGGTGGTCCGGGTGTACGTGGCGCAGAAGCGCAAGATCACCGACGGCGACAAGCTCGCCGGCCGGCACGGCAACAAGGGCGTCATCTCGAAGATCCTGCCGCTGGAGGACATGCCGTTCCTGGAGGACGGCACCCCGGTGGACATCATCCTCAACCCGCTCGGCGTGCCCGGCCGCATGAACCTGGGGCAGGTCCTCGAGGTGCACACCGGCTGGCTGGCCAAGCAGGGCTGGAACATCGAGGGCGACCCCGAGTGGCTGGACCGGCTGCCGAACTTCCCGAAGCAGTCGGGCCCCACGAACGTGGCGACCCCGGTGTTCGACGGCGCGCGCGAGGAGGAGATCTTCGACCTCCTCGACCACACCAACCCGACCCGCGACGGCGTGCGCCTGATCGACCGGTCCGGCAAGGCCCGGCTGTTCGACGGCCGCTCCGGCGAGCCGTTCCCCGACCCGGTGTCGGTGGGCTACCAGTACATCCTGAAGCTGCACCACCTGGTCGACGACAAGATCCACGCGCGCTCGACCGGCCCGTACTCCATGATCACCCAGCAGCCGCTGGGCGGTAAGGCGCAGTTCGGCGGCCAGCGCTTCGGCGAGATGGAGGTCTGGGCCCTGGAGGCGTACGGCGCCGCCTACACCCTGCAGGAGCTGCTGACGGTCAAGTCCGACGACGTGCACGGGCGCGTGAAGGTCTACGAGGCCATCGTCAAGGGCGAGAACATCCCCGAGCCGGGTGTTCCCGAGTCCTTCAAGGTGCTCATCAAGGAGATGCAGTCGCTGTGCCTGAACGTCGAGGTGCTCTCGGCCGACGGCAACACCATCGAGATGCGCGATTCGGATGACGAGGTCTTCCGGGCGGCCGAGGAACTGGGCATCGATCTCTCGCACTCCGAGCCCAGCTCGGTCGAAGAGGTCTGAGACCCTCCGTTCCACCCCCGACGAGACGTCAAACTTTCCAGAGAAAGAGATAAAGGACCCTCATGTCCAACGAATCTTCACTTGGCCTCATGCGGATCGGTCTTGCGACCGCGGAGGACATCCGGACCTGGTCGTACGGCGAGGTCAAGAAGCCGGAGACCATCAACTACCGCACGCTCAAGCCGGAGAAGGACGGCCTGTTCTGCGAGAAGATCTTCGGCCCCACCCGGGACTGGGAGTGCTACTGCGGCAAGTACAAGCGGGTGCGCTACAAGGGCATCATCTGCGAGCGCTGCGGCGTGGAGGTCACCCGTGCCAAGGTGCGCCGTGAGCGCATGGGCCACATCGAGCTCGCCGCTCCCGTGACCCACATCTGGTACTTCAAGGGCGTGCCCTCGCGGCTGGGCTACCTGCTGGACCTGGCCCCGAAGGACCTCGAGAAGGTCATCTACTTCGCGGCGTACATGATCACCTCGGTGGACGAGGACGCCCGCCACGACGACCTGCCCAACCTGCAGGCCGCCGTGGACCGGGAGAAGGCCCAGATGGAGTCCACCCGCGACGCCGACATCGCCGCGATCGCCCGTGACCTCGAGACCGAGCTCGGCCGCGTCGAGGAGGAGGGCGGCAAGGCCGCGGAGAAGCGCAAGCTCCGCGACTCCGCCGACCGCCAGATGGCCAACGTGCGCAAGCGCGCCAACCTGGAGATCGACCGCCTCGAGCAGGTCTGGGACCGCTTCAAGAACCTCAAGGTCAACGACCTCGAGGGCGACGAGGCGCTCTACCGCATGATGGTGGACCGCTACGGCATGTACTTCGAGGGCTCGATGGGCGCCGAGGCGATCAAGAAGCGCCTGGAGACCTTCGACCTCGAGGCGGAGGCCGAGTCCCTGCGCGAGACCATCGCCACCGGCAAGGGCCAGCGCAAGACCCGCGCCCTGAAGCGGCTGAAGGTCGTCAACGCGTTCCTGACCACGGACAACTCCCCGCTGGGCATGGTCCTGGACGCCGTCCCGGTGATCCCGCCGGAACTGCGCCCCATGGTCCAGCTCGACGGCGGCCGCTTCGCCACCTCGGACCTCAACGACCTCTACCGGCGCGTGATCAACCGCAACAACCGCCTCAAGCGGCTGCTGGACCTCGGCGCCCCGGAGATCATCGTCAACAACGAGAAGCGGATGCTCCAGGAGGCCGTGGACTCGCTGTTCGACAACGGCCGCCGCGGCCGCCCGGTCACCGGGCCGGGCAACCGGGCGCTGAAGTCGCTGTCCGACATGCTCAAGGGCAAGCAGGGCCGGTTCCGCCAGAACCTGCTCGGCAAGCGCGTCGACTACTCGGGCCGCTCGGTCATCGTGGTCGGCCCGCAGCTGAAGCTGCACCAGTGCGGTCTGCCCAAGCAGATGGCCCTCGAGCTGTTCAAGCCCTTCGTGATGAAGCGGCTCGTGGACCTCAACCACGCGCAGAACATCAAGTCGGCCAAGCGGATGGTCGAGCGCTACCGCCCCCAGGTGTGGGACGTGCTGGAGGAGGTCATCACCGAGCACCCCGTGCTGCTCAACCGTGCCCCCACCCTGCACCGTCTGGGCATCCAGGCGTTCGAGCCGCAGCTCGTCGAGGGCAAGGCCATCCAGCTCCACCCGCTCGTGTGCGGCGCGTTCAACGCCGACTTCGACGGCGACCAGATGGCCGTGCACCTGCCCCTGTCCCCGGAGGCCCAGGCCGAGGCCCGCATCCTGATGCTGTCCTCGAACAACATCCTGAAGCCCTCGGACGGCAAGCCGATCGCCCTGCCCTCGCAGGACATGATCATCGGCCTGTACCACCTCACCACCGTCCGCGAGGGCGAGGTGGGGGAGGGCCGCTCGTTCTCCTCCGTGGCCGAGGCGATCATGGCCCACGACGCGGGCCGGCTGCACCTGAACGCCCTGTGCCGGATCGAGCTGGACGACTTCGTGCCGTTCGAGGGCTGGACCGCCCCCGAGGGCTGGGAGCCGGGCCGGCCGGTCCTGGTGGAGACCACCCTGGGCCGCGTGCTGTTCAACGACACGCTGCCGGAGGACTACCCCTGGGACGAGGCCGTCGCGGACAAGAAGCACCTGTCCGCGCTGGTCAACGACCTCGCGGAGCGGTACCCGATGGTGACGGTGGCGCACACGCTGGACGAGCTCAAGGACGCCGGGTTCCACTGGGCGGCCCGCTCGGGCGTGACCGTGGCGATCTCCGACATCGCGACCCCGCCGGAGAAGCCCGCCATCATGGAGGGCTACGAGGCGCAGGCCGCGAAGATCCAGGGCCAGTACGACCGCGGTCTGATCGACGACGACGAGCGCCGCTCGGAGCTCATCGACATCTGGACCAAGGCCACCGACGAGGTCGCCGAGGCCATGCAGGCCAACCTCTCGCCGCTGAACACCATCAACCGCATGGTGTCCTCCGGCGCCCGAGGCAACTGGATGCAGGTCCGCCAGATCGCCGGCATCCGCGGGCTCGTGTCCAACCCGAAGGGCGAGATCATGCCCCGCCCGATCAAGTCCTCCTACCGCGAGGGCCTGTCGGTGCTGGAGTACTTCATCGCGACCCACGGCGCCCGCAAGGGCCTGGCCGACACCGCGCTGCGCACGGCGAACTCGGGCTACCTGACCCGTCGCCTGGTGGACGTCTCCCAGGACGTCATCGTGCGCGAGGCCGACTGCATGACGGAGCGCGGCCTGAACCTGCCGATCGCCGACGTGCTGGAGACCGGTGCCCGCACCCTGCACGAGGACATCGAGAACACCGTGCACGGCCGCGTGCTCGCGGTCGACGCGGTGGACGCGAACGGGGAGATCCTGGCCTCGGCCGGCACGGACCTCTCCGACCCGCTGATCCACGCGCTGTTCACCGGCGGGATCGACACGGTGCGCGTGCGCTCCGTGCTGACCTGCGAGTCCGCGGTGGGCGTGTGCGCGGCGTGCTACGGCCGCTCCCTGGCGTCCAACCAGCTCGTGGACATCGGCGAGGCGGTGGGCATCATCGCCGCGCAGTCGATCGGCGAGCCGGGCACCCAGCTGACGATGCGCACCTTCCACACCGGTGGTGTGGCGTCCTCGGACGGTGACATCACCCAGGGTCTGCCCCGCATCCAGGAGCTCTTCGAGGCCCGCACGCCCAAGGGCGTCGCGCCGATCTCGGAGGTCGCCGGGCGGGTGAGCCTGGAGGACACCGAGAAGTCGCTGAAGGTCGTCGTGACCCCGGACAACGGGGACGAGGCGATCGGCTACCCGGTGCTGCGCCGCGCCAAGCTGCTCGTCACCGAGGGCGACCACGTCGAGGTCGGCCAGCAGCTGGTCTCCGGCGCGGTCGACCCCAAGGAGGTGCTGCGCATCCGCGGTCCGCGGCAGGCGCAGAAGCACCTCGTGGACGAGGTGCAGCGCGTGTACCGCTCGCAGGGCGTGGGCATCCACGACAAGCACGTGGAGGTCATCGTGCGGCAGATGCTGCGCCGCGTGACGATCATCGAGTCCGGCGAGACGGACCTGCTGCCGGGCGAGCTCGTCGAGAACGTCCGCTTCCTGGAGGCCAACCGGAAGGCGGTGGCCGAGAGCACCCGGCCCGCCGCCGGCCGGCCGGAGCTGATGGGCATCACCAAGGCCTCGCTGGCCACCGACTCGTGGCTGTCGGCCGCGTCCTTCCAGGAGACCACCCGCGTGCTCACGCAGGCGGCCATGGAGGGCAAGTCCGACCCGCTGGTGGGCCTCAAGGAGAACGTGATCATCGGCAAGCTGATCCCGGCCGGCACCGGGCTCGCGCGGTACAACAACATCGACGTCGAGCCGACCGACGAGGCGAAGGCCTCGCTGTTCACGGAGCCGGGGGCGTTCTCGGACTTCAGCTACGCGGAGGAGAACTCCGCGCCGGCCGAGTTCCAGGCGATCCCGCTGGAGGACTACGACTTCGGGTCCAACTGAGGTCGGCGTCCTGACAGGGACGTGATCACGCGGTGATCAGCACGGCAGCCCCGCCCCGGAGGAGCACCTCCGGGGCGGGGCTGCCGCCGTTGCACGGCCGGGCGCACGCCGGGCGCGCCGCCCGGCGGGTGCCCTCCGCCTCCGGAAAGGAACCAGCAGGACCATGGCCAACTCACCCAGCGGGGAGTCCGTGCTCGAGCGCGCGGACCGCATCCTCGCGGCCTTCACGGCGGAGGAGCCCCGGCTGACCGGGGCCGGCATCGCCGCCCGCGCGGGGCTGCCCCCGGCCACGGCGCACCGCCTGGTGCGGGAGATGGCCCGCCGGGGGTGGCTCGACCGCGTCGAGGGCGGACGCTACGTCGTCGGCACCCGGCTGTGGGAGCTGGCCAACCGGTCCTCCCGGGAGCTGGGCCTGGCGCAGGCCGCCCGCCCGTTCATGGGGGACATCCACGCGGTGCTGCGCCAGCACGTGCAGCTCGGCATCGTGGAGGGCCGGGAGGTGCTGCTGGTGGAACGGCTGTCCCACCCGCGGGCGGTGCCCGTCCGCTCCGCGGTGGCGGGACGGCTGCCCCTGCACCTCTCGGCCACGGGCCTGGTGCTGCTGGCCCACGCCCCCGAGGAGTTCCGGGAGAGCTACCTCGAGGGCCCGCTCCCCGCGCTCACCGAGCTCTCGCCCACGGACCCGGGGGTGCTCGCGGAGGAACTGGCCCGCATCCGGGTCGCCGGGCACGCCCTGCAGACGGGCTACCTGGAGACCGACACGGCCGGCATCGCCGTCCCCGTGCGCGGCCGGGGCGAGCAGGTGGTGGCGGGACTGGGGGTGATCACCCCCGCCGGCGACCCCGCCGCGCGGGCCGGGGCCATCGTCCAGGCCCTGCACACCGCGGCGCACGGCATCCGGCGCACGCTCCGGGAGACCCGCCGGGACACGGCCGGCTGAGCGCCCCACCGCCGTCCCGATGAACGGGAGGCCTGTGGTGACCCCCACAGGCCGCTGAGACACTGGACACACCCCGTCCGTCGTCCCAGGAGCATCCATGAGCACCGAGCGCACCGTTTCCTCGACCCGCGTCGGCATCGTCGGCGCCGGCCCGGCGGGGCTCATGCTCGCCCACCTCCTGGACCGGGCCGGGATCGACAGCATCGTGGTGGAGAAGCGCGACAAGGACACGATCCACGCCACCCACCGCGCCGGCATCCTGGAGGCCGCCACGGTGCGGATGCTCTCCGAGACGGGCGTGGACGGGCGCGTGCTCACCGAGGGCCACGAGCACCGCGGCACCGTCCTGCGCTTCCAGGGCGAGAGCCACCGCATCGACTTCCAGGAGCTCGTCGGCCACTCCGTGTGGCTCTACCCGCAGAACGAGGTGTTCTGGGACCTGGCCGCGGCCCGCGAGCGCGACGGCGGGGACGTCCGCTGGTCGGTCACGGACACCGAGGTCCTCGACCTGGACACCGACCGGCCGCGGATCCGCTTCACCGACGCCGAGGGCACGCCGTGCGAGGTCCGCTGCGACGTCCTGGTGGGCGCCGACGGGTCGCAGAGCATCTGCCGCCGCGCGATCCCGGAGCACGCGCGCACCGACAACTTCGTCGAGTACCCCTTCGCGTGGTTCGGCATCCTCACCGAGGCCCCGCCGAGCGCCCCCGAGCTCATCTACGCGAACTCCGAGCACGGCTTCGCCCTGATCTCCTCCCGCAGCGAGGAGGTCCAGCGCATGTACTTCCAGTGCGACCCGGACGAGGACGTCGCCCAGTGGGACGACGAGCGGATCTGGGCCGAGCTGCAGCGCCGCGTCGACGGCCCGGACGGCCTGCGGCTGCAGCAGGGCCCCATCTTCGACAAGACCGTGCTGAAGTTCCGCTCCTACGTCTGCGAGCCGCTGCGCCACGGCAGCCTCTTCCTCGTGGGCGACGCCGGCCACACGGTGCCCCCGACCGGCGCGAAGGGTCTGAACCTGGCCTTCTGCGACGTCCGCGCCCTGGCCCCGGCCCTGATCGACCACTTCCGGGACGGCGACGACTCCGGGCTGGCGGGCTACTCGGCCACCGCCCTGGAGCGGGTCTGGAAGGCGCAGAACTTCTCCTACTGGGCGACCAACCTGCTGCACGCCCAGCCGGGGGAGAACCCGTTCCACCAGAAGCGCCGGCACGGGGAGTTCACGGCGATCACCTCGTCCGCCCGCGGCGCCGCCTACTTCGCCGAGTGCTACACCGGCTGGCCCGAGGACTGACCCGCAGGTGCCGCCCCGGCACCTCCCCGCGCGTTCGCCGTGCGAACACCTGTGCGAAATACGCACCGGTGCGCTAGAGTGCGAGGAGTCCTCCGCCGGGACGGCCGGCCGGTGCGGCAACCACCCCGCCACAGCGCAGCCACCCGCCACAGCGCAGCCATCCGCAGCAGCGCAGCCACCCGCAACAGAGGAGTTGAACCATGGCAGAGGAAGACCAGGACGCGCTCGACGGCACCTTCGAGCCGGTCTCGTGGACCCGGGGCGCCGACGACGCGGCCGAGAGCCAGGCGGACCTGAGCCGGGAGATGGACCGGATCAACGAGGAGTACGCCGCCTCGGGGGCCGTCGAGACCCAGCCCCGCCTGGACTACGCGCCGTACCGCAGCTCGGTGCTGCGCCACCCCACCAAGGACCTGCACCACGCGGACCCGGAGACCATCGAGCTGCACGCCCCCGCCTTCGGCGACCGGGACGTGCACGCGCTCGAGTCGGACCTGACCGTCCAGTCCGGCGGGGAGCCCATCGGCGAGCGGATCAAGATCCGCGGGCGGGTCCTCGACGGCGACGGCCGCCCGGTGCGCCGCCAGCTGGTGGAGATCTGGCAGGCCAACGCCGCCGGGCGCTACATCCACAAGCGCGACCAGCACCCGGCGCCCGTCGACCCGAACTTCACGGGCGTGGGCCGGTGCCTCACCGGCGAGGACGGCTCCTACGAGTTCATCACCGTCAAGCCCGGCCCGTACCCCTGGAAGAACCACCGCAACGCGTGGCGTCCCGCGCACGTGCACTTCTCCCTGTTCGGCACGGACTTCACCCAGCGGATGATCACCCAGATGTACTTCCCGGGCGACCCGCTGTTCGACCTCGACCCGATCTACCGGTCGATCGTCGACCCCACGGCCCGCGAGCGCCTCGTGGCGCAGTACGACCACGAGGTCTCCGAGCACGAGTGGCTGCTCGGCTACCGGTGGGACATCGTGCTCAGCGGCTCCCACCGCACCTGGACGGAAGGCGACACCCATGTCTGAGACCCCCATGAGGACCCCGCTGCCGGCCACCCCCGGCCAGACCGTCGGGCCGTTCTTCGGCTACGCGCTGCCCTACGAGGGCGGCGAGCAGCTCGTGCCGTTCGGGCACCCGCAGGCGGTGCGCCTGCACGGGGACGTCATCGACGGCCACGGGGCGCCGGTGCCCGACGCCCTGCTGGAGATCTGGCAGGCCGACGGGGACGGCGAGGTCCCCTCCGCCCCCGGCTCGCTCCGGCGGGACGGCTGGACCTTCACCGGCTTCGGCCGCGCGGCCGTGGACCACGCCGGGCACTACACCTTCACGACCGTCGACCCGGGCCCGACCGAGCCGGGCAAGGCACCGTTCATCGCGCTGACCCTCTTCGGCCGCGGCGTCACGAACCGGCTGTTCACCCGCGTCTACCTGCCCGAGGACGCCGAGGCCCTGGCGGGAGACCCGCTGCTGGCCTCGCTGCCGGAGGAGCGCCGCCGCACCCTGATCGCCCGGCGGGAGGCCGACGGCTCCCTGCGCTTCGACCTGCGGCTCCAGGGGGAGGGGGAGACCGTCTTCCTCAGCTATCCCCGCCACGAGCAGTGACCCGCCCGCGCAGGGGCCCCGGCCGCACCAGGCCCCTGCGCGGGGAGCCGCACCCACCGCACCGGCACCGGCCGGCCGACTTCCCAGGAGGATCCGCATGACCGACGTCGGGCTGCTCAGCCCCGGGGCCCACCGCGGCGCCGCGGCCACGGACGACACCGCGGTCCTCCAGGCGCTGCTGGACGCCGAGGCCGCCTGGGTCCCTCGGCCCGGGCGGCCGCCCGGGCCGAGGACTACGACGCCGCGGACCTGGCCCGGCGCGCCGAGGGCGGCGGCAACCCGGTCATCCCGCTGCTGGCCGACTACCGCCGCCGGCTGGGGCAGCTCGACCCGGACGCGGTGCGCTTCGTCCACCGCGGGCTGACCAGCCAGGACGTCATGGACACCGCGATGATGCTGGTCGTCCGCCGCGCCGCCGAGCCCCTCGCCCGGGACCTGCGCGCTGCCCAGGACGCCCTGGCCCGTCTCGCGGACGAGCACCGCGGCACCGTCCAGGCCGCCCGCACCCTCACCCAGCACGCCCTGCCCACCACCTTCGGGCTCAAGGCGGCCGGCTGGCTCGCCGGGCTGCAGGACCTCGAGGAGGACCTCGCCGAGCTCGCCCGGCCCCCGCTGGCCTGCGGCGGGGCCGCCGGCACCCTCGCCGGGACCGTGGCCCTCTTCCCGCACGCCCCGGAGGCAGCGCAGCAGGCCCTGGACCTCGCCGGGGCCTGGGCGGAGGAGCTGGGCCTGGACCTAGCGCCCCACGTGTGGCACACCACGCGCCGGCCCGTGCTGCGGGCCGCCCACACCTTCGCGGCCGTCTGCGCGGCGCTGGGCCGGATCGCCAACGACGTGCTGCTGCTCTCCCGGCCCGAGCTCGGGGAGCTGCGGGAGCCGGCCGCCGCGGGCCGGGGCGTGTCCTCCGCGATGCCGCAGAAGCAGAACCCCGTGCTGTCCGTGCTGCTCAAGCGCACCGCGCTCACCGCGCCGCAGCTCGTGGCCCAGGTCCACGTCGCGGCCGCCGCCGTCGTCGACGAGCGACCCGACGGGGCCTGGCACGCCGAGTGGCCCGCCCTGCGGGAGCTCGCGCGGCTGGCCGTCGCGGCGTCCTCGCACGCGGCCGAGCTCACCGCCGGGCTGAGCGTGGACGCCTCCCGGATGCGGGCCCACCTCGAGGCCTCCGGCCCCGGGGTGCTCGCCGAGCGGATCAGCGCCGCGCTCGCCCCGCTGCTGCCGCCCGCGGCGGACGGCAGCACGGGTGCCCAGCAGGTGCAGGCGGCCGTGCGGGAGCACGCCGCCGACCGGCAGGCCCTGGGGGAGGCCCTGGTCCGGCTCGCCGCGGGCACCACCCTGCCCGACGGGACGCCGGTGGACGCGTCCGCCGTGGCCGGGCTCCTGGAGCCCACCGGCTACCTCGGCGCCCACGACCTGCTGATCGACCGGGTGCTCGAGCGCCACCGCCGCACCGCCGGAGGCCCGCCGCCCACCGCCCGCCCGACCCCAGGAGCACCCGCATGAGCGTCCCCGTCCTGACCCTCGTGGAGTTCACCGACCGCCCGGCCCCCTCGGCGCACGCGCCGCTGGTCGTGCTCGGGCCCTCCCTCGGCACCTCCGTGACCGCGCTGTGGTCGGCCACCGCCCGCGCCCTCGAGGGCGACTACCGGGTGGTCGGCTGGGACCTGCCCGGCCACGGCGCCTCGCCGGCCGCCCCGGAGGCCTTCGACATGGCCGAGCTCGCCCAGGGGGTGCTCGCCGCCGTGGACCGCTCCCCGGACACGACCTCGGTCGAACGACCGTTCTTCTACGCCGGGAACTCCGTGGGCGGCTGCGTCGGCCAGCAGCTGCTCCTGGACGCCCCCGGCCGGGTGCGCGCCGCCGTCCTGCTGGGCACCGCCGCCCGCGTCGGCGAGCCCGCCGGCTGGGCCGAGCGCGCCCGGCTCGTGGCCGCCGCCGGCACCCCCACCCAGGTCGAGGGCTCGGCCCGGCGGTGGTTCGCCCCCGGGTTCCTCCAGCGCGACCCGGTCGCGGCGACGGAGCTGCTGCACGACCTGCAGGACGCGGACCGGGCCTCCTACGCCCGGGTCTGCGAGGCCCTCGGCTCCTTCGACGTCCGCGGACGGCTCGCCGCCGTGGACGCGCCCGTGCTCGCGGTGGCCGGGGCGCACGACCAGCCGGTCCCGCCCGAGGCCGTGGCGGAGCTGGCCGCCGCGACCGGCGGGCGCACCGTGGTGCTCGAGGGCGCCGCCCACCTGCTGCCCGCCGAGGCCCCGCTGGAGGTCGCCCGCCTGCTGGCCGGGCACTTCGCCGCCGTTCCCACCGACCCCGAAGGAGCCCGAGCATGAGCCAGGACCCCCGCCGCACCGAGCAGCAGGCGCACGCCGAGGGCATGGCCGTGCGCCGCGAGGTGCTCTCCGACGCCCACGTGGACCGCGCCGAGGCCGGCAAGGACGCGTTCACCGCGCCGTTCCAGGACTTCATCACCCGCTACGCCTGGGGCGAGATCTGGACCCGCCCCGGACTGGACCGCAGGATGCGCAGCGCCGTCACCCTCACCGCGCTCATCGCCGCCGGGCACTGGGAGGAGTTCGAGATGCACGTGCGCGCCGCGCTGCGCAACGGCCTGGAGCGCGAGGAGATCCAGGAGGTCCTCCTGCAGTCGGCGATCTACCTCTCCGTGCCCTCCGCCAACAACGCCTTCAAGCACGCCCAGCAGGTCCTCGACGCCCTCGACGCGGAGGCCGCCGGCGGAGCCGTGCCCCCGGCCTCCTGACCGCCCGCCGCTTCCCCCGCCCGACACCCCGTGACCGACCCGCCCCGACGCAAGCGAGGAACCCCATGACCGAGGCCTACATCTACGACGCCGTGCGCACCCCGTTCGGCCGCTTCGGCGGAGCCCTGGCCGGGGTGCGCCCCGACGACCTGGCCGCCCTGGTGATCGGCGAGCAGGTGAGGCGCGCCCCCGGGCTGGACCCGGCCGCGATCGACGAGGTGGTCCTCGGCAACGCCAACGGCGCCGGCGAGGAGAACCGCAACGTCGCCCGGATGGCCACCCTGCTGGCCGGCCTGCCGGTGGGGATCCCCGGCACCACCGTCAACCGCCTCTGCGGCTCCTCCCTGGACGCGGCGATCATCGCCTCCCGGCAGATCGGCGCCGGCGAGGCCGACGTGATGCTCGTCGGCGGCGTCGAGTCGATGAGCCGGGCGCCCTGGGTGCTGCCGAAGACGGAGAAGCCCTACCCGGCCGGGGACCTGGCCCTGGCCTCCACCACGCTGGGCTGGCGGCTGGTCAACCAGAGGATGAACCCGGCGTGGACGGTCTCGCTGGGGGAGGCCACGGAGCAGCTGGCCGCACGGCACGGGATCACCCGCGAGCGGATGGACGAGTTCGCGTTCCGCTCCCACCAGCGCACCCAGCAGGCCTGGGACGAGGGCTTCTACGACGACCTCACCGTCCCGGTGCCCGGCACGGAGCTGGCCCGCGACGAGTCCGTGCGGGCCTCCTCCACCGTCGAGAGGCTGGGCGGGCTGCGGACCGTCTTCCGCACCCCGGAGCAGGGCGGCACCGTGACCGCCGGCAACGCCTCCCCGCTCAACGACGGGGCCTCGGCCGCCCTGCTGGGCTCCGCGCGGGCCGCCGAGCTCACCGGCCTGGCGCCGCTGGCCCGGATCGCCGGGCGCGCCGCGGCCGCCAACGAACCCCAGTACTTCGGCTTCGCCCCGGTGGAGGCCGCCAACCTGGCCCTGAAGCGCGCCGGCATCACCTGGGACGACGTCGCGGCCGTGGAGCTCAACGAGGCCTTCGCCGCCCAGTCCCTGGCCTGTCTCGACGCGTGGGGCGTCGACCCGGAGATCGTCAACCGGCACGGCGGGGCCATCGCGATCGGCCACCCGCTCGGGGCCTCCGGCACCCGGATCCTCGGCGCCCTGGCGAAGTCACTGCGGGACTCGGGGCAGCGCTGGGGCGTGGCGGCCATCTGCATCGGCGTGGGCCAGGGGCTGGCCGTCGTGCTCGAGAACGAGAACGCCTGAGACCCGGGCCGGGCGTCGCACAGACCACCGAAGGAAGGCACATCGCATGCTGCACATCGCAGAGAGCTGCGCGCAGGCCGTGGCCGGCATCCACGACGGCGCCACCGTCATGATCGGCGGCTTCGGCGTGGCCGGCCAGCCCGTCGAGCTCATCGACGCGCTGATCGACCACGGCGCGACCGATCTGACCGTCGTCAACAACAACGCGGGCAACGGTGACGTCGGGCTGGCCCGGCTCATCGGGCTGGGCCGGGTCCGGAAGATCATCTGCTCCTTCCCGCGCCAGTCCGACTCGTGGCACTTCGACGAGAAGTACCGTGCCGGGCAGATCGAGCTCGAGGTCGTGCCCCAGGGCAACCTGGCCGAGCGGATCCGCGCCGCCGGGGCCGGCATCGGGGCGTTCTTCACGCCCACCGGCTACGGGACCCCGCTGGCCGAGGGCAAGGAGGTCCGGGAGATCGACGGCCGGCACTACGTCCTGGAGCACCCCATCAGGGCCGACTTCTCCCTGACCAAGGCGCACGTCGCCGACCGGGCGGGCAACCTCGTCTACCGCAAGACCGCGCGCAACTTCGGCCCCGTCATGGCCGCGGCGGCCACCACCTCGATCGTGCAGGTCACCGAGGTCGTCGCCCGCGGGGCGCTCGATCCCGAGGTCGTCGTCACCCCCGGCATCTACGTGGACACGGTCGTGCGGATCGCCGACCCGGCCCGGACCGACCCCCGAGAGGAGCTCTGACATGAGCGAGCACACCGGCACGGACCCGAACACCGGCACGGACGGGACCGCCCGCACGGGCGAGGACCGCGCGGGCGTCGTGCCCATGACGTCGGCGACGCCCCTGCGCCCGGAGGAGCTGGCCCGCGTGGTGGCCCGGGACATCCCGGCGGGGTCCTACGTCAACCTGGGGATCGGGCAGCCGACCCTCGTGGCCGACCACCTCACCGCCGAGGACGACGTCACCCTGCACACCGAGAACGGCATGCTCGGCATGGGCCCCGCGGCCCAGGGCGAGGATGTGGACCCCGACCTCATCAACGCCGGCAAGATCCCCGTGCTCGAGACCCCCGGGTGCTCCTACTTCCACCACGCCGACTCCTTCGCCATGATGCGCGGCGGCCACCTCGACTGCTGCGTGCTCGGGGCCTTCCAGGTGGACGTGCACGGCAACCTCGCCAACTGGCACACCGGCAAGCCCGACGCGATCCCCGCCGTGGGCGGGGCCATGGACCTCGCCACCGGGGCCAAGCAGACCTTCGTGATGATGTCGTTGCAGAGCCGGGGAGGACAGGCCAAGCTGGTGGAGCGGTGCACCATGCCGCTCACCGGCGTGGGCTGCGTGTCCCGGATCTACACCGACCAGGCCGTGTTCCTCGTGGAGGAGGACGGGGTGAGCGTGCGCGAGACCTTCGGCACGAGCTTCGAGGAGCTCCGGCGGATCGTCGACGTCCCGCTCCGGCCCGCCCGCTGAGCACGGCGCGGCACCGGGTGCGCGGCGGCCCGCCGCGCACCCGCCCCAGGCTCCGAGGAGGCCACCGATGACCGAGCAGGACCGGACCGAGCCCGCGGAGGAGCGGGGGGCGCCCGGGCAGTTCGTGCAGTCGCTCGCCCGCGGGCTGCAGGTGATCACCGCCTTCGACGCCCGGCACCCCCGCATGACCCTCAGCGACGTGGCCCGGCGCACCGGCCTGACCCGGGCGACCGCGCGCCGGTTCCTGCTGACGCTGGAGGAGCTGGGCTACGTCCGCACCGACGGGCGCCTGTTCGAGCTCACCCCCCGGGTGCTGCGGCTGGGCTTCTCCTACCTCTCCGCGCTGTCGCTGCCGGCCCTGGCCGGACCGCACCTGGAGGCGCTGTCCGCGCAGGTCGAGGAGTCCACCTCCGCCTCCGTGCTGGACGGCTCCGACATCGTCTACGTGGCCCGGGTGTCCACGCACCGGATCATGACCGTGGCGATCGCCGTCGGCACCCGCTTCCCGGCCCACGCCACGTCCATGGGCCGGGTCCTGCTCGCCGGCCTCGACGCCCAGCGGCGCGCCGAGTACCTGCGCACGGCCCGGCTGGAGCGCCTCACCGAGCACACCCTCACCGACCCCGCCGCCCTGGAGGCCGACCTGCAGCGGGTCCGCGCCCAGGGGTGGGCGCTCGTGGACCAGGAGCTGGAGATCGGCCTGCGCTCGGTCGCCGCCCCCGTCACGGACCGGACGGGACGCGTGGTCGCGGCCGTCAACGTGTCCATGCGCGTGGGCATGCCCGGGGCCAGCGCGGGGGACCCCGTGCGCGACGTCGTCCCGGCCCTGCTCGAGTGCGCCCGGCGGATCTCCGCGGACCTCGCCGCGACCGGGCGCTGAGCCCGCCCGGCCCCCTGTTCCGCCCGGGCGGGCCGGTCTGATAGGCTGTCGAGGAATTGCACGGTCGTCCGCCGGCGCTCACCAGCGCCGCCGGGGGCCGCGGGAATCAATGGCAGAACGGACTCGGTCCTCTGGTACGCGGTGTGTACCAAAATGCCATCCTTTTCGTCTGCCCACGTGCCGGCAGCGCGGACGCCGTGGTGCCCGCCCGCCGGGTCCACGCCAGGCGCTGCACCCGTTCCCGGCCCCGGCCGGTCGCGGGGGAGCCGACCATCCAGCGGGCCGCTGCCGCGGCCCGTCCAATCAGGAGACACTGTGCCTACAATCCAGCAGCTGGTCCGCAAGGGCCGGACCCCGAAGGTCGTCAAGACCAAGGCGCCCGCACTCAAGGGCAGCCCCATGAAGCGCGGTGTGTGCACCCGCGTGTACACCACCACCCCCAAGAAGCCGAACTCCGCGCTGCGCAAGGTCGCCCGCGTGAAGCTCAACGGCGGCATCGAGGTCACGGCCTACATCCCCGGTGAGGGCCACAACCTCCAGGAGCACTCCATCGTGCTCGTCCGCGGCGGTCGCGTGAAGGACCTCCCCGGTGTCCGCTACAAGATCGTCCGCGGCGCGCTCGACACCCAGGGTGTCAAGGGCCGCCAGCAGGCCCGTTCCCGCTACGGCGCCAAGAAGGAGAAGAAGTAATGCCTCGTAAGGGTCCCGCTCCCAAGCGCCCGCTCGTCGTCGACCCGGTCTACAGCTCCCCGGTCGTCACGCAGCTGATCAACAAGGTCCTCCAGGACGGCAAGAAGTCCACCGCCGAGCGCATCGTCTACGGCGCCCTCGAGGGCGTCCGCGGCAAGACCGGCGCCGATCCCGTCGCCACCCTCAAGAAGGCCCTGGAGAACGTCAAGCCGGCCCTCGAGGTGAAGTCCCGCCGCGTCGGCGGCGCCACCTACCAGGTGCCCGTGGAGGTCAAGCCCGGCCGCGCCCAGGCCCTGTCCCTGCGCTGGCTCGTGGGCTACTCCAAGCTCCGCCGCGAGAACACCATGACGGAGCGTCTGCAGAACGAGATCCTGGACGCGTCCAACGGTCTCGGTGCCGCCGTGAAGCGCCGCGAGGACACCCACAAGATGGCGGAGTCCAACAAGGCCTTCGCCCACTACCGCTGGTAGAATCTTCTTCGGCCTGTCGGCCCCACCGGGCCGACAGGCCGCCGGCACCATCTCCTGAAGGGAAACACCGTGGCACTTGACGTGCTTACCGACCTCAAGAAGGTCCGCAACATCGGCATCATGGCCCACATCGATGCCGGGAAGACCACCACCACCGAACGCATCCTGTTCTACACCGGTATCTCCCACAAGATCGGCGAGACCCACGATGGTGCCTCCACCATGGACTGGATGGCGCAGGAGCAGGAGCGCGGCATCACCATCACGTCGGCCGCGACGTCCTGCTACTGGCACGACAACCAGATCAACATCATCGACACCCCCGGCCACGTGGACTTCACGGTCGAGGTCGAGCGCTCCCTGCGCGTGCTCGACGGCGCCGTTGCCGTCTTCGACGGCAAGGAGGGCGTCGAGCCCCAGTCGGAGACGGTCTGGCGCCAGGCCGACAAGTACGACGTCCCCCGCATCTGCTTCGTCAACAAGATGGACAAGCTGGGCGCCGACTTCTACTTCACCGTCGACACCATCATCAACCGCCTCGGCGCCAAGCCGCTGGTCATGCAGCTGCCGATCGGCTCCGAGTCCGCGTTCACCGGCGTGGTCGACCTGCTCACCATGAAGGCCTTCGTGTGGCCCGGCGACTCCAAGGGCGACGTCTCCATGGGCGCCAAGTACGAGATCGAGGAGATCCCCGCCGATCTCCAGGAGCGGGCCGAGCAGTACCGCAACGAGCTGGTCGAGGCCGTGGCCGAGGCCGACGACGACCTGATGGAGAAGTACCTCGGCGGCGAGGAGCTGACCCTCGACGAGCTGAAGGCCGGCATCCGCAAGCTGACCATCAACTCGCAGGCCTACCCCGTGCTGTGCGGCTCCGCGTTCAAGAACCGCGGCGTGCAGCCGATGCTCGACGCCGTGATCGACTTCCTGCCGTCCCCGCTGGACGTGCCCAACGTCGAGGGCCACGCGCTCAACGACGAGGAGGAGATCCTCACCCGCCCGGTCGACTCGACCGCGCCGTTCTCCGCCCTCGCGTTCAAGGTCGCCACCCACCCCTTCTACGGGCAGCTGACCTACATCCGCGTGTACTCCGGCAAGGCCGGCAACGGCGACCAGGTGCTGAACTCCACCAAGGGCAAGAAGGAGCGCATCGGCAAGCTGTTCCAGATGCACTCCAACAAGGAGAACCCGGTCGACACCATCCAGGCCGGCCACATCTACGCCGCCATCGGGCTCAAGGACACCACCACGGGCGACACCCTGTGCGACCTCCAGAACCCGATCGTGCTGGAGTCCATGTCCTTCCCGGACCCGGTCATCTCGGTGGCCATCGAGCCGAAGACCAAGGGCGACCAGGAGAAGCTCTCCGTCGCGATCCAGAAGCTCTCCGCCGAGGACCCCACGTTCACCGTGTCCCTCAACGAGGAGACCGGCCAGACCGAGATAGGCGGCATGGGCGAGCTCCACCTGGACATCCTGGTGGACCGCATGAAGCGCGAGTTCAAGGTCGAGGCCAACGTCGGCAAGCCCCAGGTGGCCTACCGCGAGACGATCAAGAAGGCCGTCGAGAAGATCGACTACACGCACAAGAAGCAGACCGGTGGGTCCGGTCAGTTCGCCAAGGTGCAGGTGGCCTTCGAGCCGATCCCGCTGGACGCCGAGGAGCTCTACGAGTTCGACAACAAGGTCACGGGCGGTCGCGTGCCCCGCGAGTACATCCCCTCCGTGGACGCGGGCATCCAGGACGCCATGCGGCTCGGCATCCTCGCCGGCTACCCGGTCGTGGGCGTCAAGGCCACGCTGCTGGACGGCGCGTACCACGACGTCGACTCCTCCGAGATGGCGTTCAAGATCGCCGGCTCCATGGTCTTCAAGGAGGGTGCCCGCAAGGCGCAGCCCGTGCTCCTCGAGCCGCTCATGGCGGTCGAGGTGCGCACCCCCGAGGAGTACATGGGCGAGGTCATCGGCGACCTGAACTCCCGCCGCGGCCAGATCCAGTCCATGGAGGACGTCAGCGGCGTCAAGCTGGTCAGCGCCCTCGTGCCGCTGTCGGAGATGTTCGGCTACATCGGCGACCTCCGGTCCAAGACCCAGGGCCGCGCCGTGTACTCGATGCAGTTCGACAGCTACTCGGAGGTCCCGAAGGCCGTCGCCGAGGAGATCGTGCAGAAGAACCGCGGCGAGTAGGCACCACCCCTCGGCCCCGGCCGGGAATTTCATCAATCACGCACAGCCAAAGTAGACTTGCAGAGGTTTCAGTACTGCTGAGTGCCTCAGCTCCCCCCGACCAACACCCGGTGGGGTAGTGCTGAGCAAGTTTCGACAAATGTTCTAGGAGGAACAACCATGGCGAAGGCCAAGTTCGAGCGCACCAAGCCGCACGTCAACATCGGCACCATCGGCCACGTCGACCACGGCAAGACGACGCTCACGGCTGCCATCTCCAAGGTCCTGGCGGACAAGTACCCGGACCTGAACGAGCAGCGCGACTTCGGCGCCATCGACTCCGCCCCGGAGGAGAAGCAGCGCGGTATCACGATCAACATCGCGCACATCGAGTACCAGACGGAGAAGCGTCACTACGCTCACGTGGACGCCCCGGGCCACGCCGACTACGTCAAGAACATGATCACCGGTGCGGCGCAGATGGACGGCGCCATCCTCGTGGTCGCCGCCACCGACGGCCCCATGGCCCAGACCCGCGAGCACGTGCTGCTCGCCCGCCAGGTGGGCGTCCCCTACCTGCTGGTGGCCCTGAACAAGTCCGACATGGTCGACGACGAGGAGCTGCTGGACCTCGTCGAGATGGAGGTGCGCGAGCTCCTCTCCGACCAGGGCTTCGACGGCGACAACGCCCCGGTCGTGCGCGTCTCGGCCCTGAAGGCCCTCGAGGGCGACGCCGAGTGGGTCTCCAAGATCGAGGAGCTCATGGAGGCCGTCGACGAGAACGTGCCGGACCCCGTCCGCGAGATGGACAAGCCGTTCCTCATGCCGATCGAGGACGTCTTCACGATCACCGGTCGCGGCACCGTGGTGACCGGCCGTGCCGAGCGTGGCACGCTGCCGATCAACTCCGAGGTCGAGATCGTCGGCATCCGCCCGGTCCAGAAGACCACCGTCACCGGCATCGAGATGTTCCACAAGCAGATGGACGAGGCCATGGCGGGCGAGAACTGCGGTCTGCTGCTGCGCGGCCTCAAGCGTGACGACGTCGAGCGCGGCCAGGTCGTGTGCAAGCCGGGTTCCATCACCCCGCACACCGACTTCGAGGCGAACGTCTACATCCTCTCCAAGGAGGAGGGCGGCCGTCACAACCCGTTCTACTCGAACTACCGTCCGCAGTTCTACTTCCGGACCACCGACGTCACCGGCGTCATCACGCTGCCCGAGGGCACCGAGATGGTCATGCCCGGCGACAACACCGAGATGACGGTCGCGCTGATCCAGCCGATCGCCATGGAGGAGGGCCTCGGCTTCGCCATCCGCGAGGGTGGCCGCACCGTGGGCTCCGGCCGCGTCACCAAGATCATCAAGTAGTCCCTCCGGGCTCCTTGCCGATCAGCAGGACCCCCCGTCGCTCGAGCAGCGGCGGGGGGTCCTGCCATGTCCGGGGCCGGCTCAGCCGGTCCGCTGGTGCAGGCACAGGATGTTGCCCTCGGAGTCGGTGAACCAGGCGGCCCGCATCCCCTCCGCGGTGGCCACGTGGTCCACGGTCCGCAGGCCGGGGAGGTCGTAGTCCTCGAAGCGCACGCCCCGGCCCTCGAGCTCCCGGACCGCGGCCTCGACGTCGGGGACCTCGAAGCTGGCCTGCGTCAGCTCCGACACGGGCGCGTCCGGGCGCAGCAGCAGCTGCAGACCGGTGTGCCCGTCGTCGCTGAACAGCACGCCCTCCGGGTCGGGGGCGTCGCCGGGGGAGAGGCCGAGGGTCTGCTCGTAGAAGTTCCGGGCGCGGTCGAGGTCCCGCACGGGCACGATCGCGACCAGTCGCGTGGTGGACAGCATGGGAACCATCTCCCCGGACGTCGGTGCGCGGACACGGCCAGGATACGGCCGCCCCCGCCGGCGCGGGTCGCGGAACCCTCACGGTTGCGGCACGGTCGGGTACGCCCGGGCGCCGGCGGGGCGGTGCGGGCCCGCGTGCGTTTGCACCGGGTGCCCATCTCTGGCAGGATGGACGACGTTGTTCAAGCGCCGACGTGTGCTCTCAGCGGTTCGAACCGGCACCACCCGAGAAGTCGTCGGGACCCGAAGCAGAACCGAGGGCCAGCTGCCCGAGACGCTGCCACGTACGGACCACATACAGCCCACCCCGTTCAGCGGATTCGGTGCGCCCGCGTGTGCTGCACGCGGCGACACGCCCGAGTTCGGGGGTCGGAGCTCCAGCAGGGTGAGGAACCCGGAGGATTCCGGATTCAGTCTGCGTGGAGGGGCGCCCAGCAGGCGGCGCCATGCACAAGGAGCACATGCTCCGTCACAGGGAAGTACTTGAAGAAAGAGAGTCACGACGCCATGGCGGGACAGAAAATCCGCATCCGGCTGAAGTCGTACGACCACGAGGTCATCGACGTCTCGGCCCGGAAGATCGTTGAGACGGTGACGCGCGCAGGCGCCACGGTGGTCGGCCCCGTGCCGCTGCCCACGGAGAAGAACGTGTACTGCGTCATCCGCTCGCCGCACAAGTACAAGGACAGCCGTGAGCACTTCGAGATGCGCACCCACAAGCGGCTGATCGACATCATCGACCCCACGCCGAAGGCCGTCGACTCGCTCATGCGCCTCGACCTGCCGGCTGACGTGAACATCGAAATCAAGCTGTAAAGAGGATCGCATCCCAATGACTACCACTTTCGAACGCCAGGTGAAGGGCCTGCTGGGCACCAAGCTCGGCATGACCCAGGTCTGGGACGAGAACGGGAAGTTCGTGCCGGTGACCGTCGTCAAGGCGGACTCCAACGTCGTGACCCAGCTGCGCAACCAGGACCGGGACGGCTACTCGGCCGTGCAGATCGGGTTCGGTGCGATCGACCCCCGCAAGGTGACCCAGCCGCTGGCCGGCCACTTCGAGAAGGCCGGCGTCACCCCCCGCCGCCACGTCGTCGAGCTCCGCACCGCGGACGCCGACACCTACGAGCTGGGCCAGGAGCTCTCCGTCGAGCTCTTCGAGGCCGGCCAGAAGGTCGACGTCATCGGCAAGACCAAGGGCAAGGGCACGGCCGGTGTGATGAAGCGTCACGGCTTCTCCGGCGTCGGCGCGTCCCACGGCGCCCACAAGAACCACCGCAAGCCGGGATCCATCGGCGGCGCGTCCTACCCCGCTCGCGTGTTCAAGGGCATGCGCATGGCGGGCCGCATGGGCGCCGTCCGTCACACGACGCAGAACCTCACGGTTCACGCCGTGGACGTCGAGAACTCCCTGCTGCTCATCAAGGGCGCCCTGCCGGGCCCCAAGGGTTCGGTCGTCCTCGTCCGCACCGCAGTGAAGGGAGCCTGATAGGCCATGGCAACTCAGACCGTCAACGTCGACCTGCCCGCTGAGATCTTCGACGTCCAGACCAACGTGCCGCTGCTGCACCAGGTCGTCGTCGCCCAGCTGGCGGCCGCCCGCCAGGGCACGCACAAGACCAAGAACCGCGCCGAGGTCTCCGGCGCCGGCCGCAAGCCCTTCAAGCAGAAGGGCACCGGCCGCGCCCGCCAGGGCTCGATCCGCGCCCCGCACATGACCGGCGGCGGCGTGGTGCACGGGCCGACCCCGCGCGACTACAGCCAGCGCACGCCCAAGAAGATGAAGGCCGCCGCGCTGCGCGGAGCCCTCTCGGACCGGGCGCGCAACGGCCGCATCCACGTCGTGGAGGCCGTCGTCGAGGGCTCCGTCCCCAGCACGAAGGGCGCCATGGCGACCCTGCGCGGGCTCACCGACCGGAAGAACCTGCTGGTCGTGCTGCACCGCAACGACGACGTGGCCGCGCTCTCGGTGCGCAACCTCGACGACGTCCACACCGTCTACGCCGACCAGCTCAACACCTACGACGTGCTGGTCTCCGACGACGTGGTCTTCACCAAGGACGCCTTCGAGTCCTTCGTGGCGGCCGCCGGCAA
Source organism: Kocuria turfanensis (assembly GCF_001580365.1). NCBI lineage: Bacteria > Bacillati > Actinomycetota > Actinomycetes > Micrococcales > Micrococcaceae > Kocuria > Kocuria turfanensis. Next base: position 1,240,909 of record NZ_CP014480.1, on the reverse strand, counting down.
GAAGAAGCAGGAGGACGCCAAGTGAGCGCGACCACCATCAAGGATCCCCGCGACGTCATCATTGCACCCGTCGTCTCGGAGAAGTCCTACGGTCTCATCGACGAGGGCCGCTACACGTTCTTCGTGGCGCCCGACTCGAACAAGACGGAGATCAAGTACGCCGTGGAGCAGATCTTCGGCGTCAAGGTCGAGACCGTGAACACCATCAACCGTGCCGGGAAGCGGAAGCGCACGCGCTTCGGCTGGGGTCAGCGCAAGGGCACCAAGCGTGCCGTTGTGACCCTGAAGGAAGGCACCATCGACATCTTCGGCGGTCCGCTCGCCTGAGCGGAGACCACTTTAACGAGGAACTGACACATGGCTATCCGTAAGCACAAGCCGACAACCCCGGGCCGTCGCGGCTCCTCCGTTGCCGACTTCGCAGAAATCACGCGCACGACCCCCGAGAAGTCGCTGGTCCGGCCGCTGCCCAAGAAGGGCGGCCGGAACAACACCGGCCGCATCACCACCCGGCACAAGGGTGGCGGGCACAAGCGCCAGTACCGCGTCATCGACTTCCGTCGCCACGACAAGGACGGCGTCGACGCCAAGGTCGCGCACATCGAGTACGACCCCAACCGCACGGCGCGCATCGCGCTGCTGCACTTCGTGGACGGCTCCAAGCGCTACATCATCGCGCCCAACAAGCTGTCGCAGGGCGACGTCGTCGAGTCGGGCCCCGGCGCCGACATCAAGCCCGGCAACAACCTGCCGCTGCGCAACATCCCCGTCGGCACCGTGATCCACGCCGTCGAGCTCCGTCCGGGCGGCGGCGCCAAGCTCGCCCGCTCCGCCGGCGCGTCGGTGCAGCTCGTGGCCAAGGAGGGCAAGTACGGCCAGCTGCGCCTGCCCTCCGGCGAGATCCGCAACGTCGACGTCCGCTGCCGCGCGACGGTCGGCGAGGTCGGCAACGCCGAGCAGTCGAACATCAACTGGGGCAAGGCCGGCCGCAACCGCTGGAAGGGCGTCCGCCCGACCGTCCGCGGTGTGGTCATGAACCCCGTCGACCACCCGCACGGTGGTGGCGAGGGCAAGACCTCCGGTGGCCGCCACCCGGTCAACCCGAACGGCAAGCCCGAGGGCCGCACCCGCCGCCCCAACAAGGAGAGCGACAAGCTCATCGTCCGCCGTCGTCGCACCGGCAAGAACAAGCGCTAAGGAGCCTGACACATGCCACGCAGCCTGAAGAAGGGCCCTTTCGTCGATCAGCACCTTTTCCTGAAGGTCGCCAAGGAGAACGACAAGGGCACCAAGAACGTCATCAAGACGTGGTCCCGCCGCTCGATGATCATCCCCGACATGCTGGGGCACACGATCGCCGTGCACGACGGACGCAAGCACATCCCCGTGTTCATCACCGAGTCGATGGTCGGGCACAAGCTCGGCGAGTTCGCTCCCACGCGGACCTTCCGCGGCCATGTGAAGGACGACAAGAAGGGCAAGCGCCGCTGATCCTCCGGGATCCCGCAGCGTGAGCACTTCGAGAAGACGAGAGAAGGAAAGCAATGGAAGCCAAGGCATCTGCGCGCTACATCCGCGTGACGCCTATGAAGGCCCGGCGCGTCGTCAACCTGATTCGTGGCCAACAGGCGAATGAGGCTCTGGCGATTCTGAAGTTCGCCCCCCAGGGCGCTTCGGAGCCGGTGTTCAAGGTCCTCCAGTCGGCGGTCGCCAACGCGCGCCAGCTGGCCGACCGCGACGGCCTGCCGTTCAAGGAGGACGAGCTCGTGGTGAGCGAGGCCTTCGTCGACGAGGGTCCGACCATGAAGCGGTTCCAGCCGCGCGCCCAGGGCCGCGCCTACCGCATCAACAAGCGCACGAGCCACATCACCGTGATCGTGGCGAGCCCTGACAGCGAGGAGGTCCGCTAAGTGGGACAGAAGATCAACCCGCACGGGTTCCGGCTGGGCATCACCACCGACCACGTGTCGCACTGGTACGCGGACTCCACCAAGGAGGGCCAGCGGTACAAGGACTACGTCCGTGAGGACATCAAGATCCGCAAGCTCATGTCCACGGGCATGGAGCGCGCCGGCATCTCGAAGGTCGAGATCGAGCGGACCCGGGACCGGGTGCGCGTGGACATCCACACCGCCCGCCCCGGCATCGTCATCGGCCGCCGCGGCGCCGAGGCCGACCGCATCCGCGGCGAGCTCGAGAAGCTCACGGGCAAGCAGATCCAGCTGAACATCCTCGAGGTCAAGAACCCCGAGGTGGACGCCCAGCTGGTCGCCCAGGGCGTCGCCGAGCAGCTCGCCTCCCGCGTAGCCTTCCGCCGCGCCATGAAGAAGGCCATCCAGTCGGCGCAGCGCGCCGGCGCCAAGGGCATCCGGATCCAGTGCGCCGGCCGCCTCGGCGGCGCCGAGATGAGCCGCTCCGAGTTCTACCGCGAAGGCCGTGTGCCCCTGCACACCCTGCGCGCGAACATCGACTACGGCTTCTTCGAGGCCAAGACCACCTTCGGCCGCATCGGCGTGAAGGTCTGGATCTACAAGGGCGACCTCACCGCCAAGGAACTGGCGGCCCAGCAGGCCGCCGCTCCGTCGCGCGGCCGTGGTGGCGACCGTGACCGCCGCGGCGGTCCGGGTGAGCGCCGTGGCGGCGGCGGCGGCGACCGTCGTCGCACCGACCGTAACGACCGTGGCGGACGCCGTGAGCGCGGCGACTCCGCCCCCGCCTCCCAGGCCCCGGCCGCGGGGGCGACCAACGCAGAGGGTGGTAACTAAATGCTCATCCCACGTCGTGTGAAGTTCCGCAAGCAGCACCACCCGAAGCGCACGGGCGCAGCCAAGGGCGGCACCACCGTCGCCTTCGGCGAGTGGGGCATCCAGGCGCTCACGCCGGCCTACGTGACGAACCGTCAGATCGAGGCCGCCCGTATCGCCATGACCCGCCACATCAAGCGTGGCGGCAAGGTCTGGATCAACATCTACCCGGACCGTCCCCTGACCAAGAAGCCCGCCGAGACCCGCATGGGCTCCGGCAAGGGCTCGCCCGAGTGGTGGGTCGCGAACGTCAAGCCCGGGCGCGTGATGTTCGAGCTCTCCGGTGTCTCCGAAGAGGTCGCCCGCGAGGCCCTGCGCCTGGCGATCCACAAGCTCCCGATGAAGGCACGCATCGTGCGTCGCGAAGGTGGTGAATGAGAATGGCTGTTGGATCCAAGGATCTGAGCATCGAGAACCTCGCGGCCCTCGACAAGGACTCTCTGGGTGAGGCGCTGCGCAAGGCCAAGACGGAGCTGTTCAACCTCCGTTTCCAGTCCGCAACGGGTCAGCTCGAGAACAACGCCCGCCTGAAGGCGGTCAAGCGCGACATCGCCCGCATCTACACGGTGCTGCGCGAGCGCGAGCTCGGCATCCGGCCCCAGGCGGGCTCCGCCGAGACCACCGCCGAGACCACCTCCGAGGAGGACGCCAAGTGACCGAGCAGATCAACAACGGGGCCGAGCAGGCCCCCGAGCGCGGCGACCGCAAGAGCCGCCGCGGCTACGTGGTCTCCGACAAGATGGACAAGACCGTCGTCGTGCAGCTGCAGGACAACGTCAAGCACGCCCTGTACGGCAAGGTCATGCGCCGTTCGTCGAAGGTCAAGGCCCACGACGAGCAGAACGCCGCCGGCGTCGGCGACCTCGTGCTGATCGCCGAGACCCGCCCGCTGTCCGCCTCCAAGCGGTGGCGGATCGTGGAGATCATCGAGAAGGCGAAGTAGTCCGGACCGGCTCTGCCGAGCCGGCCACCGCGGCGACGGCCCGTTCCTCCGTGCGAGGGGCGGGCCGTCGCCGTCCTCCGGCGGCCCGGGCGCTGTGGCGCCTGTGCTAAGCTGGTGAGCTTGTATGGGCGTTTTCGTCTGCCCGTGCACCCCACAGCTCTTCGTGCCAGCGCATAATGACCGCGTGCAGGGCGCCTCCGCGCCGCCTGGTGGCGGGTTCAGATGCTCCTGGCATGGAGGGCTGGGCCCGGTCCGGCGTGCGACGCCGGGGGAGGGCACATCATCCGACAAGCTGTTCCGCAAGGCCCGCACCGTGCTCTCGATCGGTGTTGGAACCGGCGTGACGACAGGAGTAATCAGTGATTCAGCAGGAGTCGCGACTGAAGGTCGCCGACAACACGGGTGCGAAGGAAATCCTCACCATCCGTGTTCTCGGTGGATCCGGACGTCGCTACGCAGGCATCGGCGACATCATCGTCGCCACCGTCAAGGACGCGATCCCGGGCGGCAACGTGAAGAAGGGCGACGTCGTCAAGGCCGTCATCGTCCGCACCAAGAAGGAGCGCCGTCGTCCGGACGGTTCCTACATCAAGTTCGACGAGAACGCCGCAGTGATCCTGAAGAACGACGGGGACCCCCGTGGTACTCGCATCTTCGGCCCCGTGGGCCGCGAGCTGCGCGACAAGAAGTTCATGAAGATCATCTCGCTGGCCCCGGAGGTGCTCTGACCATGGCGAAGTTCAAGATCAAGACCGGCGACCTGGTGCAGGTCATCTCCGGCAGCAAGGACAACAAGGGCAAGCAGGGCAAGGTCCTGCGCGTGTTCCCCGAGACCTCCCGCGTGCTCGTCGAGGGCGTCAACGTGGTCACCCGCCACCGCAAGGCCTCCATGCAGGGCGAAGCCGGCGGCATCGAGAAGGTCGAGGCCCCGATCCACGTGTCCAACGTGGCCTTCGTGGACCCGGAGACCAACAAGCCGACCCGCATCGGCTACCGCACCGAGACCGTGGAGCGCGACGGACGCCAGAAGACCGTCCGTGTCCGCGTCTCCAAGAGCACCGGCAAGGATCTGTGATGAGCGAAACCACCGAGATCAGCGTGTCCCCGCGCTTCAAGGACAAGTACCGCGAGACCGTCGTCCCCGCGCTGCAGGAGCAGTTCGGCTACGGCAACGTCATGGAGATCCCGCGCGTCGTCAAGGTCGTCGTGAACATGGGCGTCGGTGACGCCGCCAAGGACTCGAAGCTGATCGACGGCGCGGTCCGCGACCTCACCGCGATCACCGGCCAGAAGCCGCTCGTGACCCGGGCGAAGAAGTCCATCGCGCAGTTCAAGCTGCGCGAGGGCATGCCGATCGGCGCGCACACCACGCTGCGCGGCGACCGCATGTGGGAGTTCCTCGACCGCCTCGTCACCCTGGCGCTGCCGCGCATCCGCGACTTCCGCGGGCTGTCCGACCGCCAGTTCGACGGCAACGGCAACTACACCTTCGGCCTGACCGAGCAGTCGATGTTCCACGAGATCGACCAGGACCGCATCGACCGCGTCCGCGGCATGGACATCACGGTGGTCACCACCGCGAAGACCGACGACGAGGGCCGCGCGCTGCTGAAGGCGCTCGGTTTCCCCTTCAAGACCAACTAATCTCGCTACGTTCCAGGTCTGCTCGCGCGCCGCACGGCGCCGGCGGAAACCGGGACGAGGAAGGGCACGTGCCCCCAAAATGACAATGACAGATCCTGTCGCGGACATGCTGACGCGTCTGCGCAACGCCAACTCCGCCTACCACGACTCCGTGAGCATGCCGTACTCGAAGCTCAAGGCCCGGGTTGCGGACATCCTCAAGACCGAGGGCTACATCGCGGACTACAAGGAAGAGGCGGCCGAGGTCGGCAAGACCCTGACGCTGTCCCTGAAGTTCGGTCCCAACCGGGAGCGCTCCATCGCGGGCGTCCGTCGCATCTCCAAGCCGGGCCTGCGCGTCTACGCCAAGTCCACCAACCTCCCCAAGGTCCTGGGCGGCCTGGGCATCGCCATCCTGTCCACCTCCTCCGGGCTGCTGACCGACAAGCAGGCCGCGAAGAAGGGCGTGGGCGGCGAAGTCCTCGCGTACGTCTGGTAACCCGGAACAGAAAGGAAGAGAACATGTCACGTATCGGACGTCTCCCCATCTCTGTGCCGGCCGGTGTGGAGATCAAGATCGACGGCAACGTCGTCTCCGTCAAGGGCGCCAAGGGCGAGCTGCAGCACACCGTTGCCAGCCCGATCACCGTCGCGCTCGAGGACAGCACCCTCACCGTCACCCGACCCAACGACGAGCGCGAGTCCCGTTCGCTGCACGGGCTGACCCGCACCCTGATCGCCAACATGATCCAGGGCGTCACCCAGGGCTACACCAAGGGCATCGAGATCGTCGGCACCGGTTACCGCGTGCAGGCCAAGGGCCAGGACCTCGAGTTCGCCCTCGGCTACAGCCACCCGATCACCTTCAAGGCCCCGGACGGCATCTCGTTCACCGTCGAGGGCGTCAACAAGCTCTCGGTCAACGGCATCGACAAGCAGCAGGTCGGCGAGGTCGCCGCGAAGATCCGCAAGCTGCGCGCCCCCGAGCCCTACAAGGGCAAGGGCGTGCGCTACGCCGGCGAGCAGATCCGCCGCAAGGCCGGAAAGGCTGGTAAGTAATCATGGCTCTGAAGATCAAGGGCAAGTCCAAGGCCGCCGCGCGCAGCCGCCGCCACGTCCGGGTGCGCAAGCACCTGGCCGGCACGGCCGCCCGCCCGCGCCTGGTCGTCAACCGCTCGGCCCGCCACGTGTTCGTCCAGGTCGTCGACGACACCAAGGGTGTCACCGTCGCCTCGGCGTCCACCATGGAGGCCGATCTGCGCGGTGCCGAGGCGGACAAGACCGCCAAGGCCAAGCGCGTGGGTGAGCTCGTGGCCGAGCGCGCCAAGGCCGCCGGTGTCGAGGCCGTCGTGTTCGACCGCGGCGGCAACAAGTACCACGGTCGCGTGGCGGCTGTCGCCGACGGCGCCCGCGAAGGAGGTCTGGCACTGTGAGCGAGCAGAACAACGAGAAGGAAACCCAGGTGACCGAAGCGAGCACTGCCTCCACGGAGGCGACCGGGGCCCAGCAGACCACCGAGGCCAACCGCTCCCAGGACTCCCGCGGCGACCGCGGGGGCCGTGGCGAGCGCGGCGGCCGCGGTGAGCGCGGCGGCCGTGGCGAGCGCGGCGGCCGCGGCGGCCGTGGCGGGCGCGAGGAGGAGAAGGACAAGTTCCTCGAGCGCGTCGTGACCATCAACCGCGTCTCCAAGGTCGTCAAGGGTGGTCGTCGCTTCAGCTTCACCGCCCTGGTCGTCGTCGGCGACGGCAACGGCATGGTCGGTGTCGGCTACGGCAAGGCCAAGGAGGTGCCGGCCGCGATCTCCAAGGGCGTCGAGGAGGCGAAGAAGAACTTCTTCCGCGTTCCGCGCATCGAGGACCGCACCATCCCGCACCGCGTGCAGGGCGAGGCCGCTGCCGGCGTCGTCATGCTCCGTCCGGCGACCCCCGGTACCGGTGTGATCGCCGGTGGCCCGGTCCGTGCCGTGCTCGAGTGCGCCGGCATCCACGACGTGCTGTCGAAGTCCCTCGGCTCGTCGAACCAGATCAACATCGTGCACGCAACGATCGAGGCGCTCCGTCAGCTCGAGGAGCCGGCGGCCGTCGCGGCCCGTCGCGGGCTGCCGATCGACGAGGTCGTCCCCGGTCCGCTGCTGCGCTCGATCCAGAAGGCAGGTGCCTGATGTCCGGCAAGCGTATCCAGCCCGACGGGGCGGAGCTGCGCATCACGCAGATCCGCTCGGTGGTCGGCCAGAAGCAGAACATGCGCGACACCCTGCGGTCCCTCGGCCTCAAGCGGCCGGGCAACGTCGTGGTCCGCAAGGCCGACGGCGTGACCGCGGGCATGGTCAACACCGTCGCCCACCTGGTCAAGGTCGAGGAGGCCAAGTAACCATGGCAGAGAACACTGCTGAGAAGAACGAGAAGGTGCACGCCCTCAAGGTGCACCACCTGCGTCCGGCCCCGGGCGCGAAGACCGCCAAGACCCGCGTGGGTCGCGGTGAGGGCTCCAAGGGCAAGACCGCCGGCCGCGGCACCAAGGGCACCAGCGCCCGGTACCAGGTCAAGGCGGGCTTCGCGGGCGGGCAGCTGCCGCTGCACATGCGCCTGCCGAAGCTGCGCGGGTTCAAGAACCCGTTCCGCGTGGAGTACCAGGTCGTCAACCTCGACAAGCTCTCCGAGCTCTACCCGGAGGGCGGCGAGGTGACCGTGGAGTCGCTCGTGGCCCGCGGCGCGGTCCGGAAGAACCAGCCGGTCAAGGTGCTGGGCTCCGGCGACATCGCGGTCGCGGTCGACGTGAAGGCGCACGCCTTCTCCGGCTCCGCCGCCGAGAAGATCGCCGCCGCCGGCGGCAGCACCACCGCGCTGTGAGCGCGCGCCGTGGGGCCGGGCACGCCCGGTCCCACGGCACCGTCGGAGCAGGCCCCGTCCACGCGAGCGTGGGCGGGGCCTGACCCGTTGGCCGCCCCGCGGCCCGGCGCGCGCCGGGCCGCCCCGGGCGCGGCGGGTTCGTTAGACTGACCGGAGTCGTCCGTGCCCGCCCGCGCGCGGACCGCAGGACCGAGCTCCCGCCCCACCCCACCCCGCGGCCGGACGCCGGTCGGACCCAGTCTCTAGGAGGACATGTGCTCAGCGCTTTCGGACGGGCGTTGCGAACCCCCGACCTGCGACGCAAGCTGGGGTTCACCCTCGCCCTCATCGTGCTCTACCGCCTGGGCACGTTCATCCCGGCGCCGGGCGTCGACTACGGCAACGTGCAGCAGTGCCTGGCCCTGGGCACCACCACCGGCGGGGTCTACGACATGGTGAACCTCTTCAGCGGCGGCGCCCTGCTGCAGCTGTCGGTCTTCGCCCTCGGCGTGATGCCCTACATCACCGCGAGCATCATCGTGCAGCTGCTGCGCGTGGTCATCCCGCGCTTCCAGGAGCTGCACGAGGAGGGCGCGCAGGGACAGACCCAGCTCACCCAGTACACCCGCTACCTCACGATCGGGCTGGCGCTGCTCAACGCCACCACGATCGTCTCCCTGGCCCGCTCGGGCGCCCTGCTGGGCGACTGCCCGCTGCCGGTCATCCCCAACGACACGGTCCTGACGGTCGTCATCATGATCATCACGATGACCGCCGGCACCGCCATCATCATGTGGCTGGGGGAGCGGATCACGGAGAAGGGCGTGGGCAACGGCATGTCCCTGCTGATCTTCACCTCGATCGCCGCGACCTTCCCCTCCGCCCTCGGCGAGATCCTGCGCACCCGGGGCTGGGGCGTGTTCCTGTCGGTGCTGGCCGTGGGGCTCGTGGTGATCACCTGCGTGGTGTTCGTGGAGCAGTCCCAGCGCCGGGTGCGGGTGCAGTACGCCAAGCGGATGGTGGGCCGGCGCACGATCGGCGGCACCACCACCTACATCCCGCTCAAGGTCAACATGGCCGGCGTCATCCCCATCATCTTCGCGTCCTCGATGCTGATGCTGCCCGGCATGCTCTCCCAGTTCGGCATGCCGGACGACGGCTCGGACATCCCCGGCTGGGTCAACTGGATCAACACCTACCTCGTCACCGGCGACCACCCGGTGTACATGGTGCTGTACTTCCTGATGATCGTGTTCTTCACGTACTTCTACGTGTCGATCACGTTCAACCCGGAGGAGGTCTCCAACAACATGAAGCGCTACGGCGGCTTCATCCCGGGCATCCGGGCGGGCCGGCCCACGGAGAAGTACCTGCAGTACGTGCTGAGCCGGATCACGTTCCCCGGGGCCCTCTACCTGGGCATCGTGTCCATGATCCCGCTCGTGGCGCTCGTGCTGGTCGACGCCAACCAGAACTTCCCGTTCGGCGGGCCCTCCCTGCTGATCATGGTGGGCGTGGGCCTGGACACGGTGAAGCAGATCGAGGCGCAGCTGCAGCAGCGCAACTACGAGGGCCTGCTGCGCTGAGCCCGGCCCCCGGGGCCCGGCCCCCGGGCCCCGGGAGGGCGCCCGGTAGACTGGGCCCGCAGCCCATCCCGACCGCAAGGAGACTTCATGACCCGCATGCTCATCATCGGCCCCCCGGGCGCAGGCAAGGGCACCCAGGCGGTGCGCATCTCGGAGAAGCTCGGCGTGCCGGCGATCTCCACCGGTGACATCTTCCGGGCCAACATCAAGGGCCGGACGGCCCTGGGCCAGGAGGCCAAGAGCTACATCGACGCCGGCGACCTCGTCCCGGACTCGGTGACCAACCGGATGGTGCGCGACCGCCTGGCCGAGACGGACACCGCGGACGGCTTCCTGCTCGACGGCTACCCGCGCAACGCCGCGCAGGTGGAGGAGCTCGACGCGATCCTGGCCGAGCTGGACCAGGAGCTCGACGCCGTGCTCAAGCTGACCGCCGACCGCGACGAGCTCGTCCAGCGCCTCCTCGGCCGGGCGCAGAAGGAGGGCCGCACCGACGACACCGAGGACGTCATCCGGCACCGCCTCGACGTCTACGACGCGGAGACCGCCGCGGTCGTGGACCTCTACGACCGGCGCGGGATCGTCCGCGAGGTCGACGGGCTGGGGAGCGTCGAGGACGTCACCGCACGGATCCTGGCGGCGCTGTCCTGACCGGACGCCCCGCACCGCCGACTCCGTGACACCCCCGGACCCCCCGGGGGTCTCACGTTTAACCCACGACCGCCGCGCGCACCCGACCCCGGGGCAGCGGCCCGGAAGGAACACCGCATGTTCGGCCGCCGCCGGATCGAGTACAAGACCAACGCCCAGCTGCGCGCCATGCAGCGCGCCGGGACGGTGACCTCGCGCGCCCTCGACGCCGCCGTGGCGGCCGCCGTGCCCGGGGTGACCACCGCGTCCCTCGACGCCGTGTTCCGCTCCGTCCTGGAGGAGCACAGCGCGAGCTCCAACTTCCTCGGCTACTACGGCTACCCGGCCGCGGTGTGCGTGTCCGTCAACGAGGTCGTGGTGCACGGCATCCCCGGCGAGCAGGTGCTGCAGGAGGGCGACATCCTCTCCGTGGACGGCGGGGCGATCGTCGACGGCTGGCACGGGGACTCGGCGCGCACCGTGCTGCTCGGCCGCCCCGACCCCGCCGACGCGGAGCTGTCCGAGGTCACCCGCCAGGCGATGTGGCGCGGGATCGCCGCCGCCGCCACCGGCACGCACGTCGGCGACATCGGCGCGGCCGTGGAGGACCACGTCCGCCAGGTCTCCGGGCACCGGTTCGGGATCCTCGAGGAGTACGTGGGGCACGGGATCGGCTCCAAAATGCACATGGCCCCCGACGTCCTGAACTTCCGCAGCACCGACCGCGGGCCCCGGCTGCGCCCGGGGATGGCCCTCGCCATCGAGCCGATGCTCGTGCGCGGGGGGATCGGCACCCGCGTGCTCGACGACGACTGGACCGTGGTCACCACGGACGGCGCCCGCTCCAGCCAGTGGGAGCACTCCGTGGCCCTGCACGCCGACGGCATCTGGGTGCTCACGGCCGAGGACGGCGGCGCCTCGGAGCTGGAGCCGCTCGGCGTCACCCCCGTCCCGATCCCGGAGGACCGCCCGTGAACCGGCAGACCGACCCACGACCCCCCGAGGAGACCACCGTGACCGAGGCACCGCAGCAGAGCAGCCCGGCCGGCGGCTCGACCGCAACGCCCGTCGAGCTGACCGTCCGCCCGAAACCCGGCCAGCTGACCTTCACCGCGCCGCGCCGGGGCAAGCCGCCGAAGCACCTCGCCGACTTCGACCTCGCGGGCCGCCGCGAGTTCCTCGCCCAGCTCGGGCACAAGCCCTTCCGCGCGGGGCAGCTCTCCCGGCACTACTTCGACCGGCTCGCCTCGGCCCCCGAGGACATGACCGACCTGCCCGCGGCCGGGCGGGAGGAGCTGGTGGCGCAGGCCCTGCCCACGCTGCTCACCTCCGTGCGCACCCTCGAGGCGGACCAGGGCGCCACGCTCAAGAGCGTGCACCGGCTCTTCGACGGGGCGATGGTGGAGTCGGTGCTGATGCGCTACACCAACCGGGTGACCATGTGCATCTCCTCGCAGGCCGGCTGCGGGATGAACTGCCCCTTCTGCGCCACCGGGCAGGCCGGGCTGACCCGCAACCTCTCCACCGCCGAGATGGTCGAGCAGGTGGTCCAGGGGGCGCGCCTGCTGCGCGGCGGCAAGGTGGGCCGGGCCGAGCAGGAGCCGCTGCGCGTCTCCAACATCGTGTTCATGGGCATGGGGGAGGCCCTGGCCAACTACAAGGCCACGCTGGGCGCCGTGCACCGGCTGATCGACCCCTCGCCCGAGGGCCTGGGCATCTCGGCGCGCGGGATCACCATGTCCACCGTCGGCCTGGTCCCCGGGATCCGGAAGTTCACCCGGGAGAAGCTGCCCGTGACGCTCGCCCTGTCCCTGCACGCCCCGGACGACGAGCTGCGCGACGACCTGATCCCGATCAACACCCGGTGGAAGGTCGACGAGGCCCTCGACGCCGCCCGCGAGTACTACGACGTCACCGGCCGGCGGGTGTCCATCGAGTACGCCCTGATCCGCGACATCAACGACCAGGGCTGGCGCGCCGACCTGCTGGGGGAGAAGCTCAACGCCCGGGGGGCCGGCTGGGTGCACGTCAACCCCATCCCGCTCAACCCGACCCCCGGCTCCAAGTGGACCGCGTCCCGGCCCGGCGTGGAGCAGAACTTCGTGGAGCGCCTGCGCGCCCACGGCATCCCCACCACCGTGCGGGACACCCGCGGCTCGGACATCGACGGGGCCTGCGGGCAGCTCGCCGCCGTGGTCTGAGCCGCGAGCCGAGCCGGGGTCCGGCCGGCCCGGTCCCGGGGGCGCCTCCCGCGTTGCGGGAGGCGCCCCCGATCACGTAGAGTGTTCTGTTGGTTGTCTGTGCTCCAGCGATTCCGCACTCATCGGACCCCGCCGACCCTCACCGTGCACCACGAACGGTGATGGTGCGCGCGTACAGGTCCGCTGCGGCGTTTAACGACGATGTACACCCGAAACCCTGCCCGCCGCCCCGGCGGGGGGCACCTGAAGTTAGCGGAGGATATGGCCAAGAAAGACGGAGTCATCGAGATCGAAGGCACTGTGGTCGAGGCTCTGCCCAACGCGATGTTCCGCGTTGAGCTGAACAACGGTCACCTGGTCCTCGCCCACATCTCCGGCAAGATGCGCCAGCACTACATCCGGATACTCCCCGAGGACCGCGTGGTGGTGGAGCTGAGCCCGTACGACCTCACCCGCGGTCGTATCGTCTACCGCTACAAGTAGGACCGGCGGCCTCCGGGCCGCACCCACTCGAGAGAACGACGCGAAGGAATGCGATGAAGGTCCAACCGAGCGTGAAGCCGATCTGCGACAAGTGCAAGGTGATCCGCCGCAACGGGCGGGTCATGGTGATCTGCGAGAACCCGCGCCACAAACAGCGTCAGGGCTGACCAGCCCCGACCACCCACGCAAGTGGAACCACGAAAGGCACCGCTCCCGACCGGAGAGATCCGGGCGGGTGCCCCCGGTACAGAGGCCGGGGACCGGCGGACGGACATGACGTCACCGACCGGACAGCGATGCTCCAGACCTCTGGAGAAGCACAAGGAGAACCGCCGATATGGCTCGTCTCGCAGGCGTCGACCTTCCCCGTGAAAAGCGGCTGGAAGTCGCGCTCACCTACATCTACGGCGTGGGCCGCACCCGCGCGCTGGCAACCCTCGCCGCCACCGGCATCTCGGGCGACCTGCGCGTGCGCGAGCTCACCGATGCCCAGCTCGTGGAGCTGCGCGACTACATCGAGGACAACTACAAGGTTGAGGGTGACCTCCGCCGCGAGGTGGCCGCCGACATCCGCCGCAAGGTCGAGATCGGCAGCTACCAGGGCATCCGGCACCGCCGCGGCCTGCCGGTGCACGGCCAGCGCACCAAGACCAACGCCCGCACCCGCAAGGGTCCCAAGCGCACGGTCGCCGGCAAGAAGAAGTAGCCGGCTGCCGCTCGCACGCCGGGACCGCACGGTCCCCCGAGCGGCCCACCACCACTCTTCACTGCTCTTCCTGAAAACTTTGTAGGAGACATCCATGCCCCCGAAGACTCGCGCAGCGGCTGCCCGCAAGCCCCGCCGCAAGGACAAGAAGAACGTCACCCAGGGCCAGGCCCACATCAAGTCGACGTTCAACAACACCATCGTCACCATCACCGACCCCACCGGCGCCGTCCTCTCCTGGTCCTCCGCCGGGGAGATGGGGTTCAAGGGCTCTCGCAAGTCCACCCCGTTCGCCGCCCAGATGGCCGCCGAGGCCGCCGCCAAGCGCGCGCAGGAGCACGGCGTGCGCAAGGTCGACGTGTTCGTCAAGGGCCCGGGCTCCGGGCGCGAGACCGCCATCCGCTCCCTGCAGGCCACCGGCCTCGAGGTCGGCTCCATCTCGGACGTCACCCCGAGCGCGCACAACGGTTGCCGCCCGCCGAAGCGCCGCCGCGTCTGATGCGAGCGTGCCCACCGGGACCCCGCCGGGGTCCCGGTGGGCACGCCGACTGAAGGACCGGGCACCGGTCCGCACCCATCAACTGTTTTCCACCATTTGCGCGCGTCATATAGCGGATGCCCGCTGAAAGGAAACATCAGTGCTCATCGCACAGCGCCCCACCCTCTCCGAAGAGGTCGTGGCCGACAACCGGTCCCGCTTCGTGATCGAACCGCTCGAGCCCGGCTTCGGCTACACCCTCGGCAACTCCCTCCGCCGCACGCTGCTCTCCTCCATCCCCGGTGCGGCCGTGACCAGCATCCGGCTCGACGGGGTGCTCCACGAGTTCTCCACCGTGGAGGGCGTGAAGGAGGACGTCACCGAGATCATCCTCAACGTCAAGAAGCTCGCCGTGTCCTCGGAGCAGGACGAGCCCGTCGTCGCCTACCTGCGCAAGCAGGGCCCGGGCGTCGTGACCGCCGCGGACATCACGGCCCCGGCCGGCGTGGAGATCCACAACCCGGACCTGCACATCGCCACGCTCAACGCGAAGGGCCAGCTCGAGCTCGAGCTGACCATCGAGCGCGGCCGCGGCTACGTCTCGGCCGCCCAGAACAAGGCGGGCGACGCGGAGATCGGCCGCATCCCGGTCGACTCCATCTACTCGCCGGTGCTCAAGGTGACCTTCCGCGTGGAGGCCACCCGCGTGGAGCAGCGCACCGACTTCGACAAGCTGGTGCTCGACGTGGAGACCAAGGAGGCCATCACCCCGCGTGACGCCGTGGCCTCCGCCGGCACCACCCTGGTCGAGCTGTTCGGCCTGGCCCGGGAGCTCAACACGGCCGCCGAGGGCATCGAGATCGGCCCCTCGCCGACCGACGCCGCGATGGCCGCCGACATGGCGCTGCCCATCGAGGACCTCGAGCTCACCGTGCGGTCCTACAACTGCCTCAAGCGCGAGGGCATCCACACCGTGGGTGAGCTCGTGGGCCGCTCCGAGGCGGACCTGATGGACATCCGCAACTTCGGCGCCAAGTCGATCGACGAGGTGAAGGCCAAGCTCGTCGACCTCGGCCTGTCCCTCAAGGACTCGCCTCCCGGCTTCGACCTCGCCGCTCGCGCCGCCGCGATCGACGACGAGAACCCGTTCGACGACGACGACCACTAGTCCTTCCCGCTGAAGTCCCACCGGCCGCCCGGCCCGGGCGGGACGAACTTCCAGGAGATCAACAACCATGCCTACTCCCACCAAGGGACCCCGCCTCGGAGGCGGCCCCGCCCACGAGCGCCTGATGCTGGCGAACCTGTCCCAGCAGCTGTTCGAGCACAAGCGCATCACGACCACCGTCACCAAGGCGAAGCGGATGCGTCCCTACGCCGAGCGGCTGATCACCTTCGCCAAGCGCGGTGACCTGGCCGCCCGCCGGCGCGTGCTCGCCCAGCTGACCGACAAGTCCGTGGTGCACGAGCTGTTCACCACCATCGCCTCGGCGATGGAGGACCGCAACGGCGGCTACACCCGCATCACCAAGATCGGCAACCGCAAGGGCGACAACGCCCCCATGGCCGTCATCGAGCTCGTGATGGAGCCCGTCGCGACCAAGGCCACCGTGGCCGAGGCCGAGCGCGCCACCGCGAAGGCCGCCCCGGCGCCCGCCGCCCCGGTCGACACCCCGGCGGACAGCACCGCCGCCGAGGTCGCCGCCGAGGAGATCCCCGCCGAGGAGCAGGCCCCCGAGGTCGGTTCCGAGCAGGCCGCCGAGGTCGCCGCCGAGAACACCGAGGCGGAGTTCCCCGGCTCGCACGCCCCGCTGGAGTCCGGCGAGGCCCCCGAGGGCTTCGAGATCAAGGGCAACCGGAACTCGATGAAGTACCACGTGCCCGGTTCGCGCTGGTACGCGGGCACCACCGCCGAGATCTGGTTCGACTCCCCGGCCAACGCCGAGGCCGCCGGCTTCCAGCCGGCCGGCGGCTCCGCCGCGCAGAAGCTGCGCTGAGCGGGTCCGTCCGGACGAACACCGCGCACGCCGCCGGGGACCTGGTCCCCGGCGGCGTTGCCGTGCCCGGCCCCCTGTCGCGCCCGGCTCCTCGTCCCGGTCCCTCGCGCCCGACCGCGAGCCCTGCCGCCGCCCCCTGACCGAGAGGAACGCCCATGACCGAGTCCCCCGTGCGGGTGCGCATCGACCTGGCCTACGACGGAGCGCCCTTCGCCGGGTGGGCCCGCCAGCCGGGGCTGCCCACCGTCCAGGGCTCCCTCGAGGACGCCCTGGCCGTGCTGGTGCGCCGCGAGGTGCGGGTCGTGGTGGCGGGCCGGACCGACGCCGGTGTCCACGCCCGCGGCCAGGTGGTCCACCTCGACCTCACCCCGGAGGAGTGGCGCGGACTCGCCCGCGGCCGGGGGGAGGACCCCGGGGCCGCGCTCGGACGCCGGCTCACCGGGGCGCTCGGCCACGTGCTGGGGCGCGGGCGCCGCGAGCGCGGCCTGCCGGAGAGCCCGGGGGCGGTCGTGGTGCGCCGGGCCGCGGCCGCGCCGGCGGGCTTCGACGCCCGGTTCTCGGCCGTCTCGCGCCGCTACAGCTACCGGATCGACGACGGCGCGGCCGGCCACGACCCGCTGACCCGCCACCTGACCTGGTGGACCAAGGACGTGCTGGACGCCGACGCGATGGCCGCCGCCGTGCAGGACCTGGTCGGGCTGCACGACTTCCTCTCCTTCTGCCGGCCGCGGGAGGGCGCCACCACGGTGCGGGAGGTCCTCGGCGTGTCCGTCGAACGGGACCGGGACGGCCTCGTGCTGCTCGGCATCGAGGCGGACGCGTTCTGCCACCACATGGTCCGCTCCGTCGTCGGCGCCGCGGCCCGGGTGGGCGCCGGACGCGAGGCCCAGGACTGGCTGGGGCGCCGCCTGGCGGACCGGGTGCGCGACGCCCGGGTGCTCCTGGCGCCCCCGCACGCCCTCGTCCTCGAGGAGGTGCGCTACCCCGGCGACGCCGGGCTGGGGGAGCGGGCCGAGCGCACCCGGGCGCTCCGGGACCCGCTGCACCGGGATTGACCGCCTCACCGTCCGGGTGTATGCCGCGGAGTGGTCTTTGACCGCCCGATCCGGTAACGTGGGGTGCTGTTGTGCGTGTCCCGCCTCGGTTCACGTGTACCCGGATCCGCCGTCCAGTTGCAGGACGCATGGCGCTCCGGTGCACCGGGGTCTCGGGCACCGGATGCAGCTCGGTCCTCACCCGAGCCCCGGACGGCACACCGAGAAACGGCGTGATCCCAACTAGCGCCACCGAGAGAACCCGAACGAAGGCAAACTAACGTGCGTACGTACACCCCGAAGCCCGGTGACATTCAGCGCCAGTGGCACGTCATCGATGCCACCGACGTCGTCCTGGGTCGTCTTGCCAGCCAGACCGCAACGCTGCTGCGCGGAAAGCACAAGCCGACCTTTGCTCCCCACGTGGACGCCGGTGATTTCGTCATCATCATCAACGCCGAGAAGGTCGCCCTGACCGGCTCCAAGCTCGAGAAGAAGCGGGCCTACCGCCACTCCGGCTACCCGGGCGGACTCAAGTCCACCTCCTACGCCGAGCTGCTGGAGAAGAACCCGGTCCGCGCCGTGGAGAAGGCCATCCGTGGCATGCTCCCGAAGAACAAGCTGGCCGCCCAGCAGATGTCCAAGCTCAAGGTCTACGCCGGTCCGGAGCACCCCCACGGTGCCCAGCAGCCCCAGACCTTCGAGTTCACCCAGGTCGCCCAGTAGTTCCGGGCCTACGAGACAAGAACTGATCGAGGAGAATCGTGGCTCAGAACACTGAAGAGCAGAACACCGTGGACGTCGAGGAGCAGCTGAGCAGCTACACCTCCGAGTCGGCCCCCGCCGCGGAGACCGCCGTCGCCGCCGAGCGTCCCGCCCTGACCGTCTCCGGCCAGGCCGTGGGCCGCCGCAAGGAGGCCGTCGCCCGCGTGCGCGTCGTCCCCGGCTCCGGCCAGTGGACCATCAACGGTCGCGCCCTGGAGAACTACTTCCCGAACAAGCTGCACCAGCAGGAGGTCAACGACCCCTTCCGGCTGCTGGAGCTCGAGGGCGCCTACGACGTCATCGCCCGCATCCACGGCGGTGGCCCCTCCGGCCAGGCCGGCGCGCTGCGCCACGGCGTGGCCCGCGCCCTGAACGAGATCGACGTGGAGAACAACCGGCCCACGCTCAAGAAGGCCGGCTTCCTCACCCGTGACCCGCGCGTCATCGAGCGCAAGAAGGCCGGTCTGAAGAAGGCCCGCAAGGCCCCGCAGTACTCCAAGCGCTGATCGACGGGCCGCCCGGCCCGCTCGCCCAGCCCCACGGACCCCGTCCGTCCCGGTGCCCACCGGACGCGGACGGGGTCCGTGCGTTCGTGCGCCGCCTGCCGTCCCCCGCGGCGACGGGAACGTAGGATGGGGGGCGATGTCTAGATTATTCGGAACGGACGGCGTGCGCGGGCTCGCGAACGACCTCCTCACAGCCAACATGACCCTGGACCTGGCCCAGGCCGCCGCCATCGTGCTGGGCCACGGCCACGCCCCCGAGGGGCGGCGTCCCACCGCGGTCGTCGCCCGGGACGGGCGCGCCAGCGGCGAGTTCCTCAGCGCCGCCGTCTCCGCCGGCCTCGCCGGGTCGGGGGTGGACGTGCACGACGCCGGAGTGCTGCCGACCCCCGCGCTGGCCTACCTGGTCGCGGACCTGGACGCGGACTTCGGGGTGATGATCTCCGCCTCGCACAACCCGGCCCCGGACAACGGGATCAAGTTCCTCGCCCACGGCGGGCGCAAGCTGCCCGACCGCGTGGAGGACGAGATCCAGGCGGCCTTCGAGGCCGGTGACTTCCGGCGCCCCACGGGCGCCGGGGTGGGGCGCATCCACCTGCTCACGGACGCGGAGGACCGCTACGTCCTGCACCTGGTCGGGGCGATCCCGCACCGGCTGGAGGGCCTCAGCGTCGTCCTGGACTGCGCCAACGGCGCCGCCAGCGGCGTCTCCCCGGACGCGTTCCGCGGCGCGGGCGCCGACGTGCACGTCATCGGCGCGGAGCCCGACGGCCTGAACATCAACGACGGCTGCGGCTCGACCCACCTGGAGCCCCTCCGGCGGGCCGTCGTGGAGCTCGGCGCCGACCTCGGGATCGCCCACGACGGCGACGCGGACCGCTGCCTCGCCGTGGACGCCTCCGGCCGGGAGGTGGACGGCGACCAGATCATGGCGATCCTCGCCCTGGCCATGAAGGACGCCGGCCGGCTCGTCGACGACACCCTGGTGGCGACGGTGATGAGCAACCTCGGGCTCAAGCTCGCCCTGCGGGAGGCGGGCATCGAGCTGCGCGAGACCGCCGTGGGGGACCGGTACGTCCTCGAGACCATGACCGAGCACGGCTACAACCTCGGCGGGGAGCAGTCCGGCCACGTGATCATGTCCGACTTCGCCACCACGGGGGACGGCCTGCTGACCGGGCTGATGCTGGCCTCGCGCGTGGCCCAGACCCGGGCGCCGCTCGCGGAGCTGGCCACGGTGATGACCCGCCTGCCGCAGGTGCTGCTGAACGTGCGCGGCGTGGATCGCGCCGCGGTGGGCTCCAACCCCGGTGTGCAGGCGGCCGTCGCGGAGGTCGAGCAGCGCCTCGGCGAGACGGGCCGGGTGCTGCTGCGCCCCTCGGGCACGGAGCCCGTGGTCCGGGTGATGGTCGAGGCGGCCTCCGAGGAGGTCGCCCGGGCGGAGACCGAGTACCTCGCCTCCGTGGTGGAGCGGGAGCTGGCCCTCACGGTCTGAGCCGCCACCGCCGACGCGGCAGGCCCGCACCGAGAACTCGGTGCGGGCCTGCCGCGTCCCCGGGGTCAGGCGCGCCGGCGCAGCTCGTCACGGATCTCCGTGAGCAGCTGCACCTGGGCGTCGGCCTCCTCCTCGTCCGGGGCGATGCCGAGGCGCCGGTTGCGGGCCTCGAGCATCTTGTTCATGGGCAGGACGACGGCGACGTAGACCGCGGCGGCCACGAGCAGGAAGTTGACCAGCGCGGTGAGCAGCACGCCGAACCTGATGTCGTTGCCGTTGAGGGAGAGCACGGCGAACGAGTCGAAGTCGGGCGAGCCGACCAGCGCGGAGATCCCCGGCATGAGCACCGCCTCGACCATGGCGTTGACGACCTGGGCGAAGGCCGCGCCGACGATCACGGCCACGGCCAGGTCCAGCACGTTGCCCTTCATGATGAAGTCCTTGAATCCCTTGAGCATCCCCGCAGACTACCCGCCGGCGTCCCGCACGGTGCCACCGCCCCGGTGCGCCTGTCGCGGGGCCTGTCCCGGCGGCTGGCCCGGCGCCGGCGCCCGGCGCGACGCCCCGGAGGGCCCGGCGGTGGATCAGCCCGGGGCGGCCGCCGGGTAGTCCGGGGCCGGGCCCAGCCCGGCGAACTCCTCGAGGGTGGCGGCGCCCGAGCGCACGAGCTCCTGCGCGCGCCCGGGCCCGAGATAGCGCAGGTGCCACGGCTCGTACCAGTAGCCGGTGACGGCCTCCTCGCCCCACGGGTAGCGGACGACGAAGCCGTGCTCGGGCCCGTGCTCGGCCACCCACGCGGCGGCGGCCGTGTCGGCGAAGCACACCTGCAGGTCGCAGCCGCCGCCCTCGCCGACGTCCACGGCCAGACCGGTCTGGTGCTCCGAGTGGCCCGGCCGGGCGGAGACGACGTCCGCGGCGGCGGGACCCTTCCGCGCCACCCAGCCGGCGTAGGTCTCCTGCTGCTCCGCCCAGGAGCGGTAGCCGGAGACGATCCGCAGCCGCACCCCGTCCGCCCGCGCCGCGGCGAGCATCCCGCGGGCGGCCGCGGCGGCCTCGGGCCGCAGCCGGTGGCCCTCGACGTCCTCGAGGACCGGCGGTGCCCAGTCCGCCGGGACGAGGGGACGGCGCTTGTTGACCACGACCGACAGGGAGACCGGGTCGTCCAGCTCCGGCGGCCGGGGCGGCTCCGCCGGGGCCGTGGGGGACCCGTCGCCGGAGGGCGGGCCCGGGGACGGCGCGGTGCCGGACGGCCCGGTGCCGGACGGGGCGGTGGCCGACGACGCCGGGGGAGCGCTCCCCGGCGCGGGGTCCTCACGGCCGGCGGACGGCCCGACGCCCGGAGCGCACCCGCCGAGCAGCCCGGCCACGAGCAGCCCGGCCACGAGCAGTCCCGTGCCGAGCAGCCCGGTCACGCGGGGCACCGGGCCCGGCGCGGCACTGCGGAGGGCGCGCATCAGTTCTTGCGCAGCAGCACGCGCCGGATCGAGTGGTCGGAGTCCTTGGAGAGGATCAGCCGGGCGCGTCCGCGGGTCGGCTGCACGTTCTCGATGAGGTTCGGCTCGTTGATCCGCCGCCAGATCCCGGTGGCGGTCGCGACGGCCTCGGCGTCGGAGAGATCGGCGTAGCGGTGGAAGTACGAGCCCGGGTCGGCGAAGGCGGAGTAGCGCAGCGCCTGGAACCGCTCCACGTACCACCGTTCGATGTCCGAGGGCCGGGCGTCCACGTAGATGGAGAAGTCGAAGAAGTCGCTGAGGGCGAGGGCGGCCCGGTCCCCGGGGCCCACCTTGGCCGGTGCGAGCACGTTGAGCCCCTCGATGATCACGACGTCGGGCCGGGTGACCACGACCTCCTCGCCGGGCACGATGTCGTAGCTGTGGTGCGAGTACTTCGGGGCCCGCACCTCGGGGGCGCCGGACTTGATCTTGGCGACGAAGCGGAGCAGGGCCCGGCGGTCGTAGGACTCCGGGAAGCCCTTGCGGTCCATGAGCCCGCGGCGCTGGAGCTCGGCGTTGGGGTGGAGGAACCCGTCCGTGGTGATCAGCTGGACGTTCGGGGTGGAGGGCCACCGGGACATCAGCTCCCGCAGCAGGCGGGCGGTGGTGGACTTGCCGGCCGCCACGGACCCGGCGATGCCGATCACGAAGGGCGTCCGGGCGTGCTCCTCGCCGAGGAAGGCGTTGGTGGAGGCGTTGAGCCGGTTGGAGGACTCGTCGTAGAGGGTGAGCAGCCGCGAGAGCGGGAGGTACACCTCGCGGACCTCCGCGACGTCGAGCCGGTCGCCGAGGCCGCGCAGGTTCTCGATCTCCTGAGAGGTGAGAGGAACGTCGATCTCGTGGGAGAGCCTCGACCAGGTCTGCCGGTCGAGCTCCACGAAGGGCGAGGTGCGTTCGCTCAGCGTAGATGCGGTCATCGAGCACAGTCTAGACCGCGGCGCGTCACGGCCCCGCGCGCCGCAGACAGCGCCGCGGCCCGGGTGTAGATTTGGGCACGTTCCGGCCCGTCGACGTCCGACGGGTCGCGACACCGCAGGGCGCGTGCGATCCGCCGGAGGGAGCACCGCCTCTCCCGAGAGCGAGGACAGCACCATGGCCACGGCGACGACCACGGGAACGACAACATCGACGGGCGGGCGGTCACAGGTCGCCCGCGCGCACGTGCAGCGGTTCGGGACGTTCCTCTCGGGGATGATCATGCCCAACATCGGGGCGTTCATCGCCTGGGGGCTGATCACGGCGTTCTTCATCGAGGCCGGGTTCACGCCCTTCGGCCCGCTGGGCGGGTTCGGGCAGAACGCCGAGGGGGAGCCGTACACGGGCCTGGTGGGGCCGATGATCACCTACCTGCTGCCGCTGCTGATCGCCTACACCGGCGGGCGGATGGTCTACGACGTGCGCGGCGGGGTGGTCGGGGCGATCGCCACGATGGGGGTGATCGTGGGCACCGACATCCCGATGTTCATCGGGGCGATGCTGATGGGCCCGCTCACCGCGTGGCTGATGAAGCGGATCGACGCGATCTGGGACGGGAAGATCAAGCCCGGGTTCGAGATGCTGGTGAACAACTTCTCGGCCGGGATCTTCGCGGCGCTGATGGCGATCGTGGGGTTCTTCGTGGTCGGCCCGGCGGTGCTGGCCTTCTCCACCGCGGCCGCGGCGGCGGTGGACTTCCTCGTGACCCGCGGGCTGCTGCCGCTGACCTCGATCCTGATCGAGCCGGCCAAGGTGCTGTTCCTGAACAACGCGATCAACCACGGCATCCTCACCCCGCTGGGCACCGCCCAGGCGCTGGAGGAGGGCAAGTCGATCCTGTTCCTGCTGGAGGCCAACCCCGGTCCGGGGCTGGGCATCCTGCTGGCCTACACGTTCTTCGGCCGCGGCGCCGCCCGGGCCTCGGCCCCGGGGGCGGCGCTGATCCACTTCGTGGGCGGGATCCACGAGATCTACTTCCCCTACGTGCTGATGAAGCCGGCGCTGATCCTCGCCGCGATCGCCGGGGGCATGACCGGGATCTTCACGCTGACCATCTTCGACGCCGGACTGCGCGCCCCGGCCGCACCGGGGTCGATCATCGCGGTGCTGGCCCAGACCGCCTCGGACTCCTACATCGGGGTGATCCTGGCGGTGACCGCGGCCACCGCGGTGTCCTTCCTGGTGGCCTCGGTGATCCTGAAGGCCTCCCGGGACAAGGGCGAGGGCGACCTCACCGAGGCGACCTCCCGGATGGAGGCGATGAAGGGCAAGAGGTCGAGCGTCTCCTCCGCGGTGGTCGGCACCAGCGGCGGCGCCGACACCGGCGGGACCTCCGCCCGGGAGCTGGCCGACGGCGGGCCGGTGCGCCACATCGTCTTCGCCTGCGACGCCGGGATGGGCTCCTCCGCGATGGGCGCCTCGGTGCTGCGCAACAAGGTCAAGGCCGCCGGCTTCGGGGACGTGAAGGTCACCAACGCCGCGATCGCCAACCTCACCGACGACTTCGACATCGTGGTCACCCACCAGGACCTGGCCACCCGGGCCCGCCCCAAGGTGCCCAGCGCCTCGGTGGTGACCGTGGACAACTTCATGGGCAGCCCCCGCTACGACGAGATCGTCGAGGCCGTCCAGCAGCGCAACGGCGCCACCGTCCCCGCCGCCCCGGCAGCGGACACCGCCGCGTCCGGCACCGCGTCCGGCACCGCGTCCGGCACCGCGTCCGAACCCGCGGCCGCGGCCGCGACGGGCGGGCCGGCGACCGGCGGGGACGCCCCGTCCGGGGGCGCGATCCTGACCCGGGAGCGGATCGTGATGGACGGCGGGGCGCGCGACGCCGCGCAGGCCATCGACGAGGCCGGCGGGCTGCTGGTCGCGGCCGGGGCGGTGACCGACGCGTACGTGGCCTCCATGCACGAGCGCGAGGCCTCCGTGTCCACGTTCATGGGCAACGGGCTGGCGATCCCGCACGGCACCAACCAGGCCAAGGACAGCATCCGCTCCGCGGCCCTGTCGGTGGTGAAGTACCCCGAGGGCCTGGACTGGAACGGCAAGCCGGTGACCTGGGTGATCGGCATCGCCGGCAAGGACAACGAGCACCTGGCCATCCTGTCGCGGGTCGCGAAGATCTTCGGCAACAAGGAGAAGGTCCGGCAGCTGGACGAGGCGAGCACCGCCGACGAGGTGCTCGAGCTGCTCGGGAAGGTCAACGACTGACGCGGGGCCCGGAGCGGGCCGTCGGACCGGGCCCGCTCCGGGGGCGCGGCGTCGCGGACGTCCCCGGAAATGGGGTCCGCGCCCCCGGTCGGGCGCGCCCGGGCGGCACGGATCCATGCGGTAGCCTGAAGCGCATGTGTGGAATTGTTGGATATGTGGGCCCCTCCTCCCAGGTCGCGGACGAGCGCGGCACCTCCTCCGGGCACGACGCCCTGGACGTCCTCGTGGAAGGCCTCCGGCGCCTCGAGTACCGCGGCTACGACTCCGCGGGTGTGGCGGTGCTCTCGAACGGCAGCGTCGGCTTCCGCAAGAAGGCGGGCAAGCTGCTGAACCTCGAGCAGGAGCTGGGCGAGCGCCCCCTGCCGCCCTCCACCACGGGCATCGGGCACACCCGCTGGGCCACCCACGGCGGCCCGTCCGACACCAACGCCCACCCGCACGTCGTCGACGGCGGCCGGCTGGCCGTGATCCACAACGGCATCATCGAGAACTTCGCCGAGATCAAGCGCGAGCTGGTCGAGAAGGGCCACGAGTTCCTCTCGGAGACCGACACCGAGGTGGCCGCCACGCTGCTGGCCGACACCTACAACGACCTCGGCGACCAGGACCTCACCACCGCCATGCAGGTCGCCTGCCGCCGGCTCGAGGGCGCGTTCACCCTCCTCGCCGTGCACGTGGACCACCCCGGCCGCGTCGTCGCGGCCCGCCGCAACTCCCCGCTGGTGCTCGGCCTCGGCGAGGGCGAGAACTTCCTGGGCTCCGACGTCTCCGGGTTCATCGACTACACCCGCAGCGCCGTCGAGCTCGGCCAGGACCAGGTCGTGACCATCACGGCCGACGACTACGAGATCACCGACTTCCACGGCAACCCGGCCCAGGGCAAGCCCTTCGAGGTGCTGTGGGACGCCGCCGCGGCCGAGAAGGGCGGCTTCCCCTCCTTCATGGAGAAGGAGATCAACGAGCAGCCCGCCGCCGTGGAGCAGACCCTGATGGGCCGCACGGACCCGGACGGCAACCTCGTGCTCGACGAGCTGAAGATCGACGAGTCCGTGCTCCGTGCGGTGGACAAGATCGTCGTCGTGGCCTGCGGCACCGCCGCCTACGCCGGGCAGGTGGCCCGCTACGCCATCGAGCACTGGTGCCGGATCCCCACCGAGGTGGAGCTCGCCCACGAGTTCCGCTACCGCGACCCGATCGTCAACGAGCGCACCCTGGTGGTGGCCCTGTCCCAGTCGGGCGAGACCATGGACACCCTCATGGCCGTCCGGCACGCCCAGGAGCAGGGGGCCAAGGTCGTGGCGATCTGCAACACCAACGGCTCCACCATTCCGCGCGAGGCCGACGCCGCGCTGTACACGCACGCCGGGCCCGAGATCGCGGTGGCCTCCACCAAGGCGTTCCTGGCCCAGATCACCGCCGCCTACCTCCTGGGGCTCTACCTGGCCCAGCTGCGCGGCAACAAGTACAAGGACGAGATCGCCGGGATCCTCGCCGAGCTCGAGGCCATGCCCGCCAAGATCCAGCAGGTCATCGACGCCCAGGCCGCGGTCAAGGACCTCGCCCAGTCGATGAAGGACGCGGCCTCCGTGCTCTTCCTCGGCCGCCACGTCGGCTACCCGGTGGCCCTGGAGGGCGCCCTGAAGCTCAAGGAGCTCGCCTACATCCACGCCGAGGGCTTCGCCGCCGGCGAGCTCAAGCACGGCCCGATCGCGCTGATCGAGGAGGGGCAGCCCGTCTTCGTGATCGTGCCCTCCCCGCGGGGCCGCGACTCCCTGCACGCGAAGGTGGTCTCCAACATCCAGGAGATCCGCGCCCGCGGCGCGGTGACCATCGTCATCGCCGAGGAGGGGGACGAGGCCGTCGCCGACTACGCGAACCACATCTTCCGCGTTCCGCAGTCCCCGGTGCTGCTCCAGCCGCTGCTCACCACGGTGCCGCTGCAGATCTTCGCCTGCGAGCTCGCCACCGCCAAGGGCTACGACGTGGACCAGCCGCGCAACCTCGCGAAGTCCGTCACCGTCGAGTAGCCGCCCGCCGGGCACCGGCCCGTCGTCCCGTTCCCGGGGCGGCGGGCCGGTGCTCGTCGGAGGCCCCGGCCGGGTGTGGCTAGGGTGGGGGGCATGATCATCGGCACCGGCATCGACGTGGTGGACATCGCCCGCTTCGAGGAGCAGATCGCCCGCACCCCCGGCCTCGTGGCCCGGCTGTTCACCCCGCTCGAGCGGGACCTGCACGTCCGGTCGCTCGCGGCGCGCTTCGCGGCGAAGGAGGCGGCGGCCAAGGCGCTGAAGGCGCCGCCCGGCATGATCTGGCAGCACTGCTGGATCGAGAACGACCCCGCCGGCGCCCCGGTGCTGTGCACCGAGGGGACCGTGGCGGAGGAGGCCCGGCGGCAGGGCATCGACCGGTGGCACCTGACCATGACCCACGACGGCGGGATCGCGATGGCCATGGTCATCGCCGAGCGCACCGGGGAGCCCGCCGGCGCCGCGGCCGCCGGGGCCCGGGCGGCGGAGTCCTGCGGGGACGGGGCGGCGTCGTGATCGCGGCGTACACGGGCGCGCAGGTCCGTGACGCGGAGGCGCCCTTCCTGGCCCGGGGGGAGGGTCCCGCCCTGATGCGCCGCGCCGCGCACGGACTGGCTCTGGCCTGCGCCGAGCGCCTGCGCGCCCGCCGCGGCCGGGTCGCCGGGGCCCGGGTGGTCGTCCTGGCCGGCACCGGGAACAACGGCGGGGACGGCCTGTGGGCCGGGGCCGAGCTCGCCCGGCGCGGAGCGTCCGTGCTGGCCGTGGCGGTCGGGGACCGGCTGCACCCGGAGGCCGCCGCGGCGCTCGCGGCGGCCGGCGGGCGCGTCCTGCCGCTGGCGGAGTCCCCGGAGGGGGAGGGGCCCGCCCGCGTGCTCGCCGCCGACCTCGTGCTCGACGCCGTGCTCGGCACCGGTGCCCGCGGCGGGCTGCGCGGCGCCGCCGCGGACCTCGTCCGGGCGGTGCTGGAGCGGTGGCCGGACCGGGACGCCCCGCTGGTCGTGGCCTGCGACGTCCCCTCCGGGGTCTCGGCCGACACGGGCGCCGTCTGCGGGCCGGTGCTCCCCGCGGACGTGACGGTGAGCTTCGGCGGCGCGAAGGCCGGGCTCCTCCTGCCCCCGGGCGAACGCTCCTGCGGGGAGGTGCGCACCGTGCGGATCGGCATCGAGGCCGCCCTGCCCGCCCCGGCGCTGCGCCGCCTCGAGCCCGGCGACGTCGCGGCGCTGTGGCCGCGGCCGGGCGCGGCCTCCCACAAGTACTCCCGCGGCGTGGTCGGCGTCGTGGCCGGTTCGCCCACGTACCCCGGTGCCGCCCTCATGTGCACCCGGGCCGCCGTGGACGCCGGCGCCGGCATGGTCCGCCACCTCGGCGACGCCGCGACCCGCTCGCTCGTCTGCCTGACCAGCCCGGAGGTCGTCGCCTCCGAGGACCACCCCGCCGACGTGCACGTCCAGGCGTGGGTCGTGGGACCGGGCGCGGTGGGCGACCCCGCGCAGGAGTCGCGGATCGGGGCGGTCCTCGGCGGGGGGCTGCCCGCCGTCGTGGACGCCGGCGCGCTCACGGCCGCGGCGCGCGCCGCGGCCGAGGGCGGTCTCGGCCCCGGGAAGGTGCTGACCCCGCACGCCGGGGAGCTGGAGCAGGTCCTCGCCTGGCTGGCCGCCCTGCGCGGGGACGCGGACGCCCCCGACCGCGCCGCGATCGAGGCCGAGCCCGCCCGGTGGGTCCGCGCGGCCGCGGAGGCCACGGGCGCCGTGGTCGTGCTCAAGGGCGCCACCACCCTGGTGGCGGCCCCGGACGGCACGCTGCTCTCCCAGGCGGACGGCAGCCCCTGGCTGGCCACGGCCGGCAGCGGGGACACCCTCGCGGGGATCATGGGCGCCGCGCTCGCCGGCTGCGCCGAGGACCCGGACGCGTTCGCCGCCGCCGGGGACTGGGCCCGAGGGGACGCCCGCCTCGCGGTGGCGGCCGCGCTCGCCGTGGCCGTCCACGGGTACGCCTCCCGCCTGGACGGGCTCGGGCCCGTGCCGCCCACGGTCCTCGCCGGCAACGTCCGGCGGGTGCTGCGCTCCCGGCCCTGATCCGCGCACCCGGCTCGGCGGGCGGCTCGGCGCCCGAGCGGCCACGGCCGCCGCCCGACCCGGCTAAGGTTAAGCGCACTTGCCCCGAAACCCAGCCCGCTGACGGTGACCCCTGCCCGGCGGTACGACAGGAGATTCCATGGAAGTCTGGCCCGGCCAGCCCTATCCCCTCGGCGCCACCTTCGACGGCACCGGCACCAACTTCGCGCTCTTCAGCGAGGTCGCCGAGAAGGTCGAACTGTGCCTGTTCGACGACGACGGGACGGAGACCCGCATCGAGGTCGACGCCCAGGACGGCTACGTCTGGCACTGCTACCTGCCCACGGTCCAGCCCGGCCAGCGCTACGGCTACCGGGTGCACGGGCCGTGGAACCCCGCGGCGGGCCAGCGCTGCAACCCCTCCAAGCTGCTGCTCGACCCCTACGCGAAGGCGATCGCGGGCGAGTTCGACTGGGCCCAGCCGCTGTTCTCGTACAACTTCGGGGAGGAGGACTCCTTCAACGAGGAGGACTCGGCCCCGCACATGCCCAAGGGCGTGGTGATCAACCCGTTCTTCAACTGGGAGGGCGACCGCACCCCGCGCACCCCCTACCACAAGTCCGTGATCTACGAGGCGCACGTCAAGGGCCTCACCGAGCGCCACCCGGAGATCCCGGAGGAGCAGCGCGGCACCTACGCCGGGGTCGCCCACCCGGCCGTGATCGCCCACCTGCAGAAGCTCGGGGTGACCGCGATCGAGCTCATGCCGGTGCACCAGTTCGTGCAGGACTCCACGCTGCTGGAGAAGGGCCTGCGCAACTACTGGGGCTACAACACCATCGGCTTCTTCGCCCCGCACAACGAGTACCACTCCACCAACGACCTCGGCGGGCAGGTCCAGGAGTTCAAGGCCATGGTCAAGGCCCTGCACGAGGCGGACATCGAGGTGATCCTCGACGTGGTCTACAACCACACCGCCGAGGGCAACCACCTGGGTCCCACGCTGTCGATGAAGGGCATCGACAACCAGGCCTACTACCGCACGGTCGAGGACGACCAGAAGTACTACATGGACTACACGGGCACGGGCAACTCCCTCAACGTCCGCCACCCGCACTCGCTGCAGCTGATCATGGACTCCCTGCGCTACTGGGTGACCGAGATGCACGTGGACGGCTTCCGCTTCGACCTGGCCGCCACCCTGGCCCGCGAGTTCTACGACGTCGACAAGCTCTCCACGTTCTTCGAGCTCGTCCAGCAGGACCCGGTCGTCTCCCAGGTCAAGCTCATCGCCGAGCCGTGGGACATCGGCCCCGGCGGCTACCAGGTGGGCAACTTCCCGCCCCAGTGGACGGAGTGGAACGGCAAGTACCGCGACACCGTGCGCGACTTCTGGCGCGGCGAGCCCTCGACCCTCGGCGAGTTCGCCTCCCGCATCACGGGCTCCGCCGACCTCTACGAGCACAGCGGCCGCCGGCCCTTCGCCTCCATCAACTTCGTCACCGCCCACGACGGCTTCACCCTGCGCGACCTCGTCTCCTACAACGAGAAGCACAACGACGCCAACGGCGAGGGCAACAACGACGGCGAGTCCCACAACCGCTCCTGGAACTGCGGGGTGGAGGGCCCCACCGACGACCCGGAGGTCCTGGGGCTGCGCGCCCGCCAGCAGCGCAACTTCCTCGCGACCCTGCTCCTGTCCCAGGGCACGCCCATGGTCCTGCACGGCGACGAGCTCGGGCGCACGCAGAACGGCAACAACAACACCTACTGCCAGGACAACGAGCTGTCGTGGATCGACTGGGACACCATGGACGGGCCGCTGACCGAGTTCGTGGCCGCGGTGACCCAGCTGCGCCACCAGCACCCCACGTTCCGCCGATCCAACTTCTTCGACGGCCGCCCCGTCGAGATGGACGAGGACGACGCCGGCCGGCCCATGCCGGACATCGCCTGGCTGAACACCGACGGCTCCCCGATGAAGCCCGCCGACTGGGACGAGCCGCTGTCCCGCTCGCTGGGGATGTGGCTCAACGGCCACGGCATCGCCGGGGTGGACATGCGCGGGCGCCCCATCACGGACGTGAACTTCATCGTGTACTTCAACTCCAACCCGGAGGCCGTGAAGTACAAGCTGCCGCCGGCGCGCTACGGCCGGCAGTGGGAGGAGATCCTGGACACCGCCGGGAAGCACTCCGACGGGCAGATCCGCAAGGCCCGCAGCTCCATCACCCTGGAGGGCAAGTCCACGGTCGTGCTGCGCGCCTACGAGGCCCCCGAGGAGGAGCCCGACGCGTCGGTCGCCGCCTCCGTGGCGGTGTACTCCCGGACGCCCACGGACCAGTGACCTGAGGCGCCGGCAGGCTGTCGACCCGGACACGGGTCGACAGCCTGCTGGCATTTCCGGGGCCGGGCCGACAGACTGGAGCGGTGCGCACACCTATCTCGACCTACCGACTGCAGATCACCTCCGACCTGACGCTGGACCGCTCGGCCGGGCTCGTGGACTACCTCCACGACCTCGGCGCGGACTGGGTCTACCTGTCCCCGATCCTGCGGGCCGTCGACGGCTCGGACCACGGCTACGACGTCGCCTCCCCGGCCGAGGTGGACCCCGTCCGGGGCGGCCCCGCCGGGCTCAGGGCGCTCGCCGACGCCGCCCACGCCCGCGGCATGGGCGTGCTGGTCGACATCGTCCCCAACCACCAGGGCGTGGCCGTCCCGGAGCAGAACCCGTGGTGGTGGTCCCTGCTCGCGCAGGGGCAGGACTCGCCCTACGCGGACGCCTTCGACGTCGAGTGGGAGGCCGGCGGCGGCAAGGTGCTGATCCCCGTGCTCGGCGACGGCGCGGACGAGCTCGACCGGCTGCGCGTCGAGGACGGCACGCTGCGCTACTACGACAACGTCTACCCCCTCGCGGAGGGCACCTGGGCCGCCGGCGACGACCCGCGGGAGGTCCACGCCCGCCAGCACTACGAGCTGATCAACTGGCGCCGCGGGGACGCCGAGCTGAACTACCGCCGCTTCTTCACCGTGGCCACGCTCGCCGGGGTGCGGGTGGAGGACCCGCAGGTCTTCGACGAGTCCCACGCCGAGATCAAGCGCTGGATCGACGAGGGCCTCGTCGACGGGCTGCGCATCGACCACCCCGACGGGCTGCGCGACCCGCGGCAGTACCTCGAGCGGCTGAAGGAGCTCACCGGCGGCGCCTACGTCGTCGTGGAGAAGATCCTGGAGCCCGGCGAGCGGCTGCCCCGGGACTGGGCCACGGCCGGCACCACGGGCTACGACGCCCTGGGCGTGCTCGACCGGCTGCTCACCGACCCGGCGGGGGAGTACGCCCTCACCAGCCTCGACGCCCGCCTGCGCGGCGGGGAGCCGGTGCACTGGGAGGAGATGATCCACGGCACCAA
Source organism: Kocuria turfanensis (assembly GCF_001580365.1). NCBI lineage: Bacteria > Bacillati > Actinomycetota > Actinomycetes > Micrococcales > Micrococcaceae > Kocuria > Kocuria turfanensis. The sequence continues at coordinate 1,208,657 of NZ_CP014480.1, read as the reverse complement.
GCGCGCCATGGCCGACAACGCCCTGCACGCCGAGGTCCTGCGCCTGGCCCGGGCGGTTCCCGCCGACGCCGGGCTCGGCCACGACGAGGCCGTGGACGCCCTCGCGGAGATCCTCGCGAACTTCCCCGTCTACCGCAGCTACCTCCCCGAGGGCGCCGAGCACCTGCGCGCGGCCCTCGACGCCGCCGGGGGGCGGCGCCCCGACCTCGCCGGGCCGATCGGCACCCTGGGGGAGCTGCTCGGGGTCGGCGCCACGGACGACGCCGAGCTCGGCGAGCTGGCCCGCCGCTTCCAGCAGACCTCCGGGATGGTCATGGCCAAGGGCGTAGAGGACACCGCGTTCTACCGCTTCCCCCGCCTGACCTCCCTGACCGAGGTGGGCGGCGACCCCTCGCACTTCGCCGTGACGCCCGGGGAGGCCCACGCGGAGCTCGGCCGCCGGGCCGCCGAGGAGCCGCTGGCCATGACCGCCCTGTCCACGCACGACACCAAGCGCTCGGAGGCCGTGCGCGCCCGGATCACGGTCCTGTCCGAGGCCGGCGAGCAGTGGGCCGGCGTGGTGGGCACCGCGAAGAGGCTTGCCGAGGAGGCCGGCGTCCGGGTGGGCGACGGGCCGCTGGTCAACCTCGTGCTGCAGGCCGTGGTGGGCGCCTGGCCGATCTCCCAGGAGCGCACCGTGGACTACGCGCTCAAGGCCGCCCGCGAGGCCGGCAGCTCGACCGCCTGGGTGGACGGGGACGCGGACTTCGAGGACCGGCTCGTGCGGTTCATCGACCTGGTCTTCCACGACCCCGAGATCCGGGCCGTGGTGGAGGGCTTCGCCCAGCACGTCACCGAGGCCGGCTGGAGCAACGGGCTCGCGGCCAAGCTGGTCCAGCTCACGATGCCCGGCGTCCCCGACGTCTACCAGGGCTCCGAGCTGTGGGCCGAGTCCCTCGTGGACCCGGACAACCGCCGCCCCGTGGACTTCGAGGCGCGGGCCGCGATGCTCGCCCGGCTGGACACCCCCGTGGGCGGGACCGCCGAGGGGATCCCGGCCGTGGGCCCCGACGCCGCGGCCAAGCTGCTCGTCACCAGCCGGGCCCTCCGGCTGCGCCGCGACCACCCGGAGCTGTTCGACGGCTACACCGCGCTGGAGGCCTCCGGACCGCGGGCCGGGCACGTGTTCGCCTTCGACCGCGGCGGCGCCGTGACCGTGGTCACCCGGCTTCCCCTGGGCCTGGCGGCCCGGGGCGGCTTCACCGACGAGACCCTCGAGCTGCCCGGGGGCGACTTCGAGGACGTGCTCACCCGCCGCCCGCACACGGGCACCGTGGCGCTGTCCGCCCTGCTGTCCGACTACCCCGTGGCGCTGCTGCGCCGGAAGGACTCCTGAACCCCATGACAACCCGTGACCACCTGAACCGCTTCGACGTCTGGGCCCCGCACGCCAGGTCCGTGACCGCGCGGATCGAGGGCGAGGACCACGCCATGGTCCCCGCCGCCGCCCTGCCCGCGGACTCCCCCGAGGGGCCCGCCGCCCGCCGCGACGGCTGGTGGACCCTGCCCGACGACGCCGACGTCCCCGCGGGCACCGTCCGCTACGGCTACGTCCTGGGCAAGACCTTCGACGAGGGCACCCCCGAGGAGCGCTCGCAGGTCTCCGAGGTCCTGCCCGACCCCCGCTCGCGCCGCCAGCCGCAGGGCGTGCACGACCTGTCCTGCACCTTCGACCCCTCCGCGCACCGGTGGGGCGACGCCGCGTGGACGGGCCGGACCCTCGCGGGCTCGGTGATCTACGAGCTGCACATCGGCACCTTCACCCCCGCGGGCACGCTCGACGCGGCGGTCGAGCGGCTCGACCACCTCGTGGAGCTCGGCGTGGACTTCGTGGAGCTGCTGCCCGTCAACGGCTTCAACGGCGAGCACAACTGGGGCTACGACGGCGTCCTCTGGTACACCGTGGACGAGTCCTACGGCGGGCCCGCGGCCTACCAGCGCTTCGTGGACGCGTGCCACCAGCGCGGGATCGGCGTGATCCAGGACGTGGTCTACAACCACCTGGGCCCGTCCGGGAACTACCTGCCCCTGTTCGCCGACTACTTCAAGCCCGGCTCCAGCACCTGGGGCGACCTCATCAACCTCGACGGCTGGGGCTCGGACGGGGTGCGCGACTACATCCTCGACAACGTGGAGATGTGGCTGCGCGACTACCACGTGGACGGCTTCCGCCTCGACGCCGTGCACGCGCTGCAGGACCACCGGGCCGTGCACATCCTCGAGGAGATCGCCGAGCTCGTGGAGCGGGTGGGCGTGGAGACGGGCAAGCCGCTGTTCACGGTGGCCGAGTCCGACCTCAACGACCACCGGATGATCACGCCGACCACGGCCCACGGCCTGGGCATGACCGGGCAGTGGCTCGACGACTTCCACCACGCCGCCCACGTGGCGCTGACCGGGGAGACCCAGGGTTACTACGCCGACTTCGCCGCGCTGGGGACCCTCGACAAGGTCATGCGCGACGCGTTCTACCACGACGGCACCATGTCGGTGTTCCGCGGCCGCCACCACGGCCGGCCGGTCGACAAGCAGCGGGTGCGCCCGTGGCAGTTCGTCACCTGCATCCAGAACCACGACCAGGTGGGCAACCGGGCCGCCGGGGACCGGATCAGCGCGAGCCTCTCGGCCGACCAGCTGGTGCTCGGCGCCACCGTGCTGCTCACCCAGCCGTTCACCCCCATGCTGTTCATGGGGGAGGAGTGGGGCGCGTCCACCCCCTGGCAGTTCTTCACCGCCCACCCCGAGCCCGAGCTCGGCGAGGCCGTGGCGAAGGGCCGCAAGGCGGAGTTCGCCGCGATGGGCTGGGACGAGTCCACGGTCCCGGACCCGCAGGCGCCCAGCACCTTCACCGACTCGAAGCTGGACTGGGACGAGCCCGGCCGGGGCGACCACGCCCGGGTGCTGGCCGCCTACCGCGAGCTCATCGCGCTGCGGCGCGCGGTGCCCGAGCTCACGGACCCGCGCTTCGCGACCATCGGCACCGACCACGACGAGGACGCCCGCTGGTTCGTGCTCCGCCGGGCCACTGCGCCGGGCTCCGACCACGGGGTCGCCGTCGTCCTGAACTTCGGGGCGGGCCCCGTCGAGGCGCCCGTGCCGGGAGCGGCCGGCGCCGAGGTGCTGTTCCGCTCCGGCGAGGTGTCCCTCACCGCGGGGGCCGACGGCGGCGCCGTCGCCGCGCTGCCCGCCCACGGCGCGGCGGTGGTGCGGTACTGAGCCGCCGCGACCCGTCTCCCCGATCGTCCACCGACCCACGAAAGGCCGCCGTGCGCACCTACGGACCCGATGCCCGCTACCTCGCCGCCGAGGACCGCTACGAGACCATGCCCTTCCGGCGGGTGGGGCACTCCGGGCTCAAGCTGCCCGTGATCTCCCTGGGCCTGTGGCACAACTTCGGCGACGACAAGCCGCTCGCCACCCAGCGGGCCACGCTGCGCCGGGCCTTCGACCTCGGCGTGACCCACTTCGACCTCGCCAACAACTACGGCCCGCCGGCCGGGTCCGCCGAGCTGAACTTCGGCAGGATCCTGCGGGAGGACTTCGCGCCCTACCGGGACGAGCTGGTGATCTCCACGAAGGCCGGCTGGGACATGTGGCCGGGGCCCTACGGCTTCGGCGGCTCGCGCAAGTACCTGGTGTCCTCCCTGGACCAGTCCCTGCAGCGGATGGGCCTGGACCACGTGGACGTGTTCTACCACCACCGCCCGGACCCGGACACGCCGCTCGAGGAGACCATGCGGGCCCTCGACCACGTCGTGCGCTCGGGGCGGGCACTGTACGTGGGGATCTCCTCCTACAACGCGGAGCTGACCCTGCGCGCCCAGCAGATCATGCGCGAGCTCGGCACCCCGCTGCTGATCCACCAGCCCTCCTACTCGATGCTCAACCGGTGGGTCGAGGCCCCGGGCCCCTCGGGGACCTCGCTGCTGGGGGCGCTGACCGAGGCCGGCATGGGCTCGATCGTGTTCTCCCCGCTGGCCCAGGGCATGCTCACGGACCGCTACCTCGACGGGATCCCGGAGGGCTCCCGGGCCGCGGCCGAGAAGTCCCTGAAGCCGGAGTGGCTCTCGGACACGACCCTGGAGAAGGTCCGCGGCCTGCACGAGATCGCCGCCGACCGCGGGCAGAGCCTGGCCCAGATGGCGATCGCGTGGGTGCTGCGCGAGCAGCAGGACGGGCAGGTGACCACGGCCCTCGTGGGCGCCTCCTCCCCGCAGCAGCTCGAGGACAGCGTGGGCGCGGTGCGCAACCTCGCGTTCACCCCCGGGGAGCTGGAGGCCATCGACCGGCTGGCCACCGACTCCGACATCAACATCTGGGCGGGCGCCCAGGACTCCAAGCACGCATGAGCCGCAGGACCCGGTAGGCCGTGGAGGTCTCGCAGTACCTCGCCCTGCTGGGGCTGTGGATCGCCGGGATCGTCGCCCCCGGCCCGGACGTGCTGGTGATCCTGCGCAACTCGTCGCTGGGCTCCCGCGCGGCCGGGGTGCTCACCGCCGTGGGCGTGATGACCGGCAACCTCGTGTGGATCACGCTGTCCCTCACGGGCGTCACCGTCCTGATCAGCCAGGCCGACACCGCGCAGCGGCTCATCCAGGTGGCGGGGGCGCTGTTCCTCGGCTGGTTGGGGGTGAACGGGGTCCGGGCCGGGCTCGCCGCACGGACCGCGCCGGCGGCCGTGCCGGCGGGACCGGCCCCGCCCACGGGGTCCGCCCCGTCCACGGTGCCGCCGGGTGCAGTGCCGCTGCCCGGTGCGGTGCCGCGCGGGCGGGCGCTCGGCCCGGCCCGGGCGTTCGTGCTGGGGCTCGTCACCAACCTCTCGAACGCGAAGGCCATCATCTTCTTCGTGGCCCTGTTCGCCAACGTGGTCCCGGCCGGGGCCCGCTGGTGGGAGACCGCCCTGGTCTTCGTGCTGCTGGTGGCGGTGGGCCTTGCCTGGTTCACCGCCGTGGCCTGGATGGGCTCCGTCGAGCGGCTGGCGGCGACCTTCCGCCGCCACGGCGCCGTCGTGGAGCTGGCCTCCGGAGCCCTGTTCCTGGTGCTCGCCCTGGCGTTGCTGGTGAGCGCGCTGTGAGAATCGCCCCCGTCGGCGGTCACACGCCGCCAGGGGTTCCCTCCCGCACCGGCCGAGGATAGGAACTAAGCATCCTTATTGCTGGAGCGTCCGCTCCGCGGTCGCTCTGAGCCCGTCAACAGGAAGAGCAGTGCGATGTCCGACAACGAGTACCTGACCCGCTCGATCCACGACCTCACCGCGGCGGCATGGTTCGGCGGCTCCCTCATGGGCGCCGTCGGGCTCAACGGGGCGGCCGCGGCCGCCCAGGACCCGCGGGAGCGCACCCGCCTGTCCAACCTGGGGTGGAAGAAGTGGGCCCCTCTCCAGGCGGCGGCACTGGTCGCCCACGGCGTCGCCGGCGCGGCCCTCATCGCCCAGAACAAGGGCCGGCTGACCACCCAGGAGGGGGTCGGCGGGGCGACGGTCTCCAAGGCCCTGATCACCGTCGTGGGCGCCGGCGTCACGGCCTACTCCCGCGTGCTCGGCAAGAAGATCGAGAAGCTCTCGGACGAGGGCGCGCAGGGCGCCACCGAGCCCCGCCCGGACGCCTCCCCGGAGCTGGCCTCCGCCCAGAAGCAGCTGAAGGTGCTCCAGTGGGTGATCCCCGCCCTGTCGGGGACCGTGGTGGTCCTCGGGGCCAAGCACGGCGAGATGCAGCGGCCGCGCAACGTGCTCCAGGGCTGGCTGCGCTGACCGACGGCCCGCCCGCGGGAACGGCCCGTCCCTCCGGGGGCGGGCCGTTCCCCGTGGCGGGGTCTAGACTTGGGGGGTTTGAGTCCTCCCCGCTGCACCCGGACGCCGTCGACGACGTCGCTGCGGCCTGAGCCGCCGGGCGGGGGGCGGACGTTCCACGACGAAGGAGAATCGTGTCCCACCATCCGATCCGAGTGGCCGTGGCCGGTGTCGGCAACTGCGCCTCGTCCCTGATCCAGGGCGTGCACTTCTACGCCGACGCCGACCCGGGGCAGACCGTGCCCGGGCTGATGCACGTGGTCTTCGGCGACTACCACGTCTCCGACGTGCAGTTCGTGGCCGCCTTCGACGTCGACGCCGCCAAGGTCGGGGTCGATCTGTGCGAGGCGATCACCGCCGGGCAGAACAACACCATGGTCTTCGCCCCGGTCCCGCACACCGGGGTGACCGTCCAGCGCGGGCCGACCCTGGACGGGCTGGGGGCCTACTACCGGGAGATGGTCCAGGAGTCGGACGCCGAGCCGGTGGACGTCGCGCAGGCGCTGCGGGAGGCGCAGGTGGACGTGCTGGTGTCCTATCTGCCGGTGGGCTCCGAGGCCGCCGACCGGTTCTACGCCCAGGCCGCCCTGGACGCGGGGGTGGCCTTCGTCAACGCCCTGCCGGTGTTCATCGCCTCCACCGAGGAGTGGGCGGAGAAGTTCACGGCCGCGGGGGTGCCGATCGTGGGGGACGACATCAAGTCCCAGATCGGGGCGACGATCACCCACCGGGTGCTGGCCAAGCTCTTCGAGGACCGCGGCTACGTGCTGGACCGGACCTATCAGCTCAACGTGGGCGGGAACATGGACTTCATGAACATGCTCGAGCGCACCCGGCTGGAGTCCAAGAAGATCTCCAAGACCCAGGCGGTGACCTCCAACGTGGTGCGGGAGTTCGGCACCCAGGACGTGCACATCGGCCCCTCCGACCACGTGCCGTGGCTGGATGACCGCAAGTTCGCCTTCGTGCGGCTGGAGGGCCACGGCTTCGGCAACGCCCCGATCTCCTTGGAGTACAAGCTGGAGGTGTGGGACTCCCCGAACTCGGCCGGGGTGATCATCGACGCGATCCGGGCGGCGAAGATCGGCCTGGACCGCGGGATCGGCGGGCCGCTGACCTCGGCGGCGGCGTACTTCATGAAGTCCCCGCCCGAGCAGCAGGCCGACGACACCGCCCGGGCGAACCTGGAGGCCTTCATCCGCGGCGACCTCGAACGCTGAGCGCCGCCCCTCCGGGCCCAGGAGCCCCGCACCGGCCCGGTGCGGGGCTCCTGCCGTGCCCGGCGGGGCCTACACGTAGTCCTCGAGGCCGGCGCGGCGCAGCACGAACGCGGTGACGGGGTCGTAGAGACGCGGCGGCAGATTGTCGTCGAGCGGGACGGCGACCTCCACCTGGCCCTGCGCCTCGGCGACGAACACCCCGGGGTCGTTGCAGTCGGCGATCGCGATCGTCCGCAGCCCGCGCGAGCCGGCCGCCCCGGCGAGGCCGTGGTCGGCGACCACGAGGTCCGGCGGGTTCTGCCCGTCGCGGCGCAGCTTCTCCAGGGCCAGGGACATCGGCCCGGGGAAGTGGGTGTGCCGCAGGCCCCCGTACTGCTCGACCATCACCACGTGCTCGATCTGGCGCACGTCGCCGTCCTCGAAGGCGAAGCCGTCCGGGACCCGGACGACGTGGGCGCCCGCGCGGCGGGCCACGCGCGCCAGCTGCGCGTAGACGGGGAACAGCCCGGCCGGGTGGCCCGTGGCGAAGAGCACGCGCCCGCCGGCGGCGACCACCTCCCCGAGCACGCGCGCGTAGCGCTCCAGCGCGGCGACGGCGAGCTCGGCGGAGATCGTGTCCTGGCCCTCCACGTGGGAGCGGTCGGGCGAGATGCCGACCCGGTCGCGCATGAGCGCGAACACCTCGTCGTAGGTCCAGTCCCGGGTGCGGACCACGCCCATGTGCTGGTGCTGGTCGCCGTCGAGGAACCCCTGGATGTTGCGCAGGTTCGCCTCCCGGGGGGTGGCCACCGCTCCGGTGAGACGGTGGCGGTCGAGGTGGCGGGCGAGGTCGGCGGGGGGAAGGAACGAAGTCGTCACCGTTCGAGTGTATTCACGCACCACCGGCTACCGTGGCGTACCCGCACGCGGTCCCGGACCCGGGCGTAGACCTCGGCCGTGGCCAGGGCGGTGCGCTCCCAGGAGTGCTCCCGGGCGCGGCGGGCCGCCGCGGCGCCCATGCGCGCCAGGGCCTCCGGGTCGCGACCGAGCCCGAGGAGGGCGTGCGCCCACGACGCGGGGTCGCGGTCCGCGACCAGCCGCCCGGTGACCCCGTCGAGCACGGCGGTGCGCAGCCCGTCCACGTCCGTGGCGAGCACCGGGGTGCCGCAGGCCTGGGCCTCCAGCGCCACGAGGCCGAACGTCTCGGAGGAGGAGGGCACGGCCACCACGTCGGCGCGGCGCATCCGCTCCGCCAGCTGCGGGGCCGGCAGGGCGGGGCCGAAGCCCACCGCGTCCTCCAGCCCCAGCTCGCGCACCTGCTGCTGCAGCCCGGCCGTGAACCGGCGGGTGCCCACGCCCACGATCTCGAGCTCGACCGGCACCCCGGGGGCGTCCGCGCGGATCCGGGCGAGCGCGTCCACCAGCACGTGCGGGCCCTTGAGGGCCTGCAGCCGGCCGGCGAAGAGCACCCGCAGCGGGCGGCCCGGGGAGCCGGGCCGGGGCCCGGCCCGGCGGTTCCCGCCGGGCTCCGGCGGGGAGAAGGCGGAGAGGTCGACGCCGGGCATGATCACGGTCAGCCGCGCCGGATCGGCGTCGTAGAGCTCGACCATCTGCAGGGCCTCGGTGCGGGTGTTGACCACGGTGGCCTCGGCCCGTGCGATCAGCTCGGCCTCCGCCTCGGCACGGGCGGCGGGCTCCAGCCCCTCGTCGGCCCGGGTCCGCAGGTTCTTGCCCAGGGCCGTGGTGTGCAGGGTGAGCACCAGGGGCACGCGCCAGTCGTCGGCGAGCTCCCGGCCCACGGCCCCGGAGAGCCAGTAGTGGGCGTGCACCACGTCCGGGCGGGAGGCCTCGGCGCGGAGCACCTCGGCGAAGGCGCCGGTCAGTCCCGGGAGGTCCTCCTTCGCGGCGCCGGCCGCCCCGGGCAGCGAGACCGTGAGCAGCCGCAGGCCCTCGCGGATGCGGGACGCCCGCATCCCCGCGGTGCGCGGCGCGCCGGGGTCCCGGTCCAGGGTGGCCATGTCCACCGTGTGCCCCGCGTCCACCAGCGCCCCGGCGAGCTGGTGCACGTAGACGTTCATCCCGCCCGCGTCACCGGACCCCGGTTGCTCGAGGGGACTGGTGTGCAGGCTGATCAGCAGGACGTGCAGCGGAGCGTCGGACACGGCTCCACTGTAGTCCCCGGCCCGGACCCCGCCCCGTGTCGGCGCCCGCTGGTACCCTCCGGCCATGGCCTTCCGAGCGGTCCTGCGGCGGTACCCGGGCCCCGGCGCGTGGGTGTTCGCGCCGGTGCCGGAGGAGCACGCCCCCGACGTGCGCGGTCCCTTCGGCCGGGTCCCGGTGACGGCCACGGTCGACGGCACGACGTGGTCCACCAGCGTCTGGCGGGACTCCCGGGCCGGGTGGCTGCTCGCCGTGCCGGCGCGCGTGCGCGGGGACAAGGACGACGGGGACGTGGTGAGCGTGGACGTCGTCGTGGACGCCTCCCGGCTCTGAGCCGGGACGCGGTCGGCCGGGTGCGAGAATGGGACCCGTGAACCGTGCTGAGCCCGTCCCGTTCCCTCCGCCCGGCGCCGCCACCCCCGGCGTCCCCTCCGGTGACCTCCCCGGGACCTTCTCCGGGACCTTCTCCGGACACGTCTCCGGGGAGCTCTCCGGCGGCGTCCGGCCCGAGCGCAGCGCCGTGGTCGATCTCGCCGCGGTCCGCGCCAACGTGCGCCGGATCCGGGACCTGGCCGGCCCCGCGCGGCTGATGGCCGTGGTCAAGGCGGACGCCTACGGCCACGGGGCCGTGCCCGTGGCCCGCGCCGCCCTGGAGGCGGGCGCGCACGCCCTGGGCGTCGCCCACGTCGCCGAGGCCCTCACCCTGCGCGCGGCGGGGATCACCGCCCCGGTGCTCGCGTGGCTGCACACCGTGGACACGGACTTCCGCGCCGCCCTCGCCCAGGACGTCGAGCTCGGCGTCAGCGGGTGGGAGCTCGGCCCGGTCGCCGAGGCCGCGCGGGCGCTCGGCCGGCCGGCGCGGATCCACCTCAAGATCGACACCGGGCTGGGCCGCAACGGCGCGACGGCCGAACGGTGGCCCGAGCTCGTGCGCCGCGCCGCGCAGGCCGAGGCCCAGGGTCTCGTGCGGGTCACCGGCGTGTTCACCCACCTGGCCGTGGCCGACGAGCCCTCCCGGCCCGAGACCCGGGAGCAGCTCGAGCGCTTCCGCGCGGCCGTGGACACGGCGCGCGCCGCCGGGCTGCGGCCCGCGCTGCGGCACGCCGCGAACTCCCCGGGCCTGTTCCAGGCCGCCGGCCTGGAACGCCCGGAGGACATGCTCCTGGACATGGTCCGCGTGGGCGTCTGCCTGTACGGGCTCTCCCCGTTCCCCGACCGCACTCCGCGGCAGCTCGGCCTGGTGCCGGCCATGACCCTGCGCAGCACCGTCAGCGCGGTCAAGGAGGTCCCCGCCGGGCAGGGCGTCTCCTACGGGCTGGGCTACGTGACCGAGCGGCCCACCACCCTCGCGCTGATCCCGCTGGGCTACGCCGACGGCGTGCCGCGCTCCGGGACCGGCGGGCCGGTGCGCATCCAGGGGCGCACCTATCCGGAGGTCGGGCGGATCGCGATGGACCAGCTCGTGGTGGACCTGGGCGCCCCCGGCCTGTCCGCGCCCGAGCACGGGCTGCTGGGCGCGGAGGCCGTCCTGTTCGGGGCGGGGGACGACCCCTCCGCGTCGGCCTGGGCGGACGCCGCCGGCACCATCAACTACGAGATCGTCACCCGCGTCTCGCCCCGTGTGCCGCGGGTGCACGTGGACCGCCCGGCGGACCCGGAGCACGAGGACCCGGGGCGCACCGGCCCAGGACGCCGCAGCGCGGGGGACGGGACCCCGGGGCGCGTGGACGGCTCGGCCGCTGATGGGGAGGAGCGGGCATGAGCGAGTGGACCCTGAGCCTGACCGTGGACGGCCCGGAGCGGACCCAGGCCCTGGCCGAGCGGCTCGGCGCCGGGCTGCGCGCCGGGGACCTGCTGGTCCTCACGGGCGAGCTCGGCGCGGGCAAGACGACCTTCACCCAGGGGCTGGGCCGGGGGCTGGGGGTGCGCCCCGGCATCATCTCGCCCACGTTCGTGCTGGTGCGGCGCCACCCCAACGTCCCGGACGGGTCCCGCCCCGGCGGCCCGGACCTCGTGCACGTCGACGCCTACCGGCTGGGCAGCGCGGCGGAGGTCGACGACATCGACCTCGAGGACACCGTGGACTCGGCCGTCACCGTGGTGGAGTGGGGGGCCGGGAAGGTCGAGCACCTCGCCGACTCCCGCCTGGAGATCGTGCTGGAGCGCGCGGTGGGCGCCGCGCCCGTCGGCGGCACCGTGGACGAGCACGGGCAGGAGGACGAGGACGCCGAGCCGCGCCGGATCACGCTGACCGGGATCGGCCCGCGCTGGGCGGGCGGCCCCCCGTCCCTGGAGCCGCCCGCGGAGAGCCCCGCGCCCGGGCACTAGAATGGCCGGGTGCTTCTCCTGTGCCTGGACTCCTCCGCCGTCGCCTCCGCCGCGCTCGTGACCGGCGCGGGTGAGATCGCCGGCTCCTTCGTGAGCCCCGACACCCGCTCCCACGCCGAGGTGCTGGCCCCCGCCGTCCGCGACCTGCTGGACGGGCACGGCCTGACCGGCGCCGGGCTCGACGGCGTGCTCGTGGGCACCGGTCCCGGCCCCTTCACCGGGCTGCGCGCCGGGATCGCGACCGCCCGGGCCCTCGCCTTCGCCTGGGACCTGCCGCTGCACGGCCTGATGAGCCTGGAGGCCCTGGCGCAGGACGCCGCCGAGCACGCCCGGGCGGCCGGCCACGAGGAGTTCCTCGTGCTCACCGACGCCCGCCGCAAGGAGGTCTACTGGGCCCGCTACGCCCTCGACCCCGACGGCCCGCGGCGGGTCGCCGGGCCGGGGGTCGCCGCCGCGGAGCAGCTCCCGGCGCTGCCCGCCTACGGCCGCGGCGCGGGGATCTGGGCGGAGCGGCTGGCGCTGCCCGTGCCGGCGTTCGCCGGGGCCCAGCCCTCGGCGGCGTCGCTCGGGCTCGCCGCGCTGCGCCTGCGCGCCCGCGGCGAGGAGCCGGGCCCGGACACGACCCCCCTGTACCTGCGCGAGTCCGACGCGAAGGTCCCCGGCCCCCGGAAGAAGGCCCTCGCGTGAGCGCCGCCCCGCAGCCGCCCTGGACCCTGCGCCGGATGACCGCCCAGGACGTCCCCGTGGTGCACGCCCTGGAGCAGGACCTCTTCCCGGCCGACGCCTGGCCGCTGGAGATGTTCTCCGCCGAGCTGGCCCAGCCCGTGTGCTGGTACTGGGTGGCCGAGCAGGACGACCGGATCGTCGGCTACGCGGGACTGATGTGCATCCGCCCGGTCGGCGACGTCCAGACCATCGCGGTGCTGCCCGAGCACGAGGGCCGCGGGATCGGCTCGGCGCTGCTGCGCACCCTGCACGGGCAGGCCCGCGAGCTCGGCGCCACCGAGGTGCTGCTCGAGGTCCGCGCCGACAACCCCCGCGCCCAGCGGCTCTACCGCCGCTTCGGCTACGAGCACATCCACACCCGGCCCCGCTACTACCGGGACGGCACCGACGCGCTGATCATGCGCCTGGACCTCACCGCCCCGGAGCCCCCGAGCACCCCGGCCCCGACCCACCCCACGGAGGACGACCGATGACCGACGGACCGCTGGTGCTGGGCATCGAGTCCTCCTGCGACGAGACCGGCGTCGGGATCGTGCGCGGGCGCACGCTGCTCGCCAACGTCGTGTCCTCCTCGATGGACGAGCACGCCCGGTTCGGGGGCGTGATCCCCGAGATCGCCTCCCGGGCCCACCTCGACGCCCTCGTGCCCACCCTGCGCGAGGCCCTGGACCGGGCCGGTGTGGGCCTGGCCGAGCTCGACGCCCTGGCCGTGACCTCCGGGCCCGGCCTGGCCGGGGCGCTCATGGTGGGCGTCGCCGCCGCGAAGGCGCTCGCCGTGGCCACCGGCAAGCCGCTGTACGCCGTCAACCACCTGGTGGCCCACGTCAGCGTGGGTGTGCTGGAGGACTCGGGGATCGAGGGCTTCCGGGGCGGCTTCGACGACGGCCTGCCCCGGGACCTGGGCGCGCTGCTGGTCTCCGGCGGGCACACCGAGATCCTCGCCGTCGACGACCTCTCCCGGGACGTGCGGCTGCTCGGGGCCACGATCGACGACGCGGCCGGCGAGGCCTACGACAAGGTGGCCCGGGTCCTGGGGCTGGCCTACCCGGGCGGTCCGGCCATCGACGCCGCCGCCCGGTCCGGGGACCCCACGGCCTTCCGCTTCCCGCGCGGGCTGACCGCGGGCAAGTACCTGGGCTCGGCCGAGCGGCCCGGCCCGCACCGCTACGACTTCTCCTTCTCCGGGCTCAAGACAGCGGTGGCCCGCGTGGTCGAGGCGCACGAGGCCGAGGGCCGGGCGGTGCCGGTCGCGGACGTCGCCGCGTCCTTCCAGGAAGCCGTGGCCGACGTCGTCACGCGCAAGGCGGTGCTCGCGTGCACCGAGCAGGGGCTCGGCACGCTGCTGCTGGGCGGGGGAGTGGCCGCCAACTCGCGGCTGCGGGAACTCACCGCCGAGCGCTGCGCCGCGCACGGGATCGAGCTGGTCGTCCCGAAGCTCTCCCTGTGCACCGACAACGGGGCGATGGTCGCGGCCCTCGCGGCCCGGGTCGTGGCCGAGGGCCGCGAGCCCTCGGGCCTGGGCTTCGCCGCCGACTCCTCCCTGCCCGTCACCACCGTCTCCGTCTGAGCCGGGCGGCGGCCGGTCAGGCCACGGGCGTGACCAGGGTGCCGTCGGCGAGCCAGCTGCGGAGGTTGCGCAGGGTCAGCTCGGCCATCGCCCGGCGCGTCTGCACCGTGGCGCTGCCCACGTGCGGCAGCAGCACCACGTTCTCGAGCCGGCGCAGCGCGGCCGGCACGTGCGGCTCGGCGCGGTACACGTCCAGACCGGCCCCGGCCAGGCGGCCCTCCTCCAGGGCAGCGACGAGCGCGGTCTCGTCCACGACCGCGCCGCGGGCGACGTTGACCAGGAAGCCCTGGGGGCCGAGGGCGTCCAGGACCGCGGCGTCGACCAGCGCCGCGGAGTCCGGGCCGCCGGGCACGGCGACCACCAGGGCGTCGACGGCCGCGGCGAGCTCCGCGGGGGAGCCGTGGTAGCGGTGCCCGACGCCGGGGACCGGCCGCCGGTTGTGGTAGTGGATCTCGCAGCCGAGCGCGGTGAGGCGGTGGGCCACGGCCCGGCCGATCCGGCCGAGGCCGAGGATCCCGACGCGGCGGCCGGAGGCGTGCACGGTCAGCGGGTAGTTGCCGGTCGTCTCCCACTCCCCGCGGCGCACGAAGCGGTCGGCGGCGGAGAACCGGCGCAGCACGTCGAGGTAGAGGGCCAGCGCGGTGTCCGCCACGGCGTCGGTGAGCACGTCGGGGGTGTTGCTCATCCGGATCCCGCGCGCGGCGGCCTCGGCGGCGTCCGTCCCGTCGTAGCCGACGCCGAAGTGCACGACGGCCTCGAGGCGGGGCAGGCGGCCCATGAGCTCCCGGTCCACGCCGGTGCGCCCGGAGCACACAGCCACGCGCACCTCCCCGGCGTGCCGGTCCAGGAACTCCTCCCGGTCCCGGCGTGCCGCGGGCAGGCGCAGCGCCGAGAACTCGGTGGTGAGGGTGTCCTCCACCAGGGGGTGCAGGGCGCCGATCTGCAGGACGGGGCCCTGCGGCACGGTGCTGCCCGGTCGGGTCGGTTCGGTCATGTCTGCCACCTGTGGGGGACGGGAGCCCGCGCGGGCTCGGCCGGACGGGACGGTCAGTCGTTCTCGCGGGTGCGGCGCACGATGTCGAGGGCGACGGCGCGCAGGTCGCCCCCGTGGGCGCGGGCCACGGCCCGCTGGCGCTGGTAGCCGGCGCCCTCCCGCAGGATCCGCTCCACGTCGGAGAGCTCCTGCGCGCAGCCCAGCCGCGCGGCGACGGGCTCGAGCCGGTCGAGCAGGCCGATCAGGTCCTCGCGCAGGTCCCGCTCGGTGTTGTGCGGGCCGGTGATCACCTCGGCGTCCAGGCCGTAGCGGGCGGCCCGCCACTTGTTCTCCTGGATGTGCCACGGCCGCAGCCGGGCGGGCTCCCGGCCGGCCTCGACGTCGCGGGACAGGGACTCGGCGAGGCACTGGGTGAGGGCGGTGAGCGCCCCGACCTCCCACAGGGTCGAGAGCCCGTCGCAGAACCGCACCTCGTCCGTGCCCAGCCGCGGCACGGGGCGCACGTCCCAGCGCGCCTCGCTGAGCTCCTCGATGATCCCGGTGGAGACCATGTCCTCGATGCACTGCTCGTAGGCGTCCCAGGAGGGGAAGTGGTAGGGCAGCCCGGCGGTGGAGAGCTGCTGGAAGATCATGGAGCGCTGGGACGCGTAGCCGGTGTCCTCCCCGGCCCAGAAGGGAGAGTTGGAGGACAGGGCCAGCAGGTGCGGGTAGTAGGTCAGCAGCCCGTCGAGCACCGGCAGGGCCTTGGCCCGCGCGTCCAGGCCCACGTGCACGTGCACCCCGTAGATGACCATCTGCCGGCCCCAGTACTGGGTCCGCTCCACCAGCTTGTGGTAGCGCTGCTTGTCGGTGACCTGCTGGTCCTGCCAGCGCGCGAAGGGGTGGGTGCCGGCGGCGAAGATCTCGAGGCCCTGCGGGTCGGTGACCCTGCGGATCTCGTCCATCATGGCCGCCAGCTGCTCGGTGGAGTGGGCGACGTCACGGCACACCCCGGTGACCATCTCGACGGTGTTGAGCAGGAACTCCCCGGTGAGCTGCGGGTGGTCGCCGTCGGTGCCCCACTCGGGGTGGGCCTCCAGGACCGCCTCGAACGTCTCCCGGCCGCGGGGCACGAGATCGCCCGTGGTGCCGTCCACCAGGGCGATTTCCCACTCGACGCCCAGCGTCGACTGGTCGGAGCGGGCGAACGAGATCTCCACGCGGCAGGTCCTCCGTGCTCTGCGGGCGCGTCGGCCCGCGGGGTGCGGGCCGGATCGCCCGGTCGGGTGCGGGCCCTTTCGCCCGCGGAGCCCTCAGTCTACGGTTTCGACGACGAGCACGACGCGCCGCTCCCCGGCGCCGGCCCCGGTCCCCGGCCCGCCGTCCGGGGCGGACGCCGGGCCCGTGCGGGTGAGCACGAGGGTGGCCCGGCCGGGTCCCTTCGGCGCGAGCTGGCGGCGCAGCTGCTCGGGGGTGACGTCGGTGCCCCGCTTCTTGATCTCGAGGGTGCCCACCTCGTGCTCCCGCACCCACCGCTTGAGCACCTTGACGGTGTGCGGGAGCACCTCCCGCACCCGGTAGGCGCGGGCCAGCGGCGTGCGGACCAGCTCGTCGGAGCTCAGGTAGGCGATCCGCGGGTGGATCAGCCGCGCGCCCAGCCGGCGGGCGAGGTCGGTGACGAGGCCCGCGCGGATCACCGCGCCGTCCGGCTCGTACAGGTACGACCCCACCGGGCCCACCACCGCGTCCGCGTGGGCGGGGTCGAGGTCCTCCGGGCTGGTGAGCTCCGTGGACCCGTGCTCGGAGAGCACGAGGGCCGCCCGCCGGACCCCGGGCCGGGCCACGGCGTTAAACCACAGCACGGCCTCGACCACGTCCCCGCGGTCGGAGACCCACTGCGCCTCGCACCCGGCCGGCACCGCCTCGTGGGGGATGCCGGGGCCCAGCTTCACGCCCACGGGCAGCCCCCGCGCGGCGAGCGCCTCGACGAAGGACAGCGGCGGGGAGAACGCCTCGGGGTCGAAGATCCGGCGGGTCCCGGACGACGACGTCTCGCGCCGGGCCGGGTCCAGCCACACCCCGTCCGGCGGCCCGCCGGGGAGCGCGTCGAGGTCCAGGGAGGCGGCGTCCCCGTGCAGCACCGTGGCCTCGGGGAAGGGGCGGAGGTTGAGCAGGGCCACGGCCGCCGTGGTCTCGTCCAGCTCCACCGCGGTGACCCGCCGGTCCAGGGAGGCCAGGGCGAGGGCGTCGGCGCCGATGCCGCAGCCGAGGTCGGCCACGTGGGCGAGCCCGGCGTCGGCGAAGCGGCGGGCGTGCAGGACGGCCACGCGCAGCCGGGTGGCCTGCTCGAGGCCGGCCCGGGTGAACAGCATCTGCTCGGCGAAGTCCCCGAACTTGGCGCGCGCCCGCGTGCGCAGCCTCGCCTGGGTGAGCACCGCGGCGACGAGCTCGGCGTCGTGCCCCCGGGCCCGCAGCCGGGTCGCCGCCGCGAGCGCGTCGTCGGCGTCGTAGGGGCCGGTCTCCGCGAGCAGCCGGCGCCCCTCGTCCGTGAGCAGGGGTGCGATGTCGGTGGCCTCGTCGCGCATGGGGCCACCCTATCCGGCCCCGGCCCCGGCCCGGTGCGCCCGGGCGCCGGGCGGTCAGTAGAACGCGGCGAGCCGGCCCCGCGGGCCGTCGATGACGGTCACCGGGGTCTCGAAGACGCGGCTGAGGACGGCGTCGTCCATGATCTCCCGCGGCTCGCCGAACTCGGCGACCCGGCCGTCCTTCACGGCGCAGATCCGGTCGGCGTAGTGGCTGGCGAAGTTGACGTCGTGCAGGACGATGAGGATGGTGCGGCCCATCTCGTCGCAGGCCCGCCGCAGGTGCTGCATCATCGACACGGCGTGGCGCATGTCCAGGTTGTTCAGGGGCTCGTCCAGCAGCACGTGGTCGGTCTCCTGGGCCAGGACCATGGCCACGTAGGCGCGCTGGCGCTGTCCGCCCGAGAGCTGGTCGAGGTAGCGGTGCTCCAGCGGCCGCAGCCCGAGGAAGTCGATGTAGGTGCTGACGACCTCCTCGTCCAGCGCGGTCAGCCGGCCGTGGCTGTGCGGGAACCGTCCGAAGCCGACCAGCTGCCGCACCGTGAGCCGCGTGACGTAGTGGTTCTCCTGGCGCAGGACGGACACGATCCGGGCGAGGTCCTTGGACTTCGTGCGGGCCACGTCGTAGCCGGCGATGTCGATGGTGCCGGCGTCGAGGCCGAGCAGCCGCCCGATCATGGTCAGGAGCGTGGACTTGCCCGCGCCGTTGGGGCCGACCAGGGCGGTCATCCCGCCCGAGGGGATCTCCAGGTCCACGGGGCCGATGGTGACCTCGCCCCCGTAGTCCTTGCGCACGTTGGTGAGGGTGATCACAGCCGGCCCTTTCGGAGGATGACGTAGAGGAAGACGGAGCCGCCGACGAGCTCGATGATGATCGAGACCACGCCCTGGGCGTAGAAGACGTGGTGGAGCACGAAGTAGGCGCCGGTGAGGACGAGGAAGCCGGTGAGGACCGCCACCGGGAAGACCCGGCGGTGGTCGTACGTGTCGGCGAACTGGTAGGCGAGGGTCGCCACCAGGAAGCCCAGGAACGTCATCGGGCCCACCAGCGCGGTGGAGACCGCCATGAGGACGGAGACGAGGAAGAGCGTGCGCATGACCTCGGCGCGGTGCCGCACCCCGAGGTTCAGGCTGGCCTCCCGCCCGAGGGCGAGCACGTCGAGCCGGCGGGAGCCGGACCACAGCAGGCCGCCGGCCAGCAGGCACAGCGGGACGGCCACGGGCAGGTAGTCGGCGTGGGCGTTCGTCACGGAGCCGAACAGCCGGGCGGAGAGCACGTCGAAGTCGCTGGGGGAGAGCAGGCGCTGCATGAACGTCGAGACCGAGCCGAGCCCTCCGCCGACGATGATGCCCACGAGCAGCATGACGTGCAGGTTCCCGTACCGGCCGGAGAGCAGCCACCCGTAGAGGGCGAGGGACAGGGCCACCATGAGGGCGACCTGCAGGAGGAACTGCGGCACGCCCTGCAGGACGAGGATCCCGGCGGCGCCCAGGAAGTAGACCGTGGAGGTCTGGATCGCCACGTAGAGGGACTCGAAGCCCATGATCGACGGGGTGATGATGCGGTTGGTCGTGGCCGTCTGGAAGCTCACGGTGGCCATCGCCTGGCAGAAGGCCACGACCGCCATGATGACGACGCCGGTGGCCCGGCGCTCCGCGATCCGCCAGAAGCCGTCCGAGCCCACCGGCATCGGGTTGTCCCAGGCGAGCAGGCCGAAGGCGAAGCCCGCCGAGGCGAGGGCCAGCACGGCCACGACGGTCCAGTACCGCCGCCGGGCCCGCGGCGTGGGGAAGGGGCCGGTGCCGCGCCGGGCGCCGGGCGCCGGCGGTGCCGCCGGGGCGGTCGGGGTCGCGAGCACGGCGTCAGACACGTCGACGCTGCCTCAGGAGCAGGTGGACGAACACGACGGCGCCGACGATCCCGAGGATCACCGACACCGGGATCTCGAACGGCATGATGACGATCCTCCCGATCAGGTCGCACACCGTCACGATGGCGATGCCCAGCAGGCACACCCACGGCAGGTTGCTGCGCAGGTCGTCGCCGCGGACCATCGAGACGATGTTGGGGACGATGAGGCCCAGGAACGGCAGGTTGCCGACGACGACGGTCACGACGCCGGTGGCCACCGCGATCAGCCCGGTGCCGAGCAGGACGGTCCGGTGGTAGTTCAGCCCGACGTTGGTGGCGACGTCCTCACCGAGCCCGGCGACGGTGAGCCGGTCCGCCACGAGGAAGACCGCGACGCCGACCAGCAGCACGATCCACAGCACCTCGTACTGGCCGCGCAGCACCGAGGTGAAGCTGCCGGCGAACCAGACCCCCAGGTTCTGCAGCATGTCGGTCTGCAGCGCCAGGAACGTCGAGGCGGAGCCGACCACCGCGCCCAGCATGATCCCGACGATGGGGACGATGAGGGAGGAGCGCAGGGACACCCGGCGCAGGAAGAGGAAGAAGATCATGGTCCCGACGAAGGCCGCCGCCACGGCCCCGGTCATCCGGGTGAGGAGGCTCGCGGTGGGCACCAGCAGCGTGACGACGAGCAGCCCGAGCCCCGCCCACTCGGTGGTGCCCGTCGTGGTGGGCTCCACGAACCGGTTCTGCGTGAGCAGCTGCATCACCAGCCCGGACATCGCCATGGCCGCACCGGCGAGCACCAGGGCGACGGTGCGGGGGATCCGCGTGATCGCGAACATCGCGCCGCCGCCCTCGGCGCCGAAGACGTCGTAGACCCCCGTGAGGAGGGAGGCGGCCAGCAGCGCCAGGACCCCGAGCGCACCGGCGAGCAGCTTCCGGTCGAACAGTGCGCCCTTGCCGCCCGTGCGGCTCCGGGGTCGCGGTGTGGTCGTCGTCATGGGGGAGCCTCTCCTCCGGCCTCGTGCCCGGCGCGGGACGGTGGTGGTGCCCGCTGTCGCAGGCCCCGCCACCGTCGTCCGCACGACGGGTCAGTCCTGCTCGCCCATGGCGTCGGCGAGGGTGTTGAAGAACTCCGTGTAGGTCTGGATGCCCTCGTTGGTGTAGGTGTCCTTGGGCATGTAGACCACGTGGTCCTCCCGCACCGCGGTGACGTCCTGCAGCGCCTCGGCGTTCTCGAGGACCTCCTGCGCCGGGGTGAACTCCGCGTCGTCGGCGGCGATCGCCGCGTCGCGGTCCATCACCAGGATCCAGTCGGGGTTCGAGTCCGCGATCGCCTCGACCGAGATGTCGTCGCCCTGGTGGTCGTCGCTGGCGCCCTCGACCTCGAGGGCCGGTGCGAAGTCGAAGATCTCGAACAGCGGGCCCAGGGTCCGGCCCACACCCGGGGCGACGTAGCCGATCTCGCCGCCGGAGACGGTGACCGCCATGACCGTGTCGCCGGGCCGGTACCCCTCGACGACGCGCTGCATCGCCTCGTCGAAGGCGCCGTTGATCTCCTCGGCCTCCGCGGTGCGGTCGAAGATCTCGCCCAGCACCGAGGTCTGCCGCTTCAGCTCCTCGTCGAGGGGCTGGTCCTCCCGCGGGTCGAGCTCCACGACGGTGGCGTCCGGCACGAGGTCGGCGAAGTCCTCGCGGTAGTCCGCGAAGCGCTGACCGTTGACGATGAGGTCGGGGTCCGCCGCGACGACGGCCTCGAGGTCGGGCTCGCGGTGGTTGCCGATGTCGGTGACGGACTCGTCGTCGGCGTAGGCGATGGTGTCCGGCATGAGGGCGCGCGGGGCGGCCGCCAGCCGGACGTCCCAGTCGGCCAGCGTCTCGAAGGTGCGGTTGTCGGTGGCGACCACGGTGGACGGCGGGGCGGCGACGGTCTGCGTGCCGTGGTTGTCCTCGACCTCGACCGCGGCCGTGGCCGTGGAGGCGGCGGAGGACTCCGTGGACGCGGTCTCGCTGCCCTGTGCTCCACCGCAGGCGGTGAGGGCGAGGGCGCTGACGGCGGCCAGGAGGGCGGCCGGGTACTGGGTGCGGTTCATGGTGTTCCTTCGTGCGCGGATTCGGCTGCGGAGCCCCGTCGCGCCGCCCCCGGCGGGGCGCACGGCGGGGCTCCGCACGGGGCGACGCCCCGGTGCGGGTGCACGGGACGTCGGGGGCGGCACCGGTTCTCGGCCGAGGTAAGGCTTGCCTTACCGCTCAACCTAGAGGGCGCGGGCGGGGGAGGCAAATCATTGGGCAATACCGGCGTGCCCTAATTCGGCCGCACGCGGATCGGCCGCTCCGCCGCGCTGGCACTCGCCTTGACCGACTGCTAGGCGACTCCTATAGTCGGCCTTGGCACTCTCCGGGTGAGGGTGCTAAGGGCCAGGCGATCGATCGGCACCGCGACGACGGTTGGTGCGCCAACCGGCCCGAAGCACGACGGCGGGCCCTGCCCGCGGTCGCCCACCGCTTTCCACGCCTACAGAGAAGGAGAGATCGTGTCGGTCTCCATCAAGCCCCTCGAGGATCGCATCGTCGTTCAGCCGCTCGCCGCTGAGCAGACCACCGCTTCCGGCCTCGTCATCCCGGACACCGCCAAGGAGAAGCCCCAGGAGGGCAAGGTCCTGGCCGTGGGCCCCGGCCGTGTCGACGACTCCGGCAACCGCATCCCGGTCGACGTCAAGGAGGGCGACGTCGTGATCTTCTCCAAGTACGGCGGGACCGAGGTCAAGTACAACGGCGAGGAGTACCTGGTGCTCCCGGCCCGCGACGTCCTCGCCGTCGTCGAGAAGTAGACCCCGCGCAGACCGCGCAGTCCTGACGAAGGGTGCCCGCCGCGCGCCCCGCTTCCCCGGCGGGCCCGCGGCGGGCACCCTTCGTCGTCCCCGATTCCCGAACCCCGCTGGACCACCAGCCACCCAGAAGGAGCTCTTCGCTCATGGCCAAGCAGCTGGCATTCGACGATGCCGCCCGCAAGTCCCTCGAGAACGGCGTCAACAAGCTCGCCGACACCGTCAAGGTCACCCTCGGCCCCCGCGGGCGCAACGTGGTGCTCGACAAGAAGTGGGGCGCCCCCACGATCACCAACGACGGCGTGACCATCGCCCGGGAGGTCGAGCTCGACGAGCCCTACGAGAACCTCGGCGCGCAGCTCGCCAAGGAGGTGGCGACCAAGACCAACGACGTCGCCGGCGACGGCACCACCACCGCCACCGTGCTCGCCCAGGCGCTCGTCAAGGAGGGCCTGCGCAACGTGGCCGCCGGGGCGGACCCGCTGAGCCTCAAGCGCGGCATCGAGAAGGCCGTCGAGGCCGTCGCGCAGCGCCTGCTGGACAACGCCCGCCCGGTCGAGGGCGTCAACGTCGCCCACGTGGCGACCATCTCCGCGCAGGACCCCGCCATCGGGGAGCTCATCGCCCAGGCCTTCGAGACGGTCGGCAAGGACGGCGTCATCACCGTCGAGGACGGCTCCAGCACCGAGGTGGAGCTCGAGGTCACCGAGGGCATGCAGTTCGACAAGGGCTACCTGTCCCCGTCCTTCGTGACCGACG
This sequence comes from Kocuria turfanensis, assembly GCF_001580365.1. Classification (NCBI taxonomy): domain Bacteria; kingdom Bacillati; phylum Actinomycetota; class Actinomycetes; order Micrococcales; family Micrococcaceae; genus Kocuria; species Kocuria turfanensis. The sequence continues at coordinate 1,185,853 of NZ_CP014480.1, read as the reverse complement.
CCGAGCGCCAGGAAGCGGTCATGGAGAACTCCCTGGTGCTGCTGTACCAGGGCAAGATCTCCTCCGTGCAGGAGCTCATGCCGGTGCTGGAGAAGGTCCTGCAGGCCAAGAAGCCGCTGACCATCATCGCGGAGGACGTCGAGGGTGAGGCCCTGTCCACCCTGGTGGTCAACAAGCTGCGCGGCACGCTCGACGTCGTGGCGCTCAAGGCCCCCGGGTTCGGCGACCGCCGCAAGGCGATCCTGCAGGACCTCGCGGTGCTCACCGGCGGCGAGTTCATCACCTCCGAGCTCGGCATCAGCCTCGACCAGGTGACCCTGGAGCAGCTGGGCACGGCCCGCCGCGTCACGGTCACCAAGAACACCACCACGGTGGTCGACGGCGGCGGGACCCCGGAGCAGATCCAGGAGCGCGTCGCCACGATCCGCGCCGAGGTGGAGCGCACCGACTCCGAGTGGGACCGCGAGAAGCTCCAGGAGCGGCTCGCCCGCCTCGCCGGCGGCGTCTCCGTGATCAAGGTCGGCGCGGCCACCGAGGTCGAGGCCAAGGAGCGCAAGCACCGCATCGAGGACGCCGTGTCCTCGACCCGCGCGGCGCTCGAGCAGGGCATCGTCTCCGGCGGCGGCACCGCCCTGGTGCACGCGGCCAAGGTCCTCGACGAGTCCGACCTCGGGCTCACCGGCGACGCGGCGACCGCGCTCGGCATCGTCCGCCGCGCGCTGCGCCAGCCGCTGTACTGGATCGCGCAGAACGCCGGCCAGGACGGGGCCGTGGTCGCCTCCCGCGTGGCCGACCTGGAGCCCGGCCACGGCTACGACGCCGCCGCCGGCGAGTACGTCGACATGGTCGCCGCCGGCATCATCGACCCGGTCAAGGTCACCCGCTCGGCGCTGCAGAACGCCGCCTCCATCGCGGCGCTCGTGCTCACCACGGAGACCCTCGTGGTGGACAAGCCCGCCGAGGACGCGGGGCACGGCCACCAGCACTGACCCGCGCCGCCCGTCCGACGGACCCGTCCCGCCCGCGCGGGGCGGGTCCGTCGGCCGTTGCCGCCCGTGCCCGGCCGCCTCCGGTAGAGTGCGGGGGTCCCATCCGACCACTGCCCGCGCCCCTCGGCGGCACGGTGTTCCCAGGAGATGCCCATGACCAGCCTTCGCGAGCAGGGCGTCCCGGCCCCGGCCGACACGGTCACCGCCCGGCGGGTGGCCCGCTACGCGGGGTTCCGCCCGGAGGTGCAGGGGCTGCGCTTCGTGGCGGTGCTGCTGGTGGTGCTCTACCACGTCTTCCTCGACCGGGTCTCCGGCGGGGTGGACATCTTCCTGCTGATCTCGGCGTTCTTCCTCACCCTGTCCTTCGTGCGCAAGCTCGAGGCCGGCCAGCCGCTGGCCCTGGGCCGCTACTGGCTGCACGTGTTCAAGCGGCTGCTGCCCCTGGCCGTGCTCACCGTCCTGGGCACCCTCGTGCTCGCGTGGCTGTTCTACCCGGAGGCGCGGATCGACCGGATCCGCACCGAGGCGCTGGCCTCGGTGTTCTACGTGGAGAACTGGGCCCTGGCCCGGGCCGAGGTCGACTACTACGCCGCCGACGACTCCACCGCCTCCCCGTTCCAGCACTTCTGGTCGCTGTCGGTGCAGGGGCAGGTGTTCCTGCTGTGGCCGCTGGTCTTCGCCGCGGCCTGGCTGCTGGGCCGGTGGCGGGGGTGGCGGCCGGTGCCGGTGCTGGCGGTGCTGTTCGGCGCCGTGTTCGTGGTCTCGCTGGCGTGGTCGGTGCACAGCACCGCCGCCCAGCAGGCCTTCGCCTACTTCGACACCCGCGCCCGGCTGTGGGAGTTCGCCCTGGGCTCGCTGCTGGCCCTGGCGGTGCCCTACCTGCGCCCGCCCCGGGCGGCGCGCGTGGCCCTGGGCTGGGCCGGGATGCTGAGCATGGTCTCGGTCGGGGTGCTCATCGACGTGCAGGGGGCGTTCCCGGGGTGGATCGCGCTGTGGCCGCTGCTCTCGGCGGCGGCGATCATCGTGGCCGGCCGGTCGGGGTCCCCCTTCGGGCTGGACCGGGTCCTGGCGTCGAAGCCGCTGGTGCGGCTGGGGGACGCCTCCTACGCGCTGTACCTGGTGCACTGGCCGCTGCTGATCACCTACCTGGTGCTCCGGGACCGGCCGGTGGCCGGGCCGCGGTCGGGCGTGGTCATCATCCTCGTCTCCCTGGTGCTGGCGGTGCTCGCCACGGCCCTGGTGGAGCGCCCGTTCCAGCGCTGGGCGTGGCCGGAGCGCACCAAGCGGCGGCTGGCGGTGTCGGTGGCGGTGAGCCTGGCCCTGGTGGCCGTCCCGGTGCTGGCCTGGCAGCAGGCCGACGCCCGGCGCGCCGCGCTGCTCGCGGAGGAGGCCGCCCGCAACAGCCCCGGGGCGGCCGTGCTGCAGCCGGGCTTCGAGTTCCGCGGCGACCCGGAGGCGCCCACGCTGCCGCTGGCCTCCGCGCTGCAGGAGGAGTGGGTGGGGCTGCCCGAGCCCTGCTCGGGGCGCTTCGCCCCGGAGCAGGAGCTGCTCGAGCAGCACTGCCGCCAGACCCCGGCCCTGCCGGACCCCGAGCGCACCGTCCTGGTGGTCGGCAACTCCCACATGGAGCAGTTCATGGGCGCGGTGATCCCCCTGGCGGAGGAGCGCGGCTGGCAGCTCGTCGCCGTCCTGCAGCCCGGCTGCGCCTTCGCCGTCCGGCCGGAGGGCGACGCGTGCCACGAGGGCAACGAGGCGGCCCTCGACTACGTGGAGCGCCTCGACCCGGACATGGTCCTGACGACGTCGACCTACGCGGCCCGGATGGACGGATCCGCGGAGGCCATGGTCGGAGGCTTCCCGGAGCTGGTCGACCGCCTGACCGGCCAGGGGATCGAGGTCGTCGGCTTCCGCGACAACCCCCGCTTCGACTTCAACCCCTACGAGTGCGCGCAGACCCACGGCGAGGACGCGGCCCGGTGCCAGGTCCCCGTGGCACAGGTGCTGGCCCCGGTGAATCCCGCCGACGCCCTCCGCGACCGCCCCGGGTTCACCTCCCTGGACCTCACGGACCTGATCTGCCCCGAGGGCCTGTGCCGGCCCGTGGTGGGCAACGCCTTCGTCTTCTTCGACCCGCACCACCTGACCTGGACCTACGCGCGGACCATGGCCCCCGCCCTCGAGGAGCGGCTCCTCGGGGCCGCCGGATCCGGGGCCGTCTCGTGAGCACGGTGCGCACCGGTGCCCCGCGGCCCGCCGACGGGCCCTCGTCGGCCTCGGCCGCGGGGGCGCCCGGCGCCGGCGACCCGGCCACGGCCCGGCGGGTGGCCCGGTACTCCGGCTTCCGCCCGGAGGTGCAGGGGCTGCGGTTCGTGGCGGTGCTGCTGGTGGTGCTCTACCACGTGTTCCTCGGGCGGGTCTCCGGCGGGGTGGACGTGTTCCTGCTGATCTCGGCGTTCTTCCTCACCCTGTCCTTCGTGCGCAAGCTGGAGTCGGGCCGGCCGCTGGCGATCGGGCGCTACTGGCTGCACGTGTTCAAGCGGCTGCTGCCCCTGGCCGCGCTCACCGTGCTCGGCACCCTGCTGCTCGTCGAGCTGCTCTATCCGGCCTACGACGTCGGACGCTGGCGGGCCGAGGGGCTGGCCTCGGTGTTCTACGTGGAGAACTGGGCGCTGGCGCTGAACGCGGTGGACTACTACGCCGCCGACCACTCCACGGCCTCCCCGTTCCAGCACTTCTGGTCGCTGTCGGTGCAGGGGCAGGTGTTCCTGGTGTGGCCGCTGGTCTTCGGGGTGGCCTGGCTGCTGGGCCGGTGGCGGGGGTGGCGGCCGGTGCCGGTGCTGGCGGTGCTGTTCGGGACGATCTTCGCCGTCTCCCTGGCGTGGTCGGTGCACTCCACGGCCGCCCAGCAGGAGTTCGCCTACTTCGACACCCGCACCCGGTTGTGGGAGTTCGCCCTGGGCTCGCTGCTGGCTCTGGCGCTGCCGTATCTGCGGCCCTCGCCCAGGGTGCGGGTGGTGCTGGGCTGGGCCGGGCTGGTGAGCATGGTCTCGGTGGGGGTGCTGGTGGACGTGCAGGGGGCGTTCCCGGGGTGGATCGCGCTGTGGCCGCTGGCCTCGGCGGCGGCGATCATCGTGGCCGGGCGCTCCGGGTCCCGGTTCGGGCTGGACCGGGTCCTGGCCTCGAAGCCGCTGGTGCGGCTGGGGGACGCCTCCTACGCGCTGTACCTGGTGCACTGGCCGCTGCTGATCACCTACCTGGTGCTGCGCGACCGCCCCATGGCCGGACCCCGGTCGGGAGTGCTGCTGGTGCTGCTGTCGGTGCTGCTGGCCGTGCTGCTCACCCGCTTCGTCGAGGACCGGCTCAGGGCCTGGTCCTGGCCGGAGCAGTCCAAGCGGCGGCTGGCCGGGGTCGTGGTGCTCTGCCTGGCCCTGGTCGCGGCCCCGGTGCTGTCCCTGCAGCACGCCGAGGACCGCCGGGCCACCGCGATCCTCGCCGAGGCGGACCGCAACAACCCCGGGGCCGCGGTCCTGCTGCCCGGGTACCGCGGCCAGGCCGACCCGGACGCACCGGCCATCCCGGTGGTCACCGGGGACCACTACCGGAAGCCCGGGCTGGGCGAGCCCTGTCCCGCGGAACTGGGGATCTCCGAGCGCCACCAGCAGTGGTGCTTCGACACCGTCCCGAACGCCGAGCCCGCCGCGACCCTCCTGGTCGTCGGCAACAGCCACGTGCACATGTGGATCCCGGCGGTCGAGGAGCTGGCCGAGGCCAACGACTGGCGGGTGGTCACCTACATCCGCGGCAACTGCATGTACTCCACCGTCGAGGAGCAGGTGGCCGACCACGAGGCCTGCGCCCGCTGGCTGGAGGGCACCGACCCCGTGGTCGAGGCCGTGGGACCGGACCTGGTGCTGCTGCAGGGCACCCGCAGCACGGACGAGGACGAGGAGCAGTTCACCCCCGGGATGGAGCAGCGCATCCGCGGCCTGGCCGAGCGCGGCATCCAGGTCATCGGGCTGCGGGACAACGCCCGCTTCGACTTCGTCCCCGCCCAGTGCGCTGTGGACCACGGCGCCGACGCCGCCGAGTGCGCCGCCTCCCACGTGATCCTGGGCCCGGACAGCCCGCTGGCACCGGTGGCCGACGAGCTGGACCGGGTGTCGATGGTCGACATGGGGGACCTGATCTGCCCGGACGGACGCTGCCCACCGGTCGTCGGCAACGTGTACACCTACTGGGACAACAACCACCTCACCGTCGAGTACGTGCGCACGCTGGCCCCCATGTTCGTCGAGCGGGTCCGGGAGGCCCTGGCCGCCGACGGCGTCGCTCCCCGCCCGGCACCGTGAGACCGGGCACAGCCCGGCCGCCGGCCGGTCCGGCGCGGCGGCAGGCCCGTAGAATGGACGGGACTCCCTCGAAGCTGAAAGGCCCCACCGTGTCGGATACCGCCGTCCCCACCGCCCTGTCCGAGGACCCGTTCGGGTTCACCGGGCTGACCTACGACGACGTCCTGCTGCTGCCCGGCAACACGGACGTCATCCCGTCGGAGGCCTCGACGCGCACCCGGCTGTCCCGGCGCATCACCCTGGAGGTGCCGCTGCTGTCCGCCGCCATGGACACCGTCACCGAGTCCCCGATGGCCATCGCGATGGCCCGCCAGGGCGGCCTGGGCGTGATCCACCGCAACCTCTCGATCGAGGACCAGGCGGAGCACGTGGACCGGGTCAAGCGCAGCGAGTCGGGCATGATCACCGACCCCGTGACCATCTCCCCGGACGCGACCCTCGAGGAGCTCGACCGGCTCTGCGGCTACTACCGGGTCTCCGGGCTGCCGGTCGTGGACGCGGAGCAGAAGCTGCTGGGCATCATCACCAACCGGGACACCCGCTACCTGCCGGAGAGCGACTTCCCGAAGCGCCGGGTGCACGAGATCATGACGCCCATGCCCCTGATCACCGGCAAGGTGGGGATGGCCAAGGACGACGCCCACGCCCTGCTGGCCTCGAACAAGATCGAGAAGCTCCCGCTGGTCGACGACGCCGGCCGGCTCACCGGGCTGATCACCATCAAGGACTTCACCAAGGCCGAGCAGTACCCGTACGCCACGAAGGACGACGAGGGACGCCTGCGCGTCGGCGCCGCCGTCGGCTTCTTCGGCGACGGCTTCGAGCGCGCCATGGCCCTCGTGGAGGCCGGGGTGGACGCGCTGTTCATCGACACCGCCAACGGCCACTCCCAGGGCGTGCTCGAGATGGTCGCCCGGCTCAAGGCGGAGCCCGCCGCCGCCCACGTGGACGTGATCGGCGGCCAGGCCGCCACCCGGCACGGCGCGCAGGCCATCGTCGACGCCGGCGCGGACGCCGTGAAGGTCGGCGTGGGCCCCGGCTCGATCTGCACGACCCGCATCATCGCCGGCGTGGGCGTGCCCCAGGTCACCGCCGTCAACGAGGCGGCCAAGGCCGCGATCCCGGCGGGCGTGCCCCTGATCGCCGACGGCGGCCTGCAGTACTCCGGCGACATCGGCAAGGCCCTCGTGGCCGGCGCGGACTCCGTCATGGTCGGCTCCCTGCTCGCCGGCTGCGACGAGTCCCCGGGCGAGCTGATCTTCGTCAACGGCAAGCAGTTCAAGACCTACCGGGGGATGGGCTCGCTGGGGGCCATGCAGTCCCGCGGCAAGAAGACCTCCTACTCGAAGGACCGCTACTTCCAGGCCGACGTCTCCAGCGACGAGAAGCTCATCCCCGAGGGCATCGAGGGCCAGGTGCCCTACCGGGGCCCGCTCTCGGCCGTGGTGCACCAGCTCGACGGCGGCCTGCGCCAGACCATGTTCTACGTGGGCGCCCACAGCCTGGAGGAGCTCAAGCACAAGGGCCGGTTCGTGCGCATCACCCCCGCCGGGCTCAAGGAGTCCCACCCGCACGACATCACCATGACCGTCGAAGCACCCAACTACCAGCGCTGAGCGGCGGTCCGCTGCACCCTCCGGAAAGGACACCATGAGCTACGACATCGAGATCGGCCGGTCCAAACGCGCCCGCCGCACCTTCTCCCTCGACGAGATCGCCCTCGTCCCCTCCCGCCGCACCCGCGACCCCCGGGACGTCTCCACGGACTGGCAGATCGACGCCTACCGGTTCTCGATCCCCTTCCTGGGCGCCCCGATGGACTCGGCCACGTCCCCGGAGACGGCCATCGCCCTCGGCCGCGCCGGGGGACTGGGCGTGCTGGACCTCGAGGGGCTGTGGACCCGCTACGAGGACCCGCAGCCGGTGCTCGACGAGATCGCGGACCTCTCCGGCGACGACGCCCCGGCCGCGACCCGCCGGATGCAGGAGCTCTACGAGGCCCCGGTGCAGCCCGAGCTGATCACCGCCCGGCTCGCCCAGATCCGGGAGGCCGGCGTGATCGTGGCGGGCTCGCTCACCCCGCAGCGCACCGTGGAGCACTACCGGACGGTCCTGGACGCCGGGGTGGACGTCTTCGTGATCCGCGGGACCACGGTCTCCGCGGAGCACGTCTCCCGCAACCAGGAGCCCCTGGACCTCAAGAAGTTCATCTACGACCTCGACGTCCCGGTCATCGTGGGCGGCGCGGCCGGCTACACCCCCGCCCTGCACCTCATGCGCACCGGCGCGGCAGGGGTGCTCGTGGGCTTCGGCGGCGGCGCGTCCATGCGGATCCAGAACACCCTGGGCATCCACGCGGCCATGGCCACGGCGATCTCCGACGTCGCCGCCGCCCGCCGGGACTACCTCGACGAGTCCGGCGGCCGCTACGTCCACGTCATCGCCGACGGCGGCGTGGGGGTCTCCGGGGACATCGTCAAGGCCCTCGCGATGGGCGCCGACGCCGTGATGCTGGGCACCGCCCTGGCCCGCACGGCCGAGGCCCCCGGGCAGGGCTGGCACTGGGGCGCGGAGGCCCACCACGGGCAGCTCCCGCGCGGACTGCGCACCCGGGTGGGCACGGTCGGGCCGCTGCAGGAGGTCCTCTTCGGCCCCTCCCGGCACGTGGACGGCACCTCCAACCTCGTGGGCGCGCTGCGCCGGTCGATGGCCACCACCGGGTACCTGGAGCTCAAGGAGTTCCAGCGCGCCGAGGTGGTCATCCGCGGCTGAGCCCCGCCCGTGCCGGGGTCCCCGCGGACCCCGGCACGGGGGCCGGCGCCGTCGTCCCGTGCGGGCGGGCCGGAATTGGCGAACGTCCAGGAAGGCGCACTAGCCTTGACGGGTGCTCACGACCGCCCTGCGCCCCCGATCGATCCTCACGCTGCTCGTGAGCCTCGGGCTGGCCGTGGGCTTCGTGCTGCTCAGCCAGTGGCAGCTGGAGTCCAGCGAGCGGGCCCGCACGGTGGAGGACCCCGCCAAGGACGTGGCCGTCCCGCTCGCCGAGGCCGCCGAGGCCGGGGCTCCCGTCACCGCGGCGCAGGCCGACCAGCTGGTCACGGTCACCGGGGACTACCGGGACGGCTCCACGCTCCTGGTCCCCGGGCGGCTGCAGGACGGGACCGAGGGGTACTGGGTCGTCTCGGCGCTGACCGTGGCCGACAGCGCGGGGCGGTGGCCGGACGCCGCCGGCGAGCTCACCGTGGCCGTGGCCCGCGGCTGGACCGCGGATCCCGCGGCCGTGCCGGCGGAGCCCGAGGGCCGGGTCGGCGTCGTCGGCCGCTACCTGCCCGCCGAGGGCCCGGTGCCCGGCGAGGACCTGCCGGACGGCCAGGTGGGCACGGTGTCCCCGGCCCAGCTCACCAACCTCTGGGACGCCCCGCTCTACGCCGGGTTCGTGGCGGCCTTCGCCGAGAACCCGGCCTCCGCGCCCTTCCAGCTCCGCGAGGACGGGACGCTCGTCGCGGACCCGGCGCTGCTGAGCCCGCGGCTGTCCGAGCTGGAGATCGACCAGCAGCCCACGGACGAGTCCGTGAACCTGCTCAACCTCTTCTACGCGGTCGAGTGGGTGGTCTTCGCCGGCTTCGCCCTCTACATCTGGTGGCGGTTCGTGCGCGACGAGTGGCTGCGCGAGCAGCACCCCGAGGAGTACTTCTACTTCGAGGGCGAGTACTACCTCGACGAGGCGAGCGGGCGCTACTACTACTACGACCCCGAGGCGGGGGAGTACTACTGGTTCGACGACCAGCCCGGCGACCAGCCCCGTGACCAGCCCGGCGAGCAGCCCGGCGACCGGGCCCGCGGAGCGGGCGCCCACGACAGGACCCAGGACAGGACCGGAGCCCACCATGACTGAACCCACCCAGCCGACCCCCTCCCCGAAGGAGCGCACCGACGGGGTGCGGGTCTCGCTCCCGCAGGACGCCCGGCCCGCGACCGGCGGTCCCGGCCGGGTCCCGCGCCGGACGGCCCTGCAGCCGCGCCGGCGCTTCGGCGGCACCGAGGCCCAGATCCGGGGGGCGCTGACCTTCTACATGGTCTGCGCCTGGATCTCCGGCACGTTCCTGCTGCTGCTCGTGGCCGAGATGATCACCCGCTACGGGCTGGGCTACGATCTGATCGCCGGGGGCACGGACAAGCTCACGGGGCAGACGGTGGCCCTGGGCTGGCAGGACCTGGAGCTGGAGAACCTCGCCGGCGGGGTCAACATCTCCACGTGGATCCTCATCGTGCACGGCTGGTTCTACGTGGTCTACCTCGTCTCCTGCTTCCGGGTCTGGACGCTGATGCGCTGGCCCTTCCCCCAGCTGGTGGTCATGGCCCTCGGCGGCGTCGTGCCGTTCCTGTCCTTCGTGGTGGAGCGCAAGATCCACGCCTCGACCACCGCGGAGCTGCGCGCCAACCCGAAGGCCGCCAAGCGGTACTGAGCCTCTCCCGCGCCTGGCCTAGGATGGAGGGCGTGACCGAAACACCTGAGACCCGTACCGAGCTGGAGCAGCGCCCGGTCCTGGTGGTCGACTACGGCGCGCAGTACGCGCAGCTGATCGCCCGCCGGGTCCGCGAGGCCAACGTCTATTCCGAGATCGTCCCGCACACCTGGTCCACCGAGCAGATCCTCGCCAAGCAGCCGGCGGCGATCATCCTCTCGGGCGGCCCGTCCTCCGTCTACGCCGAGGACGCCCCGCAGCAGGACCCCGCCCTCTTCGAGGCCGGCGTGCCCGTCTTCGGCATCTGCTACGGCTTCCAGGCCATGGCCCAGGCCCTCGGGGGCACGGTCGCGCACACCGGGGCCCGCGAGTACGGCGCGACCACCGCGACCGCCGTGGGCGGCCCCGGCGCCTCCATCCTCGAGGGCTCGCCCGGCACCCAGACCGTGTGGATGAGCCACGGCGACTCCGTGGTCGAGGCGCCCGCCGGGTTCGAGGTCCTCGCCTCCACCGAGACCACCCCGGTGGCCGCGTTCGCCGACGACACCCGCCGCCTGTACGGGGTGCAGTGGCACCCCGAGGTCAAGCACTCCGTGCACGGGCAGAAGGTGCTGGAGCACTTCCTGTTCGACGGCGCGCGCGTGGAGCCGACCTGGTCCACCGGCAACATCATCGAGGAGCACGTCCAACGGATCCGCGAGCAGGTCGGCTCCGCCTCCGTGATCTGCGGGCTCTCCGGCGGCGTGGACTCCGCCGTGGCCGCCGCCCTGGTCCAGCGGGCCGTGGGCGACCAGCTCACCTGCGTGTTCGTGGACCACGGCCTGCTCCGGGAGGGCGAGGCCGAGCAGGTCGAGAAGGACTTCGTCGCCGCCACCGGCGTCAACCTGTACGTGGCCGAGGAGAAGGAGCGCTTCCTCGGCGCCCTCGCCGGCGTCACCGACCCGGAGCAGAAGCGCAAGATCATCGGCCGGGAGTTCATCCGCTCCTTCGAGGCCGCCGCGGAGGCCGTCGCCCGCACCGCCGCCCAGGAGGGGGAGCCCGTGCGCTTCCTCGTCCAGGGCACCCTCTACCCCGACGTCGTCGAGTCCGGCGGCGGGGAGGGCGCCGCCAACATCAAGAGCCACCACAACGTGGGCGGGCTGCCGGAGGACCTGCAGTTCGAGCTCGTGGAGCCGCTGCGCACCCTGTTCAAGGACGAGGTGCGGGCCGTGGGCCGGGAGCTGGGCCTGCCCCACGAGATCGTGGGCCGCCAGCCCTTCCCCGGCCCCGGCCTGGGCATCCGGATCATCGGGGAGGTCACCGAGGCCAACCTCGCGGTGCTGCGCCGGGCGGACGCCATCGCCCGCGAGGAGCTCACCCGCGCCGGGCTCGACGACGAGGTCTGGCAGATGCCGGTCGTGCTCCTGGCCGACGTGCGCTCGGTGGGCGTGCAGGGCGACGGCCGCACCTACGGGCACCCGATCGTGCTGCGCCCGGTCTCCAGCGAGGACGCCATGACCGCCGACTGGTCGCGCCTGCCCTACGACCTGCTGGCCCGCGTCTCCAACCGGATCACCAACGAGGTCGAAGAGGTCAACCGGGTGGTGCTGGACGTCACGTCCAAGCCCCCGGGCACCATCGAGTGGGAGTAGGCATCCAGCGGGAGTAGCCGTCGTGCGGGGGCAGCCCCGCAGGAGCCGCCCCCGCACGGGCGAGACACGAGCAGCCGGGGTCGGGTGGTCCGCGCGGACCACCCGGCCCGTGCGCGCCCGGCCCCCGGGCCGCGGCGCAGGAGGAGAACCATGTCGATCGCATCCGACCGCACCCCCCAGACGTCGGACACCCCCGGGACGCCGCCCGAGCGCGTCTCGCTGCAGCCGTGGACCCGGCAGATGGACGCCTACACCGGGCCGGACACCCTGCTGGACTTCAACCAGGTCGACAACGTCTGCATCGACCTGACCGAGGCGAACTCCTCGGGCCAGGCGCAGCTGCTCATGGGCCGGCCCACCCGCCTGTCCACGATCGTGCACGACCCCCAGGCCTACGGTCTGGCCGTGCGGGCCGCGCGCTCCCTGCGCACCAAGATCCACGAGCTGTCGGTCAACCACGGGCTCGACGCCGCGTACCTCGCCGCCGGCACCGCCTCCTGGCTCGCCCGCCCCAAGGGCTCGGACCCGACCGGGGCGGGCCAGCGGCGCTGGATCGCCCCGGTGCTGCTCGCCCCGCTCACGCTCAGGCCGCGCCCCGAGCTCGACGACTTCGAGCTGCAGCTCGTGGGCCCCGCCCGGCTCAACCCCGCGATGGTCCGCCGGCTGGCCGCCGACCACGGCGTGGACCTCACCTCCGGGGAGCTGGCCCGGCTCGCCTACGGCACCCGCCGGCTCGACCCGGCCCCGGCCCTGGAGACCCTGCGCACCCTGGCCGGGGCGGTGCCGGGGATGCACGTGGAGCACAAGCTGCTCGTCTCCACGTTCGCGGACCTGCACGACCGTCCCGCCGACCTGTCGGTCGTGGCCCGCACCGCGGTGGTGCGCGACCTCGCCCGGCTCAAGGCCGCCACCGTGGGGCGCATCCCCCAGGTGCAGGAGATCTCCCACGACGCGCCCCCGCTGGACGAACGCGACCCCGCCGGCGAGCTGCTGCTGCTCGACGCCGACGGCCCCCAGCAGGAGGTCCTGGACCTCGCGGCGCAGGGGCACTCCTTCGTGGTCACCGCCGCACCCGGCACGGGCCAGCTCGACACCGCCGTGAACACCGTGGGCACCCTCGTGGCCGCCGGGCGCACCGTCCTGGTGCTGGGGGAGCGGCGCACCACGCTGGCGGCCTTCGGGCGCCGGATGGACGGGCTCGGGCTGGGCACCGCGGTGCTGCCGCTGTCCTCCCAGCTCAGCGACGCCGACGTGGCCCAGCAGCTCATCCGCGCGGTCGCCCGCAACGAGCGCGCCGAGCGCCCCGACCTCGCCGAGCTGCACGAGACGCTGCGCACCAGCCGCGACCAGCTGGCCGAGCACGTGCGGTCCCTGCACACCGTGCGCCCGCGCTGGTCCGTCTCCCCGTACCGGGCGGTGCAGGCCCTCGCCGAGCTGACCTCCCGCCGCCCGGCCCCGGCCACCGCGGTGCGCTTCCCGCGCTCGGTGCTCGACGCCGTCGCGGACCGGGACGCCGTGGTGGCCCGCCTCGGGCGCGCCGCCGAGCTCGGAGCTTTCGACGCCGGGATCCTGGCCGGGCCGTGGAGCGGGGCGCGGCTGGTCAACGAGGACGAGTCCCGCCAGGCCCACCGCCTCGCCCAGTCCCTGCTGCTCGAGCTGACCACCCTGGAGACCGGGATGCGCCACGTCCTGGCCACCAGCGGACTGCGCGGCGGCACGACCGTCCCGGAGTGGGGGCGGCAGCTGCGCCTGCTCCAGGAGGTCCAGGACTCCCTGACCCGGTTCACCCCGGACATCTACGACCGGCCGGTCACGGACCTGGTCGCCGCCACCGCCGGCTCCGCCTGGCGGCGCGAGCACGGGATCGAGATGACCGGCCTGCAGCGCTCGCGGCTGCGCAAGGCCGCCAAGGAGTACATCCGGCACGGCGTCCACCTGTCCGACCTGCACAGCGCCCTCGTGCGGGTGCAGTCGCAGAGGGAGCGGTGGCAGGAGTGGGCCACGTCGTCGAAGCACCCCGTGGTCTCCGAGCGGGTGGAGGAGCTCGCGGCCGTGCACGCCCGGTTCGTGGAGGACCTGGAGGGCCTGGCGATCGCGCTCGAGGGCGCCCCGGCCGGCGAGGACCTGCTCGCCCGGCCGATCGACCGCCTGCGCGAGACCCTGGACGGGCTCATCAACGACGAGGACAACCTCGAGATGCTGCCCGAGCGCACGGTCCTGCTCGACGAGCTGCGCGGCCAGGGCCTCGGCGAGCTCGTGGACGACCTGGTGCGGCGCACCGTGCCGCCCGAGCAGGTGCCCGGGGAGTTCGACCTGGCCTGGTGGCAGTCCACTCTGGAGGCCATGATCACCGGCGACGACTTCCTGGCGATGCCCGAGGGGCACACCCTGCGCACGGTGGAGTCCACGTTCCGGCGCGCCGACGCCGCGCACATCGCCTCCGGCGCCGGCCGGCTGCTGTGGGAGCTCGCCGACCGCTGGCAGCGCACCGTGCGGCGGTCCCCGCGCGCCGGCGCCGCCCTGCGCCGGATGCTGCGCGCCGGCGCCGCCCCGCTGGAGGAGGTCAGCGCCTCCGCCGGCGAGCTGATCGGCTCGCTGGTGCCCGTGTGGACGGCCAGCCCGCTCGTCCTCTCGGCGGCGCTGCCCGAGGAGCACGACTTCGACGCCGTGGTGGTGCTCGACGCCGAGAGCTCCCCGCTCGCGGCGGTGCTGCCGGCGCTGACCCGCTGCCGGCAGGTCATCGCGTTCGGCGACCCGCACCTGGGCCGGCCCCAGCCCTTCACCGTGGCGCCCACCGCGGCGCCGGCCCCGGGCGCCCATCCCGTGGTCGAGGTGGACAGCGCCTTCGACGCCCTCTCCCGCGTGGTGCCGGAGCGGACGCTGCGGACCGTCCACCGGTCGATGGACGAGCGGGTCTTCCACTACCTCGACGAGCAGTTCTACGGCGGGCGGCTGCGCCGGCTGCCGCACGGCGAGTCCGTCACCGGCACCGCGCCGGCGCTCTCCGTGGAGTACGTCCCCGACGGCGTGGGCGCCCTGACCGCCGGGATCGAGGGCATCCAGGCGCCCGCCGCCGAGGTCCGCCGGGTCGTGGAGCTGGTGTTCGAGCACGCCGCCGGCCACCCGCGCCGCTCCCTGGCCGTGGTGACGGCCAGCGCGGTGCACGCCGCCCGGATCGCCGAGGCCGTCCGGCGGCGGATGCGGGAGGAGCCGGCCACCGCGGCGTTCTTCGCCCCGGGGCCCGAGTCCTTCCGGGTGGTCGACCTGCACCGTGCGGCGGGCATCGTCCGGGACACCGTGATCTTCTCCCTGGGCTTCGGCAAGACGGCCAACGGCCGCACCGTGCCGTACCTCGGCGCGCTGTCCGAGCGGCACGGGAGGCAGGCGTTCGTGCTGGCCATGACCCGGGCCCGGCACACCACCCGGATCGTGACCTCGCTGCACCCGGAGGAGGTCGAGGCCAAGGGGCTCCAGCACGGCGCCCGGGACTTCGCCCGCGTGCTCGCCATGCACCTCGGCGCCGGCCTGGACCTCCCCCGCCGGCTCGCGGAGCGCGGGGCGTCGGTGCGGCTGCACCACGCCGGGGTCGTGGACCTCGTGGCCTGGGCGGACACCGAGTCGATGTCGGCCGGGGCCGTGCTCGACGGCCGGACCCGCGCCGAGGGCCGTCCGCTGCGCATCCCCGTGGCCGGGCAGTCCGACGGCTCCGCCGAGGCCGCGGCGCTGTCCGTGCGGGAGCGCTCGCGGCTGCGGCCGCAGCAGCTCGAGCGCACCGGCTGGAACTACCTCACCCTGTGGACGATCGAGGTCTTCACCGACCCCGACACGGTGGCCGAGCTGATCCGGCGCTACCTCGGCCTGCCCACCGGTCCAGGGCAGGATCCCCGTGCCCGGTGAGCCGGAGACCCCGGTCCCGGCCGATCCCGCCCAGGACCGGCCCGCCCCGGAGCGGCCCGCCCAGGAGCGGCCCGCCCGGGACCGGACGCCGACGCGGCGCCGGCCCCGGCGGGCGACCGGCGGCACGTTCTCCGGGGCGGAGCCGCGCCTGGCCGGCCTCGCCGGCCCGGCCCCCGGGACCGGGGACGAGCCCGTGGACGAGGCGCACGAGGACTGGCTCAGGGCCCAACGGCCTCCGCACTGGGGCTGACGGGCGCGGGCACGAGCACCACGGTGCTGGGCCCGGCACCGGCCAGCCGGGCCGCGTCCTCGTGCGGGGCCCCCACCACCAGCAGGCCCGCCTCCTCGCCGGGCGGGGCGGCGAGCAGCCCGCCGTCCGCCCCGGAGGCGGGGGAGGGCACCCACAGCACGGGCAGGGCACGGCCCAGGATCCGCCGCTCGCCGGAGCGGTCGCCGCCGGAGAGCTCGCCGCCGGAGAGGTCGTCGGAGAGACCGACGACGTCCACGTGGTCCCCGGCGCGCACGTGCTGCAGGACCGCCGGGTCGTCGATGCGCAGCGTCACCGCGGTGGCCCCGGCGGGACGGCCGGTGAGCAGCCCGGGGCCGACGACGGCGGCGCCGGTCAGCGGCTGGCCGGCGACGGCGGCCCCAGCCAGGGTGCGCCCGGCCAGCTCGGCCGGGTCGGCGACGGCGCCCTGGGGCACCAGTCCGGGCGGATAGGCGGCCACCGCGAGCTGCTCCGGTCCCAGCACCGTGCCCGCCGGCAGGGCCTCGGCGGCGGTCACGACCGGCACGGTGCCGGTCCGGGGCGGGCCGAGCCGGAGGACGACCAGGCCCAGGGCGAGACTGACGAGAACGGCCGCGGCGAGGCGGCGGCGCCGGGACAGCGCCGAGCGCAGGTGCAGGGACAGCGGGTAGCGCCGCCGGACGGGGCGCGGACGAGGGCTCATGGCCGGCACGCTACGGTCCCGGCCCGCCCCCGGGCACGGCGGCGCGGGGACCCGGGGACGGGGCCGCGGGGCCGTCCCCGGTCGCGGGCCCGGTGGAGCGCGGACGCCGGGAGGGCGCCGGCTCAGGCCGCGGAGCCGCCCGAGCCGGAGGCGGACGTCCCGGTGGAGGACGGGGCGGAGGACGCCGTGGCGGACGCGGCGGCCGCCGGCGCGGCGTCGGCCGTCGCGGGAGCCGGGGCGGAGGACGAGGAGCTCGTGCCGGTGCGGTCGGAGCGCGAGTCGTTGCGGTAGAAGCCGGAGCCCTTGAACACCACGCCCACCGTGTTGAACTTCTTGCGCAGGTCGCCGCCGCACTCGGGGCAGGCCGTCAGGGCGTCCTCGCTGAACGACTGGCGGATGTCGAACGCGTGGCCGCAGTCCTTGCAGGCGTAGGCGTAGACGGGCATGGGTCCTCCTGGAACGGGTCGCCGGGTGCGCTCTCTGGCACTCGAAGGTGTCGAGTGCTGATTCTAGCGTGTGCCGGCACCCGTCCGGGCGCCCAGGCGCACGGGCCCGTCCTCCGTGAGCGCGAGCCCCACGGGGGCGTCGAGCCGCTCCGTGGGGACCGCTCCGGCGGGCAGCACCTCGTCGGCGAACACGCACACTGCGGTGCGCAGCTCGGGATGGGCCGTGCGGGGCAGCTGCGCCAGGAACCGGTCGTAGTAGCCGCCGCCGAAGCCCAGCCGGCCGCCGTCGTGGGAGACCGCGAGCGCGGGCACCAGCAACACCCCCACCGCGCGCATCACCTCGGCTCCGTGGCGGGCGCCCACGGGTTCGCGCAGCCCGCCCAGGCCGCCGGTGCGCACCGGGGCGTCCGGGGTCCAGTGCGCCCACGCGAGCCGGTGGCCCGGCTCGCACACCGGAACCCAGATCCGGTGCCCGCGCCGGTGCGCCGCGGCGAGGGCCGGCTCCAGGGGAGGCTCGGTCGGCATCGGCAGGTACGCCGCGACGTCGAGGTGGGGGCGTCCGGCGAGCAGCTCCGCCAGGTGCCGGTCGAAGCCCACGGCGGCGTGCTCGCGTGCGGCGCGAGCCCGCCGGGTGCGGGCCGCGCGCAGCTCCCGGCGCAGGCGGGCCTTCGCCTCGGCAGGGGTGCCCGGGTCGGTCATCGTCGCGTCCGCTCCTGTCCGGCGCCCGGTCGGGACGGCGTCCCGGACCGACCGGCCCGTCCGGGCCGGTGGTGCGAGGGTAGCCGCGGGTGGCGTGGGGATCAACCGGCGGAGGTCGTCGATCCGTTAGCCTGTGCCCATGAGTGGAAACAGCAACCCCCGCGCGGTCCGCAAGGCCGTGATCCCCGCCGCCGGGCTCGGCACCCGGTTCCTGCCCGCGACGAAGGCCATGCCCAAGGAGATGCTGCCGGTCGTGGACCGCCCGGCCATCCAGTACGTGGTGCAGGAGGCCGTGGACGCCGGCCTGCAGGACGTGCTGATGATCACCGGCCGGTCCAAACGAGCTCTCGAGGACCACTTCGACCGGGTGCCGGCCCTGGAGCACCAGCTGGAGGAGTCCGGCAAGACCGCCCTGCTGCGGGAGGTCGAGCACGCCTCGGAGCTGGGGGAGATCCACTACCTGCGCCAGGCCGACCCCAAGGGGCTGGGGCACGCGGTGCTGCGGGCCAAGATCCACGTGGGCGACGAGCCCTTCGCGGTGCTGCTGGGCGATGACCTCATCGACGCCCGCGACGACCTGCTGACCCAGATGATCGAGGTGCAGGAGCGCACCGGCGGCTCCGTCGTGGCGCTGATGGAGGTCGAGCCCGAGCAGATCAGCTCCTACGGCTGCGCCGACGTCACCGTCGTGGACGGCGACGAGTACGTGCGGATCAACGGGCTGGTGGAGAAGCCCGCCCCGGAGGAGGCCCCGTCCAACCTGGCCATCATCGGCCGCTACGTGCTGCACCCGGACGTGTTCGAGGTGCTGGAGAACACCGCCCCGGGCCGGGGCGGGGAGATCCAGCTCACCGACGCGCTGCAGACCCTGGCCGGGCGCGACGGCGAGGGCGGCGGGGTGTACGGGGTGGTCTTCAAGGGCCGCCGCTACGACACCGGCGACAAGCTCAGCTACCTGAAGGCGAACATCATCCTGGCCTCGGAGCGGGAGGACCTCGGCCCGGAGCTGCGGGAGTGGCTCAAGGACTACACCCGGTCGCTGTCGGTCGGCTGAGAGACCGCGCTGCCGTGGCCGGACAGTTCCGGTGGCCCGTCGTCGTGTCCTGGGGTGATCTCCGGCTGCGCCCCCTGGCCCGGGGGGACCGCCGCGAGTGGGACGTCGTGCGCGCCCGCAACCGGGAGTGGCTCGACCCCTGGGAGGCGACGAACCCCGCCCCCGGCGGAACCGCCCCCACGTTCGGGCAGTTCGTGCGCACCCTCGACCAGCAGGCGCGGCAGGCCACGGCGCTCCCGTTCGTGATCACGGAGCGGATCCCGGGGACGGAGCAGTTCGGCCTCGTCGGCCAGCTCACCGTCTCCGGGATCTCCTGGGGATCCTTCCTCTCCGCGAGCCTGGGCTACTGGGTCGACCGGGAGCAGGCGGGGCGCGGCGTCGCGCCCATGGCGGTGGCCATGGCCACCGACTACTGCTTCCAAGGGCTGGGGCTGCACCGGATGGAGATCAACATCCGCCCGGAGAACACCAAGTCCCTGCGGGTGGTCGAGAAGCTCGGCTTCCGGGACGAGGGCCTGCGCAAGGACTTCCTGCACATCGACGGGCGCTGGACGGACCACCGCAGCTTCGCGATCACCGCCCCGGAGGTGCCCGAGGGGCTGGTGCGGCGGTTCACCGGCTCGGACCGGCCCGCCGTGTGGGAGTGACCGGGCCCGCCGTGTCCACAGGGATACCCACAGGCGGCGCCCCCCGGTAGTAGGCTGTGCCTCACGGCCCGGCCCCGGGCCGGGACACGCCGCGCGCCGGCGGTTCCCGTCCGCTCGTCCGAGCGATCGCAGAGGCAGGACCACGACCATGATCTGGGTGAGCAGCTCGGCCGTGCTGGCCGTGGTGTGCGCGCTCTGCCTGGTGTGGGTCGTGCCGCGTCTGCAGCGCCGCCGCGGGGTCCCCGCCGCGGCACAGGCCCAGGACACCGGCCCCGACGTGGCCGGTGCGGCCCCCGCCGCGGGGGAGCTTCCCCCGCAGGCCGCGGTTCCCTTCCCCGAGTCCCGCCGACGAAGGATCACCATGGCGACCACCGACACCGTCTCCCCGTCGTCCGGGGCGGCCCGCCGCCCCGGGGCGCTGCGCGTCCGGCGCGGCCGCGCCGGCATCTTCCTCGCCGGCTGCACCGCGCTCCTGGCCGCGCTCGTCACCGCCCTCGTCGCGCCCTTCTCGGCCGCGGTGAGCTGGCCGTGGCCCGTGTTCCTGCTGCTGCTGGGGGTGGGCTCCGTGCTCGCCCTGCGCTATCTGGCCGTTCAGGACCGGTCCGCCCGCCGCCGGTCGCGGCCGGTCCCGGCCGCGACCGTGGACCCGCACGCCCCCCGCGGGGACGTGGCCCTGTTCGACAACGAGGACGGGGCGGTCGAGCAGAGCCCCGCCGAGCTGCCCCCCGCCGCCCAGGACGAGCCCGCCGAGGACCTCGACCTCCCGGCCGAGCACGAGCAGCCCCGGGTGCCCCCGGCGTTCACCGTGGAGGAGCTGCGGGCCGAGGCGCTGCGGGTGGCGCGCGAGTCCGCCGATCCCGGCCGCACCTGGGAGCCGGTGCCGGTGCCGCGGCCGACCTACGCGGAGGCCCCGGTGGTGGAGCGCCCCGCCCCGGAGCCGCTGCCGGTGCCCGAGCAGCCCACCTCCCGCTCCAGCAGCCTCAAGGACGCGGTGCGCACGGGGGAGGAGCGCGGCCGCGCCGCCCTCGACCTCGACGACGTCCTGAAGCGCCGCCGCGCCTGAGGCGCCCGCACCCCGCTCCGCCCGCACCCCGCTCCGCCGCCCGGTCGCCGACCGGGCGGCGGAGCCGTTCGAGGGGCCGCGCAGGTCGTCCCGGTATCATCGCCGCAACAGCCGCCCGCCGGCTCCGGCCGCCGGGCGCCCCGACCGAGGAGGACCCATGACCGCCGTCGCCCACCGCGAGGTCGAGCGCAAGTACGAGGTGCCGGAGGGCGCCGAGAGCCGCATCGACTGGAGCGGGCTGCCGGGCTACACGGTCTCCGCCGAGCCCGTGGAGCACCGCATGGAGGCGGTCTACTACGACACCGAGGACATGGCGCTGGGCCGGCGGTCCGTGGCGCTGCGCCGCCGCCGGGGCGGCGCCGACGACGGGTGGCACGTGAAGTTCTCCGAGGCCACCGGCCGGCGGGAGTGGCAGGTCCCGCTGCTGCGGACCCCGGACCGGATGCCCGCGGCCGTGCGCCACCTGCTGGCCGGGCTCACCGGTGGGGAGCCGCTGCGGCCGATCGCGACCCTGCGCACCGTCCGGCGGGTCCTGATGGTCAGCGACGCCGGCGGGGGCGAGGTCGCCGAGCTCGCCGCCGACGTCGTGGAGGCCGTCGACGAGCGCACGGGCACGGCGCGCTCCTGGTCCGAGTGGGAGGTCGAGCTCCTCGACGGGTCGATCCCCGAGGAACGGCAGCAGGAGATCTTCGACGCGGTCGAGTCCTCGATCTTCGCGGTGGGCGGCCGGCCCTCGAGCTCCCGGGCGAAGATCGCCCGCGCGCTCGGCGCCGAGGACGGCGCCGAGGACAGGGCCGGCGCGCCCGCGCCGGGCGGGCCCGCGCAGGAGGCGGAGGAGGCCGGGCGGACGACGGGGAAGGACTCCGCGGGGGACGAGGGCAGGCAGGACGGGAAGACAGGGCAGAAGACAGGAAAGAAGAAGGGGCAGAAAACAGGGAAGAAGAAGGGGCAGCAGAAGGGCCAGAAGGCGAAGGGCACGGGCCCGGAGGTCCTCCGGACGGTGCTGGAGGGACTGGCCGAGCAGCTGGTGCTGTGGGACTTCAAGGTCCGCCTGGACGCCCCGGACGCCGTGCACCAGATGCGGGTGACCTCGCGGTCCCTGCGCAGCGTGCTGCGGGCGGCCGGGCCCTTCTTCGCGGGGGACACCGCACAGGAGCTGGACGGGCGGCTGCGCGAGCTCGCCGGGGCGCTGTCCGCCGCGCGCGACGCCGAGGTGACCGCGGAGCTGCTCGCCGGACGCGTGGCGGCCCTGGACGGCCGGGTGGGTGCGGCCGCGGCGGAGGTCCTGCAGCGCGCCGCGGAGGAGCAGGCGCACCAGGCCGCCGGCACGGTCCGCCGGCACGTCACCTCCCCGGAGCACCTGCAGCTGCTGGCGGACGTCCGGGCGTTCGCGGCGGCGCCGCCGCTGACCGAGGAGTGCGCCGAGCTCTCGGCGCGGGAGGTCGCCGACGCCCTGGTGCACCGGGCCCTGCGGAAGGTGGTCCGGGTGGCCGAGCGGGGGGCCGCGGCGGAGGAGGCCGGGGAGACGGCGCAGGAGCAGCGGCTCGAGCACCTGCACGACGTCCGCAAGGCCGTCAAGCGGGTGCGCTACGTCGACGGCGTCCTGGGCCGGGCCGGGTTCCGCCCCGGGAAGTCGCTGCGCCGGGCCGCCCGGGACGCGGAGGACTACCAGGACGCGCTGGGCCGGGTGATGGACGCCACGGTGGTCGAGCGGTGGCTCGCGGGCCGGGCAAAGGCCCTCCAGGGCTCGGGGGAGGACCGCTACGCGGTGGGCCTGCTGCACGGCGCCGAGGTGTCCCGGCTGCACGCCGGGGCGGAGGGCGGCTCCGAGGTGGTGGGCGTGCTGCTGTCGCAGCTGCGCGCGGACCTCGCCTGAGCGCTGGGCGTCCGGGCCGGCCGCACCCGCCGGGTGCGGCCGGCCCGGACACGACGGAGGCCCCCACCTGGCGTCCTGCCTGGTGGGGGCCTCCTGATCCGGTGGAGCTAAGGGGAATCGAACCCCTGACCTTTTCATTGCGAACGAAACGCTCTACCAACTGAGCTATAGCCCCGGAGCAACCGTTCCATCCTATACACCCGGGGCCGGTTTTGCATCTCGGGGGGCCGGCGTGCCGCGCAGCGCGCCGCCGGGTGGTCGGGAGCCGGTCCCGGCAGTGGGTAGATTGGCGGCCATGGACGACGCGCCCGGGCCCCTGCACCCCACCGACGACGACGCCGGGAGGGCGGCCGACCTCGCCGTCGCCTTCGTGCCCGGGGTGATGCCGGGCAAGTGGTTCTTCCGCTGGCGGGACCGCAACCGCGGCCGGGTCCTGGCCGAGCGCCCGCTGGAGACGGACGCGTGGCGGGAGGAGCTGGAGGCGGGGCGCGCGCACGCCTGCTTCGTGCGGCTGCCCGCCCACCCGAGGGCCGGAGCCGACGACCTCGCCACCCTGCGCCGGCAGTTCCGGGCCGTGGAGCTCTACGCCGAGCAGCAGGTCGTGGTGCTGCCGCGCGAGCACGAGCTGACGCTGCTCGACGAGGTGCCCGTCGCGGAGCTCGTGGACGAGGTGCTGCTGCAGGAGCCGGCGACCCTGCCCGAGCGGGAGCGGCTGCGCTCCCCGGAGGCGGCGGCCGCGGACGCCCCGCTGCCGCCGATCCGCCACGCCCGCGACGCGATCGAGCTCGTCGCCGCGGGACTGGGGCTGGTCGTGGTGCCGATGTCGGTGGCGCGGCTGCACCACCGCAAGGACCTCGTCCACCGTGTGGTGCCCGACGCGGCCACGGTCCCCGTGCTGCTCGTGTGGCCGCAGGACCTGCCCGAGGAGCAGGAGGAGCTCGTGCAGGACTTCGTGGGCGTGGTCCGCGGACGCGGCCTCAACAGCTCCCGCGGAGCGGGGACGGCACCGGCCCGTGAGGACGGGACGGCCGCGGGCGGGAAGGGGCGGACGACGGCGCCCTCCCGCGGCGCCGCCCGGGTCCCGCGCGGCCCGGCCCGCGGTGCAGGCGGACGCGCCGGAGGAGCCAGGGGAGGAGCCAGGGGCGGGCGCCGCTCCGGCGGCCGGGGACGGCGCTGACCCTGCGCTGACCCGGTGCTGACCCGGGGCTACGACTGCTCGACGGCCACCGTGTAGGACCACAGCTCCGAGGAGGTCCCCACCGGGGCCGGACGCCCGGAGGAATCCGCCCCGTGGCCGGCACCGCCCTCGCCGCCGCGGCCGTGCGAGCGGGCGAAGTCCTGGGAGGACGTCCAGGCCGCGAAGGACTGCTCGTCGGCCCAGCGGGTCAGCACGAGCCACTGGGTGCGGCCGTCCGTGGGCCGGAGCAGCTCGAAGCCCTCGAACCCGGGGACCCGGGCCATGGACCCGCGGTGGGCGGCGAAACGCCGGCCCAGCTCGTCGCCGGAGTCGGCCGGAACGGTGATGGCGTTGATCTTGACGATGCTCATGCGCCCGATCCTGGCACACCGCGCCGGACGGCCCGGACCTGTCCCGTCTCGGGCGTCGTGGAGGAGCCGGGCTCCGTCCCGTCCTGCCGGATCACCGTCTGGTTCAGCAGCGGCACGTGCAGGCCCTCACGGTCGAGCATCTTCTTCATCCGCAGCCGCAGCGCCCGGGCCACGTCCCACTGCTTGAGGGGCACGGTGCGCACGGCGACGCGCACGGTCACCGACTCGCCGGTGACGGCCTCCACCCCCCACACCTCCGGGTCCTCGGTGATGAACTCGCCGACCTTGGGGTCGTCCCGCAGCAGGGTGGCCTCGTGCAGGAGGAGCTCGGTCATCAGCTCGATGTTCGTGTCGTAGGGCACCGGCAGGTCGAGCACGCAGCGCGCCCAGCCCTGGGACTGGTTGCCGACGCGCAGGATCTCCCCGTTGCGCACGTGCCACAGGGTGCCGTTGACGTCCCGGACCTGCGTCACCCGCAGCCCCACGGACTCCACGGTGCCGCTGGCCTCGCCGAGGTCGACGACGTCGCCGATCCCGAGCTGGTCCTCGGCGACGATGAAGATCCCGGACAGGTAGTCCTTCACCAGGGACTGCGCCCCGAAGCTCAGGGCCACGCCGGCGATCCCGGCGCTGGCCAGGACGGGGCCGATGTCGTACTCGAGCTCCGAGAGGACCATCAGCAGCGCGACCGCCCAGATCAGCACGGTGCCCACGGAGGAGAGCACGGAGCCGATGGTCGTGGCCCGCTGCGACTGGCGGGCCCCCGCGAGCCCGGCGTCCTCGACCCACCGCGGCCGGCCCCGGTCGAGCCGGCGGACGATCCTGGAGCGGGTGCCGCGGGCGATGCCGCCGGACACCCGGCGGATGAGCAGCCGGGCCACAGCGGCGAGCAGGGTCGCGCCCAGCAGGACGATCAGGATCCGCAGCGGCTTGTCCAGCCAGAACTGCCAGCTCAGGTCGGGAACGGGGGACGAGATGGGGAGGAGCATGGGGGAAGCGTAGCGAACCCGCCCGCCGGTCCGGACGCCGTCCAGCCGCCCCGGTGGAGCATCGGGCACAATGGGGGTCGACCCGGCGGGACGACCGCGCCCCGCCCCGCCCAGCCCCGAGGACCCATGACTGCCGCCAGCTCCGTCCTGCCCGCCGCGCTCGCACCCACCGCTCCCGCGCTCCACGCCGCCCCGGACCTGGCTGCCGCGGGCGGCGCGGCCGCGGGACTGGGAGGTGTCGCGGAGTGGGCGGTGCAGGTGATGGAGACCATCGGCGCCCCGGGCGCCGGTCTGCTGGTGGCGCTGGAGAACCTCTTCCCGCCGCTGCCCTCCGAGGTGATCCTCCCGCTGGCCGGGTTCACCGCCAGCCAGGGCAACTTCTCGCTGGCCGGGGCGATCTTCTGGACCACCCTGGGCGCGGTGCTCGGGGCGACCGCCCTGTACTGGATCGGCGCGGCCCTGGGCCGGCGGCGGCTGCGGGTGATCGTCGACCGGATGCCGCTGGTGGACCTGCACGACCTGGACCGCACCGAGGCGTGGTTCGAGCGCCACGGCCGGGCGGCGGTGTTCTTCGGGCGGATGATCCCGATCTTCCGGTCGCTGATCTCCATCCCGGCCGGGGTCGAACGGATGTCCTTCCTGGCCTTCGTGCTGCTGAGCACCGCGGGGTCGCTGATCTGGAACACCGTGTTCGTGCTCGCCGGGTTCTACCTGGGGGAGAACTGGCACCTCGCCGAGCAGTACGCCGGGGTCTTCTCGCGGATCGTGCTCGTGACGGTCGCCGTGCTCGTGGCCTGGTGGGTGGTCAAGCGGGTGCTGCGCAACCGCCGGGGACTGTCCGACGCCGCCCGGCGCGAGCGCGGGGAGCCCTGAGCCCGGCGCTCACAGCCAGCGCTTGAGCCTGAACACCACGTAGAGCACCACACCGGTCACCAGCATCAGGCCCAGGGCCATGGGGTAGCCCCACACCCAGGACAGCTCGGGCATGAACCGGAAGTTCATCCCGTACACGGAGCCGATGATCGAGGGCGCGAACAGGATCGCCGCCCAGGACGAGATCCGCTTCATCTGCTCGTTCTGCTCGATCGCGGCCTCGTTCTGCCGCGCGGCGAGCTGGGTGGAGTCCAGCATCAGCGCGTTGGTGAGAGAGGACTGGAAGGCCTCGACCTTGTTGTTGACGAAGATCAGGTGGTCCAGGACGTCGCGCAGGCTGTGCCGCAGCTCGAGGGCCGCGTCGTCGAGCTCCTCGAGGAACCGCCGCAGCTCCATCTCCAGCGGGGCGACCGCCCGGTGGAAGGCGCTGACCTCGCGGGTGAGCTGGTAGATCCGCTGGGAGACCAGGCCGTCGCCGGAGCCGGAGAACAGGGCGTCGGAGATCTCGTCGATGTCGTTCTCCAGCCCCTGGACGACGGGGTAGTAGTCGTCCACGGTCTGGTCGAGCACCGCGTAGAGCACCGCCTCGGGTCCGGTGGCGAGCAGCCGCGGCTCGGCCTCCACCCGGGCGCGGACCCGTCCCACCCGGCCGTGCTCGGACCGGCGGACGGTGATCACGAAGTCCGGGCCCGTGAAGATGTGGATCTCCCCGAAGTCGACGGTCTCGGTGGCGTCCTGGTAGACGGCCGGGCGCAGCACCGTGAACAGGGTCCGGCCGTAGCGGTCCAGCTTGGGCCGCTGCTCGGCCTGCCGCACGTCCTCCATGGCCAGCTCGTGCAGCCCGAAGTGCCGGGCGAGGGAGTCGAGCTCCTCCTCCGAGGGGCTGTGCAGCCCGATCCACGCCAGCACGCAGTGCCCCCCTGGCTCCGTGCACCGCGGGTCCTCGGCCCGGAGCCGGGCGAGCAGCCGGTAGGTCTCCTCGAGCGTCGCGGGCGAGGCGATGCGCTGACCGTCCCGGTAGACGGCGTTGTCGACGATGCTCACGCGGCCCATTATCCCCGGGCCCGCCGCGCCGCCGGTCGTCGGTTCCCGGGCGGTCTTCCTAGAATGGGCCCATGAGCTTCCCCATGGACACCCGGGTGGGTGCCTACGCCGTCGTCGTCGAGGACGGGGCGGTGCTGCTGAGCCACTGGAACCCCCGCCACCCCACCCTGCGGGGGGCGTGGAGCCTGCCCGGCGGGGGCATGGAGATCGGGGAGCAGCCCGCGCAGACCGCCCTGCGGGAGGTCGCCGAGGAGACGGGATACACCGTGGAGCTCGACGAGCTGCTCGGTGTGCACAGCCGGCACATGGGGCCCGAGGAGCGACTGGACGGGCGCGGGCGCCCCTTCCATGCGCTGCGCGTCATCTACCGGGCGCACATCACGGGCGGGACGCTCACCGCCGAGGTGGACGGCTCCTCGGACGAGGCGCGCTGGTTCCCGCTGCACGAGGTCCCGGAGCTGCCGCTGGTGAGCCTGGTGACGGTGGGCCTGGACCTGGCCGGCGTCGCCCCGGCCGCCGCGCGGCCCGCGGGGCGGGACCGGTGAGGCGCCGCCGCACGACCGCCGGCCTGCTCGCCCTCACCGTGCTCACCGGGTGCGCCGGCACCTCCGGGGTCCCGGCGCCGACCTCCCCGGTCACGGGCTCGGCCGACCCGGCGGGCCCCGTCCGGATCGCGGCCGGCCCCACCGGGCAGACGGCCGTGCTCGCCCACGTCTACGCCGGGCGGCTGCGGGAGGCCGGCTTCGACGCCACCGTGGTCGGGACGGGGACCGAGCGCGCGGACTACCTCGCGGCCCTGGAGCGCGGCGACGCCGACCTCGTCGCCGACTACTCCGGCAACCTCTACCTGCACCTGCGCGGACGGGCCCCGGTCGGCTCCGCGACACCGGCGCCCACGGGCTCCGCCGCACCCCGCCCCACGCCCACCCCCGAGGACGGGGGCCTCGCCGAGGACCTCTCCGAGCTGCTGGGCCTGGGCGAGGAGCGGGCGGACGACGACGACGTGCTCTCCGGCGTGCGCGACGTCCTGCCGGAGGGCCTGCGAGCCCTCGAGCCGGCGCCGGCGGAGAACACGGTGGCGGTCGTGGTCACCCGGGCGACCGCAGTGGAGCACGAGCTCGACGACCTGGAGGACCTCGGGCCCGTGTGCGAGGAGCTCGCCCTCGGCACCGACCTCGACTTCGCGGGCCGCTCCTACGGCCCGGAGGGCCTGGAGGACGCCTACGAGTGCGTCCCCGCACGCTTCGTGCCGTTCGGCGACCAGGAGGAGCTGGTGGACGCCCTCCTCGGCGACCGGGTCCAGGCCGCGGCCCTGTTCACGGCCTCGCCCGCGATCGAGGACAACGCCCTCGTGGTCCTCGCCGATCCGCTCAACAACTTCGTCCCCCAGCGCGTGGTCCCGGTCGGCACCGAGGAGCTGCCCGACGCCGCCGTGGACGTCGTCGACGCGGTCTCCGCGCAGATCGACACCGACGACCTCGTGCTGATGACGCGGATGACCACGGCCCGTGATCCGTACACCCCCGAGGAGGCCGCGCGGTACTGGCTCGAGGGCGGCGACGACACCTGAGCGGCGCCCCGGGCGCCGCCCCGCCCGGGGGTAAGGTGGACCGCATGTCAGTGGTGAAGCAGTCCGACAAGCTCAAGAACGTCCTCTACGACATCCGCGGACCCGTGCTGGAGCAGGCGGAGCACATGGAGGCGGAGGGCCACCGGATCCTCAAGCTCAACATCGGCAACCCCGCACCGTTCGGCTTCGAGGCACCCGACGCGATCCTCGTGGACATGATCAAGAACCTGCCCAACGCGCAGGGCTACTCGGACTCCCGTGGCATCTACTCGGCGCGCACCGCCGTGGTGCAGTACTACCAGACCCGCGGGATCCTGAACCTGGACACCGACGACGTGTACCTGGGCAACGGCGTCTCCGAGCTGATCACCATGACCCTGCAGGCGCTGTGCAACCCCGGCGACGAGATCCTCATCCCGTCCCCGGACTACCCGCTGTGGACCGCCTCCGTGGCCCTGTCCGGCGGCACCCCGGTGCACTACCGCTGCGACGAGGACAACGACTGGAACCCCGACCTCAAGGACCTCGCGGCGAAGATCACCCCGAACACCCGCGGCATCGTGGTGATCAACCCCAACAACCCCACCGGCGCGGTCTACTCGCGCGAGGTGCTCCAGTCGATCGTGGACCTCGCCGCCGAGCACGAGCTGATCCTGTTCGCCGACGAGATCTACGAGAAGATCACCTACGGGGACGCGGAGATGATCAACACCGCGAGCCTCACCGGGGAGGACGTCCTCTGCCTGACGTTCTCCGGGCTGTCCAAGGCCTACCGGGTGGCCGGGTACCGCTCCGGGTGGCTGGCGATCACCGGCCCCAACTGGAAGGCCGAGAGCTTCATCGAGGGGATCAAGCTGCTGGCCAACATGCGGATGTGCGCCAACGTCCCGGCCCAGCACGCGATCCAGACCGCCCTGGGCGGCTACCAGTCGATCAACGACCTGATCCTGCCCGGCGGCCGGCTGAAGGCCCAGCGCGACCTCGCCCACCGGCGGCTCAACGAGATCGACGGCGTGTCCTGCCGGCAGGCCGACGGGGCCCTGTACCTGTTCCCGAAGCTGGACGTGGAGAAGTTCCACATCGTCGACGACGAGAAGTTCGCCCTCGACCTGCTCAAGGAGCAGAAGATCCTGGTCAGCCACGGCCGGGCCTTCAACTGGCCCGAGCCCGACCACTTCCGGCTGGTGACCCTGCCCTCCGTGGAGATGCTGGCCACCGCCCTGGACCGGATCGAGGAGTTCCTCAGCAACTACCGCCAGTGAACGGCGGTCCGCCCCGCACCCCAGGAGGACCAGCATGAGCGTCGCCGACCGCAGGACCGGCACCGGTTTCGAGCAGGACGTGCGGCCGCTGCTGCGCGCCCGGCCCGGACTCGCCCTGGCCGAGGTGGACACCGGGTCCACGCCCGGGTTCTCCGGGACCAAGAAGCTGGGCACGGCCCTGCGGGCCGCCCGCGAGGGGGAGCTCGCCGAGCTGCAGCGGCTGATCTACGCGGAGGCCACCGCCGGTGCCCGGCACCGGGTGCTGCTGGTGCTCCAGGGCATGGACACCTCCGGCAAGGGCGGGGTCATCCAGCACGTGCTCGGCCGGCTGAGCCCGCACGGCGTGCACACCCACGGCTTCGGCCGGCCCACGGCCGAGGAGGCGTCCCAGCACTTCCTCGAGCGCATCCGCCGGCAGCTGCCGCGCCCGGGCGTGATCGGCGCCTTCGACCGCTCCCACTACGAGGACGTGCTCGTGCCCGTGGTCCACGACGTGCTCGAGGACCGGCAGCTGGAACGGCGCTACACCGAGATCCGGAACTTCGAGCAGGAACTGGCCGACGACGGCACCGTCATCGTCAAGGTCTTCCTGCACCTGGGCCGGGACGAGCAGCGCCGCAACCTCATGGCCCGCCTGGGCGACCGGACGAAGCAGTGGAAGTTCGACCCCTCGGACCTCACGGCCCGCAGCCGGTGGGAGACCTACATGGCGGCCTACGAGCGGGCGATCGACGCCACCGACGCCGACCACGCACCGTGGTACGTGGTGCCCACCGACCGGAAGTGGTACGCCCGGGCCGTGGTCCAGGACCTGCTGATCTCCGCCCTGGCGGGTCTGCGCCTGGACTGGCCGGAGCCCCAGTACGACGTCGAGGAGATGCGCCGGCGGCTCGCCGAGCTCTGAGCGGCCCGCCGTCGCGCCGGGGCGCTGCCCCGGGTCGGCCGGCCCTGCCCGGCCGGCGTGCCGGGACCGGTCAGCCGTGGGCGTCGTCGTCGCCCTCGGCGTCCGCGCGGCGGGCCCGGGCGGCGTCGAGGCGCTCGCGGGCGCCGTCCAGCCACTGCTCGCAGCGGGTGGCCAGGGCCTCCCCGCGCTCCCACAGGGCCAGGGACTCCTCGAGCGAGGTCCCTCCGGCCTCGAGCCGGGAGACGACCTGCACGAGCTCCTCCCGGGCCTGCTCGTAGCCCATGTCCGCGATGTCGGACAGATCGGGCGCTGCTGCGGGACGGTCGGTGCTCGCCATGGTGGGGCCTCTCTGCGGCGGGTGGGGTGCGTGCGGTGCGGACGGCGGACCTCGTCCGGTCCGCGGCTGCGCCCATTCTTCCACCTCCGGCCGTGCCCGCGCCCTCCCGGAGCGCCCGGTCCCGCCCGGCGCCCGGGTGTGTCGCACATCTCACCGGACAGTCCGGGCCTATCGTCGGGAGCGTTCCCATTTGCAGTGGCACATGAATCGAGGCCCCCCCTTGACACTCGACATCACCCGCCGCGGCGCACGCTGCGCCGCGGCACTCGCCGTCACCGGCGCCGTCGTCCTCGCCCCCGTCCCCGCGACGGCAGCCCCCGCCGAGGGCACCCCCTCCGCGCACCTCGCGGGCGGTGCGCCGGGCGCGGACGGACTGGCCGCCGCGGCCGACGACCGCCCCGACCGCGCCGCCGAGGCCCGCCGGGAGCGCAACCAGCAGGCCGTGGAGCTGGTCGTCGCCGAGAAGGCCCCCGTCCAGGACCGCGGCGGCTCCCGGTCGGTGCAGGTGGCACCGGGCCAGTGGGCCCAGTACGGCCTGCAGGGGAGCGACCAGATCCTGTCCTTCCTCGTGGAGTTCGGCGACCAGGCCGACCCGCGCTTCCCCGACGCCCCCGCGGGGCCGGTGCACAACGACATCGCCGCGCCGGACCGCGCCGTCGACAACTCCACCTATTGGACGGAGGACTTCGACCGGGAGCACTACCTGGACATGTTCTTCGCCGACGAGGGCGAGTCCCTCAAGACCCTCTACGGGGAGATGTCCAGCGGCCGCTACACGGTCGACGGCGACGTCAGCGACTGGGTCACGGTGCCCTACAGCTCCGCCAGCTACGGCGAGACCGAGAGCCAGGCGGACATGACCCGCTTCATCCAGGACACCGCCGACGCCTGGTACGCGGCGCAGCTCGAGGCGGGGAAGACCGCCGAGGAGATCGACGCCTACCTGTCCGGCTTCGACCGGTGGGACCGCTACGACCACGACGGCGACGGCGACTTCGCCGAGGCCGACGGCTACATCGACCACTTCCAGGCCATCCACGCCGGCGAGGGCGAGGAGGCCGGCGCGGACTCCTCCGCCATCTGGTCGCACCGCTGGGCGGCCGGCCAGGCCGGCCGGGGGACCACCGGGCCCGAGGCCAACCCCTTCGGGGGCGTCCGGATCGGGGACTCCGAGCTGTGGATCCGCGACTACACCACCGAGCCGGAGAACGGCGGGCTGGGCGTCTTCGCCCACGAGTACGCCCACGACCTCGGCCTGCCCGACCTCTACGACACCAGCGGCGGGGAGAACGGCACCGGGTTCACCACGCTGATGAGCTCGGGGTCCTGGCTGGGTCACGGGGACGGCACCATCGGGACCACCCCCAACCACATGGGCGCCTGGGAGAAGCTGCAGCTGGGCTGGCTGGACTACGAGGTGGCCACCGCCGGTGAGCGCTCGACGCACCGCATCGGCCCGTCCTTCCACGCCACCAAGGCCCCGCAGGCGCTGATCGTGGCCCTGCCGGAGGACGCCGAGGGCAACGGCCGGTACTACATCGCGGAGAACCGGCAGTACCTCGGCTACGACGCGACGCTGCGGACCGGGCCCTACAACTTCGGCTGGCCGCAGTCCGCGCCGGACACCGTCGAGCACTTCCCGTACCAGGACGGGCTGAGCATCACGTACTGGAACACGGCCCAGCGCAACAACAACACGCGCCAGCACCCCGGCTCCGGGCTGGCCCTGCCGGTCGACGCCCACCCGCAGGCCCTCACCTGGTCGGACGGGGCGCTGGTGCGCAACCGCATCCAGGGGTTCGACGCCACCTTCGGGAAGGAGCCGACGGACCCGATCAGCCTGCACCGCGAGGTGAACGGGGCCGTGACCACCCTGGAGGTGCCCGCGCGGGCCGGGGTGCCGGTCTTCGACGACACCGACCCGGGGGCCTACTACGACCCGGCCAACCCGCAGGGCAGCGTGCTGGTGGCGGGCACCGGGACCCGGATCGAGGTCGTGCAGAGCAACTCCCAGGGCATGATGACCGTCCGCGTCGACTGACCCGGCGCTCCCGCCCGAGGGGAGCCGCCGGCGCCGGGCGCCCCGCACGGCAGGAGCCGGGAGCCGCACGCTCCCGGCTCATGCCGCGTCCCGGGGCCCGGGGATGCGCCCGGGCTCAGGCGCCGCCGGGGTGCTCGCCCGGGCGGCGGGCGGAGACCGTCTCGGTCCGCACGCCCAGCTCCCCGGCGGCCAGGCGCACCCCCAGCAGGTCCCCGGCGCGCACGGCCCCGGCGTCGGTGACCACCGCGCCGGAGGCG
This sequence comes from Kocuria turfanensis, assembly GCF_001580365.1. NCBI lineage: Bacteria > Bacillati > Actinomycetota > Actinomycetes > Micrococcales > Micrococcaceae > Kocuria > Kocuria turfanensis. Next base: position 1,152,961 of record NZ_CP014480.1, on the reverse strand, counting down.
TCCAGGACCACGGAGTAGCCGCGCTGCAGCGTCTCCTGCGGGGACAGGGCGCGCACGCGGGCGCGCAGGTGCCGCACGGCGTCCCACTCCCGCAGCGCCCGGGAGTCCACGGCCGACAGCGCCCGGGTGCGCCACCGGTCGACGTCCTCCTCCCGCAGCAGGATCATGTCCTCCGGCTGGGCGAGGGCCGGGCGGGAGCGCATCCCGGCCAGACCCGCGGCCTCCCGGTCCAGGAAGGTGCGCACGGCACGGTCCAGGGACGCCCGGGCCCGCGCCACCCCGGCGCGCTCCTCCACGACGTCCGGGACGATCCGCTTGCCGGCGTCCGTGGGCGTCGAGGCCCGCAGGTCGGCCACCCAGTCCAGCAGCGGCTGGTCGTTCTCGTGCCCGATGGCGCTGACCACCGGCGTCCGCGCGGCCGCCACGGCCCGGATCAGGGCCTCGTCGCTGAAGGCCAGCAGGTCCTCGAAGGAGCCGCCGCCGCGGGCGATCACGATGACGTCCACCTCGGCCATCCCGTCGAGCTCGCGCAGCGCCTGGGTCACCGCGCGCACCGCGCCGGAGCCCTGCACGGCGACCTCGCGCACCTCGAAGTGCACGGCCGGCCAGCGCAGCGAGGCGTTGCGGATCACGTCCTTCTCGGCGTCCGAGTTGCGCCCCGTGACCAGACCGACCCGGCGGGGCAGCAGGGGCAGCGGCTTCTTGCGCCCGGCGTCGAACAGGCCCTCCTCGGCCAGGGCCCGGCGCAGCCGCTCGAGCCGCTCGAGGAGGTCCCCGAGCCCGACCGGCCGGATCCCGCGGCCGAGCATGGACAGCCGGCCGGTCTTGGCCCAGAAGTCGGGCTTGAGCTGGGCGACCACCCGCATGCCCTTCTCGAGCGGGCGGTCCAGGTGCGCGGTCTCGTTGGCGAAGAGGGTCACGGGCACGGAGATCTCCGCCTCGACGTCGCGCAGGGTCACGTAGGTGACGCGTGCGCGCTTGTTGAGCTCGATGATCTGGCCCTCGACCCACGTGGGGGCGCAGCGGGCGATGTAGGCGTGCAGGTTCTCCGAGAGCATCCGCAGCGGCCAGGGGTTCTCCGGGGTGGTCCGGTCCGCCCGCGCGGGCAGCTCGCGTCCACCGCCCGGGGGCACGTCCTCCTGCGGCTCGAGATAGGTCATGTCCCATGCTTACCACCCGGCGAGGACAGCCGCGCGCGACCCCCGCCCGTACAGTGGTGCCGTGACGACCTCCGCGCCCCCCACCTCCGGACACCGTCCCCGACGACGCTCCGCCACCGTCCTGCGCACCGGCCTCGGCACGCTCCTGGGCCTGACCGCCGCCGCGCTCGTGGCGGTGCTCGTGCCGCTGCACTGGGCCCAGGACACTCTCGTCTCGAAGGACGGCTTCACCCAGGTGGTGGGCACCCTGGCGGAGGACGAGCCGTTCCAGGAGGAGCTGGCCCGCACCGCGGTGGACCGGGCGGCCGAGCGCATCGTGGGGGAGCGGGCCACCGGCGTCGGCTTCCTCGACCGGATGCTCGAGAACGCCGTCCGCCGCGCCGCCGACGTCGCGGCGGGACTCACCTCAGACCCCGCCTACCAGCGCGCGTGGACGGAGGCGCTCGCCCGCACCCACGAGGCCAACGTCCCCGCCGACGGCTCGGCGGACGCCCCGCCGAAGCACCTCGTGCTCGACATCGGCCCGGTCCTGCGGGAGGTGGACGCGGCCGTGCAGCGGGCCGTGGGCGTGGACGTCGGCCTGGCGGAGCGGGAGAGCACGATCACCGTGCCGGGGTCGAACACCGGGCGCCTGATCGCCGCGGGGACCCGGCTCACGGACCTGGCCGTGCCGCTGACCTGGGCTGCCGCGGTCCTGGCGGTGCTCGCGCTGCTGGTGACCCGCCACCGCCTCGCCACCCTGGCCGTGCTGGGGCTCGGCTCGCTGGCCGGTCTCGGCGTGGTGTGGCTGGTCGTGGAGGAGGCCGTGCAGCGGGCCTCCGGCGTGCTGGGCTCGGACCCGGTGGTCCGGCTCGCCGCCGACCGGGTGCTGACCCTGCTCACCGGCTCCCTCGGCGAGCAGATGGCCACGGCGGCCTGGGCCGCCGGGATCACGGGCGTCGTGGGCCTCGTGGGAGCGATCGCGGTGTCGGGCGGATCACGGCGCGGCGTCCGGCCCACCGCGTAGCATGGAGGCCATGCCGACCACCGTTGCGCTCTCCATGCCCACCGTCCCCCGTCAGCGGCGCTCGCCCGCGGACGTGGCCGCCGCCGCCCCCGTCGACGGGCCCAAGAAGGTCCTGCTCGCGTCCCCCCGCGGCTACTGCGCCGGGGTGGACCGCGCGGTGATCGCCGTGGAGAAGGCGCTCGAGCACTACGGCGCCCCGGTGTACGTGCGCAAGGAGATCGTGCACAACAAGTTCGTGGTGGGCACCCTCGAGGAGCAGGGGGCCGTGTTCGTCGACGAGACCGACGAGGTCCCCGAGGGCTCGCTGCTGATCTTCTCGGCGCACGGGGTCTCCCCGGCGGTCGTCCGCTCGGCCGAGGACCGGCAGCTTCGCACCATCGACGCCACCTGCCCGCTGGTCACCAAGGTGCACCGCGAGGCCGTGCGCTTCGCCAAGAGCGACTACGACATCCTGCTCATCGGCCACGACGGCCACGAGGAGGTCGAGGGCACCTCCGGGGAGGCCCCCGAGCACATCCAGGTGGTGAACAGCCCCGACGAGGTCGACCGGGTCGTGGTCCGCGACCCCGAGAAGGTCGTGTGGCTGTCCCAGACCACCCTCAGCGTCGACGAGACCCTGGAGACCGTGCAGCGGCTGCGCGAGCGCTTCCCGTCCCTGCAGGACCCGCCGAGCGACGACATCTGCTACGCGACCTCCAACCGGCAGACCGCGATCAAGAAGATCGCCCCGGACGCCGACCTCGTGATCGTCGTGGGCTCCGCGAACTCCTCGAACTCCGTGCGGCTCAAGGAGGTCGCCCTGGAGTACGGCGCCCGCCGGGCCGAGCGCGTGGACTTCGCCCACCAGGTGGACGAGGCCTGGTTCGAGGGCGTCGCCACGGTCGGGGTGACCAGCGGCGCCTCGGTGCCCGAGGTGCTCGTGCAGGACGTGCTGCGGCTGCTGGCCGACTACGGCTACGGCGAGGTGGAGCAGGTCGTCACCGCCGAGGAGGACGTCCTGTTCTCCCTGCCCAAGGAGCTGCGTGCCCGGCTCACCGCGGCCGGGGACACCTCCCACCGCCTCGGCGGCCGCGGGGCCCGCCCCACGCGCTGACCCGCGTCCTGGTCCCCGCGCGCTGAGCCCCGGCGCCGGGGCTCAGCCGGCCGCCCGCTCCGCGCCGGCGCCCGCCCGCCCCGGGGCGGGGTGATCCGGGGACTCGGCGGACGGCCCGCTTCCCAGCTCCCGTGCCGCCCCCTCGAACCGCGTCCCGGTCGCCTCCGCGGCCGCGAGCGGCGCCGCGCCGGGCTCCGGCCCGTTGCCTCCGGTCGCGGTGGACTGCGCCACGGTGGACTGTGCCTCGGTGGACTGTGCCTCGTTGAACTGCGCCACGGTGGACTGCGCCTCGGTGAACTCCGGGGCGGTGAGCGGGCGCGGCGCCACCACGAGGGGCCGGGTGCTGAGCCGGTCGTCCGGTGCGAGGGTGGGGTCGAGGTCGTTGATCCGCCGGGCGGTGGGGAAGACCCGGGTCTCCACGGAGCCGGCCAGCCGGTTGTACGTCTCGACCGACTTCTGCAGCGACCTCCCCATGTCGTCCAGGTGCTTGCCCACCGTGCCCAGCCGCTCGTAGAGCTGGCGGGAGAGGTCGAAGAGCTCCTTGGCGTTCTCCGCGAGCCCGTGCTGGCGCCACGTGAACGCCACGGCCTTGAGCGAGGCCAGCAGCGAGACCGGGGAGACGAGGGCCACGTTGCGGCCCGCCGCGTGGTCGAGCAGGGTCGGGTCCGTGTCCAGGGCCGCCGACAGCGCCGACTCGGCGGGCAGGAAGCACAGCACCAGCTCCGGGGAGGCGTCCCGGGCCTCCCAGTACTTCTTCGAGGCCAGCGCGTCCACGTGCCCGCGCACGGCCTTGGCGTGGGCGCTCAGCTGGGCGCGGCGGGCGTCGTCGTCCCCGGCGTCCTGGGCGCGCAGGTAGGCGGTCATGGGCGCCTTGGCGTCCAGCACGATGTCCCGCCCGCCGGGCAGGTGCACCACCATGTCGGGGCGGATCGCGCTGCGCTCGCCGTCGGCGGTGGTGCCGGTGGAGGCGACCTGCTCGCGGAAGTCGACGTGGGCGGTCATGCCCGCGGCCTCGACCACGCGGCGCAGCTGCACCTCGCCCCAGGTGCCGCGCGCGGAGCCCGAGCGCAGCGCCGAGGACAGCGAGGTGGTGGCGGTGCGCAGGTGGTCCCCGACCTCCCGGGTGTGCGCCAGCGCCTGGGTGATCCCGCCGTACTGCTCGGCGCGGTCCCGCTCCAGCGCGGCCACGTGCTCCTCGACCGAGCGCAGCTGGTGGGCCACCGGCGCCAGGGCCCGCAGCACGTTGTTGTCCTGCACGGAGCGGGCGTCGGCGTCGCGCAGCCGGTCCTCGAGCTGGGCGCGGGCCTCGACGGCCGCGGCCCGCTCGGAGGCCAGGTCCACGAGCCGGTCCTGCACGGCGGCGAGCTCGGCCTGCAGCCCAGCCCGTTCCTCCTCCGCGGCCGGGACGTCCCGGCCGGTGCGGGCCCGGGCGGCCGCGGCGCCGAGGAGGGCGCCCACGAGCAGGGCGAGGAGGACGAGGGCGACGGCGAGGCTGACGGTCATGCCCAGCAGTGTGGCACGCCACCCGGACACCGCACGGCAGGGCCGCCGCCGGCCACCGCGCGCCCGGCGGTCAGCGGCGGATCGTGGTCCGGCGCACGGCCAGCAGCACGACCACCGCGAAGACCACCGCCCAGACCCCGGTGTTGAGCGCCAGCGCCCACAGGGGGTCCGACTCGACGGGCGGCCCGCTCGTGGCGACGACGTCCCCCTCCACCAGCGGGTACCGGGCCAGCCCGGCCAGGCCGTACAGCGGGGTGAACCGCGCGATGTCGAGCATGACCCCGGTGAGCGGGACGAAGAGGTTGCCGAAGAAGCTGAGCACCACCAGCAGCCCCGACGCGGCGCTGACCGCGGACTCGGAGCGGAACAGCAGCCCGGCGGCCAGGCCGTACAGGGCGAACACGGAGGAGCCGGCCACCACGATCGCCCCCGTGGCGGGCCAGCGCCAGCCGCCCAGCTCGGCGCCGGTCAGGGCGCCCACGGCGTACACGGCGAGCACCGGCAGCACGGCCACGGACAGGGCCACCGCCACCTTGGCCAGCACGTAGCCGTGCCGCGGCGCGGGCGTCAGCCCGATCTGGCGCCCCCAGCCGCGGGCCTGCTCGACGGCGGCCGAGCCGGCGATCGAGGTCGTGGCGGTGACCGCCCCGTACACCGCCATGGAGATCATGTTGTACCCGCCGGCGTTGCCGTGCCCCACGGGCAGGTCCGCGAAGTCCTGCAGCGCCGTGAACATGAGGTACAGCACCGGGGGCAGGACCACGGCGAAGAACGAGGTGGGAACCATCCGCACGGTGCGGCGCAGGTCGTGGGCGGCGTAGGCGAGGCTCATGGCGGGGACCTTCCGGGGAACGGGCGGGGCCGGGGTGCGGGGCGTGCGGTCAGTCGGCGACGAGGCCCAGGAAGGCCTCCTCGAGGCCCGCGTGGCTGATCTCGAGGTCGGTCGCCGCGGGGTCCGCCAGCAGGTGGCGGGCGATCGCGTCCGTGTCGGGACCGGTGAGGCGCCGGCGCGCGCCCACGGCGGGCAGCGGCGTGGCGCCGGGCACGTCGACGGGCCCGGTCCCGGACCAGCGGAAGCTGACCACCCGGGTGCCGGCGAGGGACTGGACCTCCGCGGTGGGGGCGTCGGCGACGATCCGCCCGCCCTTCATGACCACCGTCCGAGCGGCGAACTCCTCGGCCTCGTCGAGGTAGTGGGTGGCGAAGACGACCGTGCGGCCGCGGTCGGCCTCCCGGTGCATCGCGGTCCAGAACTCCCGGCGGGCGTTGACGTCCATCCCAGCCGTCGGCTCGTCGAGCAGCAGCAGCTCCGGCTCCGGCAGCAGGGCCAGGGCGAAGCGCAGGCGCTGCTGCTGCCCCCCGGAGCACTTGGAGACCTTCCGGCCCGCGAAGTCCGCGGCGCCGGCCCGGGCCAGCGCCTCGTCCACGGACAGGTGCCGCCGGTGCAGGGTGGCGACCATCGCGACGGTCTCGCGCACGGAGAGGTCGTCCAGCAGCCCGCCCGTCTGCAGGACGGCGCCGATCCGCCCGGCCCGGACGCTGCGGCGGGGTGCGGCGCCCAGGGTGCGCACGGCGCCGTCGTCGGGGTCGGTGAAGCCGAGGACCATGTCCAGCAGCGTGGTCTTCCCGGCCCCGTTGGGCCCCAGCAGCGCGACGACCTCGCCGCGGCCGATGCGCAGGTCCACGCCGTCGACGGCCTGCACCCGGCGGCTCCCGTGCCCGAAGTGCTTGCGGGCGCCGACGACCTCGATCGCGGGCATGGCGCCGTCGTCGGTCGCCGCGGGTCCGGTGGTGGTGTGCATGCTCCTACTCTGGCGCATGCCCCGTGCCCTGGCACGGACCGGGCGCCGGGCGATTCCTGCCGGGCCGCCCCCGCGCGCACCGCGCGGGGCGCCCGGTAGGATGGTCTCCCGTGGCTCTTACTATCGGAATCGTCGGACTGCCCAACGTCGGCAAGTCCACCCTGTTCAACGCGCTGACCCGCAACACCGTCCTGGCGGCGAACTACCCGTTCGCCACGATCGAGCCGAACATCGGCGTGGTCAACCTGCCGGACCCCCGCCTGGACCGGCTCGCGGAGATCCACGGGTCCGAGCGGATCCTGCCCGCGACCGTGTCCTTCGTGGACATCGCCGGCATCGTCAAGGGCGCGTCCGAGGGGGAGGGGCTGGGCAACCAGTTCCTCGCCAACATCCGCGAGGCCCACGCCATCGCCCAGGTGGTCCGCGCCTTCGACGACCCGGACGTCATCCACGTCGACGGCGAGGTCGACCCCGCCTCCGACATGGAGACCATCAACACCGAGCTGATCCTCGCCGACCTGCAGACCCTCGAGAACGCGATCCCGCGCCTGGAGAAGCAGGTCAAGATCAAGAAGGCCGACCCGGCCAAGCTCGCCGCGATGCAGCAGGCGCAGACGATCCTCGAGCGCGGGGACACCATCTTCGGGGCGGCCGAGCGGGAGAAGCTGGAGCTCGACCAGCTGCGCGACCTGAGCCTGCTCACCGCCAAGCCGTTCATCTACGTCTTCAACGCCGACGACGGGGTGCTCGGCGACGAGGCGAAGCAGCAGCAGCTGCGCGACCTCGTGGCGCCGGCCGACGCCGTGTTCCTCGACGCGAAGCTCGAGGCCGAGCTCGTGGAGCTCGACGAGGAGGAGGCCAAGGAGATGCTGGAGATGTCCGGGCAGGACGAGGCCGGCCTCGACAAGCTCGCCCGCACCGGCTTCTCCACCCTCGGGCTGCAGACCTACCTCACCGCCGGGCCCAAGGAGTCCCGCGCCTGGACGATCCCCGTGGGCGCCACCGCCCCGCAGGCGGCCGGCGTCATCCACACCGACTTCGAGCGCGGGTTCATCAAGGCCGAGATCGTCTCCTTCGAGGACCTCGACGCCGCCGGGTCCATGGCCGACGCCAAGGCCGCCGGCAAGGTGCGGATCGAGGGCAAGGACTACGTCATGCGCGACGGCGACGTGGTGGAGTTCCGCTTCAACGTCTGACGATCCGTCCGCGTCGGCGCCCGGCTCATTCCGGCCCGGGGCGTCGGCGCTGCTGCTTGGTCTCGGAGCGCCGGCGCTTCCCCTCGAGCCGGCGCCGCCGTGAGCCGTTCGTCGGACGGGTCGGGCGCCGCACGAGAGCCGGGACCAGGGCCTCGCGGAGGATCGCGGCCAGGCGCTCTCGCGCGGCGGTGCGGTTGCGCCGCTGCGAACGGTGCTCCGCGGCGCTGATGGTCAGCACGGTGCCCGACAGCCGTCCGGAGAGCCGGTCGAGCACGAGGGCGCGCTGGGCGTCGCTCAGGGCGGTCGTCGTGGCCAGGTCCAGGGAGAGCTGGACGCGGGAGTCGGTCGTGTTGACGCCCTGGCCACCGGGCCCGGAGGCGTGGGAGAACTGCTCGACCAGCTCTCCCGCCGGCACCCTGAGGCCGCGGGGCGCGCCGGGGCCCGGGGGTACGTGCAGATCGTCCACCCGACGATTCTCTCGCACCCGCGACGTGATGGCCGCTGTCGGAGTCCACGGGACACCGCTGAAGGCAACGGCTGCCCGCCCCCGATGTGCATGTCCGCCCGGAAGCGCGTACACTCGACGAGTCGCCGCGGGGTGGAGCAGTTCGGTAGCTCGCTGGGCTCATAACCCAGAGGTCGCAAGTTCAAATCTTGCCCCCGCAACCACGGAAGGCCCCGGACCGCATCGGTCCGGGGCCTTCGTCCTGTCCCGGCCCGGCCCGGGCGTCCGCGGGCATGGCTATCCTCGGGGCATGACCGTCCTCCGCCTGGATCCCGCCGAGGCCCGGCGCCTCGCCGTGCGCGCGCAGCTGCTGGACGCACCGCGGCCGGCCGACCTGCTCGCCGTGGTCCGCGGGCTCACGCTCCTGCAGATCGACCCGATCGCGGCCGTGGCGCCCAGCGCCGACCTCATCCTGTGGAGCCGGCTGGGCCGCGCCTACCGGCCGGCGCAGCTGCAGCTGGCCCTGGAGCGGGACCGCACGCTCTTCGAGCACAACGCCATGGTCCGCCCGATGGAGGACCTGGCCCTGCACCTGCCGGCCATGGCGGCCTGGCCCGCGCGCGAGGCGCCGCGGGAGTGGCTGCGCGCCAACGACCGGTTCCGCCGCGACGTGCTGGAGCGGCTGGGCGCGGCGGGACCGCTGCTCTCCCGGGAGATCCCGGACACCAGCGCGGTGCCGTGGCGGTCCACCGGCTGGACCGACAGCCGCAACGTCACCCAGATGCTGGAGTTCCTCATGCTGCGCGGCGAGGTGGCCGTGGCCGGCCGCCGGGGCCGGCAGCGGCTGTGGGACCTCGCGGAGCGCGTCTACCCGGCCGGCACCCCGGTGCTGTCCCCGGAGGAGGCCCACCGGCGGCGCACCGCCCGGCGGCTGCGCTCGCTGGGCATCGTGCGGGCCGGCGCGCCCGGCACGCCCGCGGAGCCGTTGGCCGTCGGGGAGGTCGGGGTCGAGGCGGCCGTGGAGGGCGTCCCGGGCACGTGGCGGGTGGATCCGGAGGCGCTGGGGCGGCCGTTCGCGGGTCGCACGGTGCTGCTGTCGCCGTTCGACCGGCTGGTGCACGACCGGGCCCGGATCCGGGACCTGTTCGGCTTCGAGTACACCCTGGAGATGTACAAGCCACGGGCCGCACGGCGGTGGGGGTACTTCGCGCTGCCCGTTCTGCACGGGGACCGGCTGATCGGGAAGGTCGACGCCGCGGCCGACCGCAGGAGCGGCACGTTCACCGTCTCCGCGGTGCACGAGGACGTCCCCTTTCCCCCGTCCACGGCCGAGGCCGTGCAGGAGCAGCTCGAGGACCTCGCGGCCTGGCTCGGGCTCCGGGTCTCCCGGGGCGGCTGAGGCTCAGGCGGCGGCCGGCTCCGCCCCGCCGTGCCGGTCCCCGGGGTGCTCGCCGCCCGGCACGATCCGCAGATCGGTCAGGTCGGCGCCGTCGAGCAGCGGCAGGATGACGGTGGCCAGCAGGGCCAGCGCCGAACCGTAGGCCCCGGCGCAGTTCTCCGCCAGGACGTCCATCCGCACCGACAGCCCCTGCGCCCCGCTGCTGCGGGCCGCGCACCGGGCCACCGCTCCGGCCCGGCCGAGCGCCTCGACCGTGCCGGCGTCGACCCGGCCGGCCGTGCGGACCGTGGCCTCCGCGATCCACCGGGTCCCCGGTCCCGTGGTGTCCGGTCCTGTGGCGTCCGGGCGTGCTCCCGCCTGCGCGACGTCGTCCATCGTTGCCTCCCCCTGGCTCGTCCCCGTGCCCCGGCTCCGCCCCCGAACCCGTGGTCACGACCCTGCGCGATGGTGCTGCGGCCGGCCCCGGCCGCCCTTCCATGGTCGGGGCCCGGCGGGGCGCCCCGCCAGCATCCGCTCCCGCCGGTGCGCTTTCCGGACCACCCGTGCCCGTTCAGGCGCGCAGCGTCGCCGCCGGGTTGCACCCGTGGCGCTCGCGGTAGGCGGCAGCGAAGCGCCCCCGGTGCACGAAACCCCACCGGACCATCACCGTCTCCACGGTGGTGCCGGGATCGGCGTCGAGCAGCGCGCGGTGCGCCGCGTCCAGGCGGGCGTCCCGCAGCCGGTGCGTCGGCGTGGTGCCCAGCTCCCGCCGGAACGCCACCTGCAGGCCGCGGGGGCTCATCCGGGCCGCGGCCGCGATCTCGGCCAGGCCGATGTCCTCGTCCAGGTGCGCCTCGATGTAGGCCAGCGCCCGCCGCACGGCGGACGGTGGGGCCGCGGGGCCGCCGGTGCGCTCCCGGGAACGCTCCAGGAAGGAGCCCGGGAAGGTCTGCAGCAGCGCCGTGACCAGGCACCGCACGGTCTCGGCGCGCACGAGCGGCGCCCGCATGAGCTCCTCGTGCGGCAGGACGTCCCGCCCCAGGTGCCGCACGGTGGCGGTCCAGTACCGGGCCATGGTCGGGTCCACCGGCCGGTCCCCGGTGAACTCCAGCCGGAAGTCCTCGTCGCCCAGCAGCCGCCGGGCGTGGGCCTGCACCGCCGCCGGCTGCAGGGAGACCGTCATGAGGTCGAGCTCCGCCCACCGGCTGGAGAACGGGCGGCGCGGGAACAGGAACGGTCCCCGGCGGGCGAAACGGTCGCCGCGGCCGGTCGCCGTCAGCTGCCCGCCCAGCACGTGGCCGACCCGCAGCACGCCGCTGCCGTCCGTGCTGCCGGCGGCGGAGGAGCCGCCCAGGCGCAGCCGCTCGTGCCGCAGCGGTCCCGTGCCGGCCGAGGAGAGCTCCATCCGGAACGGCTCGTCGGGACTGCGGCGCACCTCCCGCACGGCGAAGACCCGGTCGAGCACGGCGACGCCCTCGGCGGGGTCCCGGGTGGCGAACGCGGCCCGGTGCATCTGCTGGTCCATGCTGGGCACGCTACGCGGCCCGGCCGGCGGGACGGCCGACTGTGACGGCGCGTTGAGCGATGCGTGCCCGTGCGGCACGACACCGGAAGGGGGCCGCCGCGCCGGGCGGCTCAGGCCTCGCGGGGGGCCGCTCCGAGGCGGTCGAGCGTGTCGGCCACCCCGGCGGCGAAGAGGTCGAGGTCGGGGACGACGTCGGCGTCGGCGACGAGGCCGAGGTTCAGCCGCCCCGCGTAGGAGAGGGCGCCCACGGCGAGGGCGACGTTGCCCTGCACGGCGCCCAGCTGGAACAGCTCGAGCACCCGGGCGCCGCCGAGGCGCAGCGGCTCCGCGGGGCCGTGCAAGTTGCTCAGCCACAGGTTGACCAGCCGCTGGCGGTGCATGGTGCGGGCGGTCCACCGCTGCAGCAGGCGGCCGCCGGGCACGTAGGGCGGGCGGCGGCGCTGCGCCGCGGTCCCGGCCGCGACCCGGGCGAGCCGCGCGGCGGGGTCGGCCTCGCCCAGGGGGACCGGCACGATCCGCACGCCGGTGCGGTTGCCGCCCGTCTGCCCGGGCCGGCGGACCGAGACGGGCACGGAGACCTTCAGCACCAGGTCCGGCGTCAGCTCGCCGCGTGCCGCCAGCACGGCGCGGACGCCGCCGCCGGCGGCGGCGAGCAGGACGTCGTTGACGGTGCCCCCGTGGCGGTGGGCGGCCTCCTTGGCGGCCGCCAGGTCCGCGCGCACCAGGGCCAGGGCCCGCCGGCGCCCCACCGGCCGGTTGATCGACAGCGCGGGCGCCCGTCCCTCGCGGGCGACGGCGCGCAGCTGCTGCACCAGCCCCGCGGGCGCCGTCCACCACCGGCCGGACCGGGGAGCCCTGCCCGCCGGCGCCGCCGGGGTCCCGGCGCCAGTCAGCGCGGACGTGAGCGGGGGAGCCGGCGAGGAAGCCGGCGGGGGAGCGGCGTCGAAGAGCGGGGCGAGCAGCGCCAGGGCCGCGATCCCGTCGGCGACCACGTGGTGCATGCGCAGCAGCAGGCCGAGGCGCCCCCCCGGGCAGCCCGGGCAGGAACCACATCTCCCACAGCGGCCGGTCCGTCGCCAGGGGGGCGCTCGTTGAGCTCGCGGCAGACGGCGAGCAGGGTCTCCTCATCCGCGGGCTGCGGCAGCGGGCGCACCCGGACGTGGCGGCCGATGTCGAACTCCGGTGCGTCGGCCCAGCGCGGGCGGCGCAGCCGGTGCCGCGGCCGGACGAGGACCTGGTGCAGGCGCGGGACGTGGCAGATCCGGGCCCCCACGAGCTCCTGGACGGTTGCCGGGGGCAGCCGTCCGTCCGCGGTGAGCAGGCCGGCGCCGTCGAGGACCGCCAGCGCGGCCATCGGCATGGGCGCCCCGCGCTCCTCGACGCGCAGGAAGCTCGCGTCCAGGGGGCTGAGCCGCTCGGCCCGGGGCCGCGCGCACCGTGGTCGTCCTCGCACGGTCGTCCTCCGTTCCGGCGCACGGTCCCCGGGCTCGCCGCACGCCCTCCGGTGTCTAGGGCCGCGGGTCGCCCGCGCCCGAGGCGTTCTCCTCCAGCTCCAGGTACTCCTCGACGTCCACCAGCACGGCGGGCCCGGCCTGGGCGACCTGCAGGGCCACGGCCAGGCTCGTCACGTCGTCCTCGTCCAGGGGCTGGTCGGGCAGGTCCACGGCGTAGCGGGCCTCGCCGTCGACCACCACGGGGGTGATGTGGGCGGCGCCGGCCGCGAGGTCGACCACGGTCGCGGGGGCGACCACGGCGGGAGCGGCGGCGTCGGCGCCGGGGGCGTCCGCGTCGTCGGGGGGAGCGGGGCAGGTCATGGTGTCCGTCCTTCGTCAGGGTGCTGTCAGACTACGCGCTCCTCCGGCCGCCGGGCCGCAGCGGGCACCGTGGCGCGCCCGGTCCGGCCCGGCGCCGGTCCGCCGGACCGGGGGCTCAGCGCAGGGCGCGCTTGATGTCCGCGCGCTCCTTCTCCAGCTTGCGCACGCGGTGGTTCAGCCGGAAGAGGCGCACGGAGCCGACGAGGCCCATGACGAGGGCGCCGGCCACCGCCGCGAAGAGCATCGCGATGCCGAGGGGGAGGACGAACTCCCAGCCGAGGAAGCGGAAGTCCGTGGGGACGTTGTTCTGCAGGATGAAGACCAGCAGCAGGACCAGGATCAGCAGCCCGAGCAGCAGGGCCGTCCACATGGCCCCCGAGACGCCGCGCTTCTGCTGCTCGTCGAGGGTGGGGTCGGTGCGCACCGGGGGCGGGCCCGGCGCCCGCTCGGCCGGTGCCTGCTCTCCCGCGGCCGGCCCCGGTGCCGGCGGCGTCGCGTCGGCCGGCCGCGGCTCCTCGGGGGGCGGTCCGGGGCGGGGTGCGTCGGGGGACTCGGGGGTGCGTGCCATGACGGTTCTCTCCCTGCTGGTGCGGACGGCCGGTGCGGACGCTCGGGTGGGTGGTCGTGTGCCCACCGTAGCCCGCCGCGGGGCGCCGCTGAAGCCCCGGGCCGGCTCAGCCGGCCGCGGCGGCCGTGCGCAGGAAGCGGAGCGTCTCGGCGGTGACCTGTTCGAGCGTCTCCTCCTGTCCCAGCGCCGCCGACCGGCCCGTCCTGAGGCCGTGGTCGGCGCCCTCGACCGGGACCACCTCGACCCCCGGCGCCCCGGGCGCGGCGGCCCGCAGCTCGGCCGTGGAGCCGAAGGGGTCCCGGGTCCCCTGCGCCACGAGCACCGGCACGCGCGGCGCCAGCAGCTCCTCGAGCCGGGACCGCTCCGGCCGCCCCGGCGGGTGGAGCGGAAAGGCCAGGCAGACGACGGCCGCGGCCCCCACGGTCCCGGCCGTGCGGCACGCGACGCGGGCTCCGGCGCTGCGGCCGCCGACGGCGAGGGGCACCGCGCCGGCGAGCTCGGCGACCGCCGGGGCGGCGGCCAGCCACGCGGCGTCCAGGGCGGCCGGGCGGGGCGCGATCCGCTTGCCCGCCACCACCCAGGGCTGCTCGTGCCGGACCACGGTCACGCCGTGCCGGGGCAGCCCGGCGGCGAGCGCGGCGAGGTCGCGGGAGCCGGCGCCGCCGCCCGCGCCGTGCCCGAGCCACAGCACCGCCCAGGGGGAGCCGGCGGGGGAGGAGGCCCGGGAGACCAGGAGGCGTCCGGGGCCGGTCTCGGTGGGCACGGTGATCTCGTCCGGTGGCGGCATGGTCCCCACGGTAGCGGGACGGCCTAGCATGGCGGGATGGCACCAGCACGGACACCGGGCGGAACCCGGCCGAGCCGGGCGGACCTGGAGGCCGCCCGGGACACGACCCTGCCGGACCTGCTCGGCCCCGGGCTGCGGCTGCTGATCTGCGGCATCAACCCCAGCCTGTGGGCCGCGGCCACCCAGGCGCACTTCGCCCGCCCGGGCAACCGGTTCTGGCCGGCGCTGCACGACGCCGGCCTCACCGGCCACCTCGTGGACTGCTCCGCCGGGATGAGCGACGCCGACCGCGAGCACGTCGTGGGCCGCGGCCTCGGCATCACCAACCTCGTGCGCCGGGCCACCGCCCGGGCGGACGAGCTGGACCCCGCCGAGTTCGTGGCCGGGCGGGAGCGGCTGGCCGGGCTCGTCGCCGAGCGGCGCCCCGCCGTCGTCGCGGTCGCCGGGGTCACCGCCTACCGGCACGCGTTCGCGGACCCCCGGGCCGCGCTCGGGCGCCAGGAGCGGGAGCTGGCCGGGGCGCAGCTGTGGGTGCTGCCCAGTCCCAGCGGGCTCAACGCCCACGCCTCCCGGGCGGGACTGGCCGCGGCCTTCGCCGAGGCGGGCCGCGCCGCCGGGGTGCCACCGGCCCCCGGGCCCCCGCGCGGCGCCGACCGCGCTCGGCCGCCCGGCCCCTGACCCCGTCGGCCCCCGACCCGGCCCGGAACCGGCCGGCCCCGGACCCGGCCGTGCCGGGCGGGCTCAGACGAACAGGAGCAGGCTCACGGCCATGACCGCCATCCCGGCCACGAGCCCGTAGACCGACAGGTGGTGCTCGCCGTACTCCTGGGCCGTGGGCAGCAGCTTGTCGAGGGAGATGAAGACCATGATCCCCGCCACGCCCGCGAACACCACGCCGAAGACGGTGTCGCTCATGAACGGAAGCAGGACCAGGTAGCCGAGCACCCCGCCCAGGGGCTCGGCCAGCCCGGACAGGAACGAGTAGCGGAACGCCTTGCGGCGGTCGCCCGTGGCGGAGTGGATGGGCACGGCCACCGAGATGCCCTCCGGGATGTTGTGCAGGGCGATGGCCACGACCACCGGGATCGCCACGGAGGGCTGCTGCATGGCCGCCACGAAGGTCGCGAAGCCCTCCGGGAAGTTGTGGATCGCGATCGCCGCCGCCGTCATGGTGCCCATGCGCATGAGCCGGCGCTGCCGGCCGTCGTCGTCGTGCGGGTACTCGTGCGGGTTGACCCGGCTGGGCACGAGCCGGTCGATCACGGCGATCAGCGCGATCCCCCCGAAGAACCCGCCCGCCGTGGCCCACGCCCCGGCGCGCTCCCCGAGCTCGGCCACGAGGGCCACCTGGGCCTTGACGAAGATCTCGACCAGGGACACGTAGATCATCACCCCGGCGGAGAAGCCGAGGCTGACCGCGAGGAACTTGGCGTCGGTGCGCCTGGTGACCAGGGCCAGGAAGGCCCCCACCCCGGTGGCCAGCCCCGCGAACAGGGTCAGGCCGAAGGCGAACAGCAGCTCGTTCACGGGCGGGTGGACTCCGTTCCGGCGGGGGGATGGGCGCTCGCAGTCTAGCGAACACGGGCGGGGCCAGCGGGGGCCTCGTGGGCGAAGATGGTCCGGTGACCTGCGAGGAGGGCGGACCCATGACCGACGAGCGCGCGGGCCGGCTCCGGGCCGGGCTCGCGGAGCGCTACCTGGCCGCGTGGCAGCTGGTCCCGGACGGGCGCTCCCACGACGACGACGGCGCCCTGGCCCTGCCGGTGCGCACCCGCGCGGGGGAGCCGGCGCTGCTGCGGCTCGGCCCGCCGGGCGCCCGGGCCGAGCACGAGCACCTGGCGCTGCGCCTGTGGGGAGGGCGCGGCGCCGTGCGGCTGCTCCGGGCGGAGCCCGCGGACCGGGCGCTGCTGCTCGAGCGCACCGGCGAGCGGGACCTGCGGTCCCTGCCGGACCTGGAGGCCTGCCGGGTGCTGGGCGAGCTGACCCGCACCCTGGCCCGCCCGCCCCGGCCCCCGTTCCCGGCCCTGTCGGCGGCGGCCCGGGGATGGCGGGAGGACCTGGCCGGGGCCGCCGAGCTGGACGCCCGGTTCCCGCGGCGCTTCCGGCGGCAGGCGGTCGCGAGCCTGGACCGGCTGCTGCGCGAGGAGCTGGACGCCGCCCTCGTGCACCAGGACCTGCACCCGGGGGCCGTGCGCGCCGCCCGGCGCGCCCCGTGGCTGGCCACCGGGGCGGACCCGGTGCTCGGCACCGTGGAGTTCGCCCTGGTCCCCGCCCTGTGGCCCCGCACCGAGGACGCCGGCCACGGCGGGGCCCTGGCCGCGGCGCTCGAGGACCGGATCGAGGCCCTGTCCCTGGCGGCCGGCGCCGACGCCGAGCGCCTGCGGGCGTGGGCGCTCGTGCGGTTCACCCTCGCCGCCCGGGAGGAGGCGGTCCGGCCCACCGGCGCCCCGCACCGCGCGATCAGCCGACTGGTGCAGCTGTGCAAGGCCGTGCAGAAAGGCGGCTGATCCCCCGGCCGCGCTCCCGGCTGTGACCCAGCTCACGGGATAGACTCCAGCTCGTACCCCGAGCACCCCCTGCTCGATCCCATCACCCCCCCTGGAGACACCGTGAAACGTCGTCCATCCACCGTCCTGGCCGGTCTGCTGTCCGCCACCGCGGTCGGCGCCGCCCCGGTCGCCGTCGGCCTCGCCGCCGCACCGGCCGCCGCCGCGCCCCCCGCCGTGACCCTCGTCGGCAGCCTGCAGGACGAGCTCGGCTGCTCCGCCGACTGGCAGCCGTCCTGCGCCGAGACCGTCCTCGCCCCCGTCGGCGGGGACACCTACGAGGGGACCTTCGAGGTCCCCGCCGGCACCTGGGAGTACAAGGTCGCCCTCGACGGCGGGTGGGACGAGTCCCATCCCGCCGAGAACCTGCCGCTCGTGCTCGAGGGCCCCGCCACCGTGGTGTTCAGCTTCGACGACGCCGCCGACACGGTCTCCGTGCGCCCGGCCGCGGTGGCCGGCGAGGAGGTCACCGAGCAGGACCGGGCGCTGGCCGGCGACAGCCTGCGCGCCCCGGTCACCTCCGAGCAGTTCTACTTCGTGATGGCCGACCGCTTCGCCAACGGCGACCCGTCCAACGACACCGGCGGGCTCGAGGGGGACCGGCTCGAGCACGGCTTCGACCCCACCGACAAGGCGTTCTACCACGGCGGCGACCTGCAGGGCATCCAGGAGAAGCTGGACTACATCGAGGGCCTGGGCACCACCGCCATCTGGCTGACCCCGTCCTTCAAGAACCGCCCGGTGCAGGGGGAGGAGGGCGCGGAGAGCGCCGGCTACCACGGCTACTGGATCACCGACTTCACCCAGATCGACCCGCACCTGGGCAGCAACGAGGACATGCAGGAGCTCGTCGACGCCGCCCACGCCCGCGGGATGAAGGTCTACTTCGACATCATCACCAACCACACCGCGGACGTCATCGACTACGCCGAGGGCACCACCGACTACGTTCCCAAAGCCGAGGAGCCCTACCGCGACGCCGCCGGCGAGCCCTTCGACGACGCCGGCTACGCGGGCTCGCCGGAGTTCCCCGCGACCGACCCCGCCACGTCGTTCCCCTACACCCCGACCTTCCGCTCCCCGGAGGACGCCGGCGTCAAGGTCCCCGAGTGGCTCAACGACCCGAACCTCTACCACAACCGCGGGGACTCCACCTGGTCCGGGGAGTCCGTCACCTACGGCGACTTCGTCGGCCTGGACGACCTGTTCACCGAGCGCCGCGAGGTGGTCGACGGGATGGTGGACATCTACTCCGCCTGGGCGGAGATGGGCATCGACGGCTTCCGCATCGACACCGTCAAGCACGTCAACCTCGAGTTCTGGCAGGAGTTCAGCCCCCGGGTGCTCGAGGCGGCCCGGGCGGGCAACGAGGACTTCTTCATGTTCGGCGAGGTCTACGACGCCGACCCGGCGTACCTGTCCTCCTTCACCACGGACGGCCGGCTCCAGGCCGTGATCGACTTCGGCTTCCAGGCCCGCTCCCTCGAGTTCGCCAAGGGCGGCGCGACCACGTCCCTGCGGGACTTCTACGCCGCCGACGACCACTACACCGACGCCGACTCGAACGCCTACCAGCTGCCCACGTTCACGGGCAACCACGACATGGGCCGCGCCTCCTGGCTGCTGTTCGACGCCGGCTTCCGGGACGAGCAGCTGCAGCGGCGCGTGGAGCTGTCCAACGAGCTGATGTTCCTGACCCGGGGCCAGCCGGTGGTCTACTACGGCGACGAGCAGGGCTTCATCGGCTCCGGCGGGGACCAGCTGGCCCGCCAGGACATGTTCGCCACCCAGGTCCCGCAGTACCTGCAGGAGCCCATGATCGCGGCCGAGCCCGGCGCGGCCGACCGCTACGGCACCGACCACCCGCTCTACGAGCAGATCGCCGAGCTCTCCGCGCTGCGGGCGGCCCACCCGGCGCTCGCCGACGGCGCGCAGCTGCACCGGTACTCCTCCGACCGGGACGGCGTCTACGCGTTCAGCCGGATCGACGCGGACGAGCGGCGCGAGTACGTGGTGGTCACCAACAACTCCGAGCAGGCCCGGACCGTGACCGTTCCGACGTCCTCGGACAACACCCAGTTCACCGCCCTCTACGGGACGGACGGCAAGGACAAGCGCAAGTCCGGCAAGGACGCCCGGCTCGACGTCGAGGTCGCCCCGCTGTCGACCGTCGTGTACCGGGCCGGGCGGGCCCTCGCCCCCGAGCAGGAGGCCCCGCAGGTGCGCCTGCAGGCCCCCGACCTCGCGGCCGACGGCCGGACCGAGCTGCGGGCGGACGTCCCCGGCCGCGGCTTCGCCCAGGTCAGCTTCGCCGTGCGCCCGGCCGGGACGCAGGAGTGGACGGCGCTGGGCACGGACGACAACGCCCCCTACCGGGTCTTCCCCGACGCCGCGGACGTGGCCGACGGGACCCTGCTCGAGTACCGGGCCGTGCTGAAGGACTCCTCCGGCAACCTCTCCGCCTCCTCGGCCTGGGCCGTGGCCGGTGCGGGCGGCGCCCCCGCGGACGGCGGGACCACGGGCCCGGTGGTGGGCGAGGTGCAGCAGCCGGACACGGTCTCCGTGCCCGGCACGCACAACACCGAGATGGGCTGCGCCGCCGACTGGGCGCCCGCCTGCGATCAGGCGCAGCTGCGCCTCGACCCCCAGGACGGGATCTGGAAGGGCACCTTCGACCTCCCGGCCGGGGGACACTCCTACAAGGTCGCGATCGACCGCGCCTGGGACGAGAACTACGGCGCCGGCGGCGCGCTCGCCGGCGCCAACATCGGCTACGACGCCCCGGGCGGGCCGGTGACGTTCTACTACGACCCGGCCACGCACTGGGCGGCCACCGACGCCGACGGGCCCCTGCTCACGGCCTCCGGCACGTTCCAGGACGAGCTGGGCTGCGCCGCCGACCGCACCCCCGACTGCCTGCGCCCCTGGCTGCAGGACCCGGACGGGGACGGCACCTACGCGTGGTCCACGACCCTGATCCCGGCGGGGGAGTACACGTTCCGCGTGGTGGAGGGCCTCGGCGCCGGCGCGGCGTACGGGCAGGACGGGGCCGTGGACGGCGCCGAGGTGAGCCTATCGGTCCCCGAGGACGGGATGGTGTCCACCATCGAGTACGACGCCGGCACCCACGAGATCCGCACCCGGACGGGCGAGGCCGAGCAGCCCGCCGCCGGCCCCGACCTGGGCACGGACCGGGCCGCGTGGGTCGGGGCGGACCTGCTGGCGGTCCCGGCGGGCACGGTCCCGGCCGGCACGGACCCGGCCCTGCTGGACTGGTCCCTCACCTGGGGCCCGGACGGCGCCCTGGCCCTCGACGCCGAGACCGTCACCGGCGGCCGCAGCGTGCCGGTGACGGTCGCGGAGCTGCCGGCCGGCGTCGTCGCCGAGCGCCCCGAGCTGGCCGGCGGGGTCGCCCTGCAGGTGGACCGGCGCACGGCCCGGCAGGCCGGGGAGATCCTGGCGGGCCAGGCCGTGGTCTCCGCCACCGACGGCACGGGCCGGATCGTGGCCGCCACCGGCGTCGCCGACGCCCGGTAGCACCGCACCCGCCCGGACACCGGGCAGAGAGAGGCCCCCGGAACCGGAGTTCCGGGGGCCTCTCCGTGCGCCGGGGCCGGCGGGCGCTCAGCCCTTCACGCCACCGGCCAGCAGCCCGCGGACGAAGTAGCGCTGCAGGGCCAGGAACACGACCATCGGCACGACCATGGACACGAAGGCCCCGGCGGAGAGCAGGTGCCACTCCGAGCCGCGCGTGCCGGCCAGCTCCCCGAGCCGCACCGTCAGGGGCGCCACGTTGAGGTTGGAGCCGAAGGTCAGGCCCACGAGCAGGTCGTTCCACACCCACAGGAACTGGAAGATCGCGAAGGACGCGATCGCCGGGACCAGCAGGGGCAGCAGCACCCGGAAGAAGATGGTCACGTGCCCGGCGCCGTCCATCCGCGCGGCCTCGATGAGGGTGCGGGGGATGTCCATCATGAAGTTGTGCAGCAGGAAGATCGCCAGCGGCAGGGCGAAGATCGTGTGCGAGAGCCAGACCGCCCAGAAGGACCCGGACAGGCCCCACTGGTTGTACTGGGTCAGCAGCGGGATCAGGGTGATCTGGATCGGCACGATCTGCAGGGCGAAGACGGCCACGAACAGCCAGGACCGGCCGCGGAAGTCGATCCACGCGAACGCGTAGGCGGCCAGCAGGGCCAGCGTGATGGGGATGACCACCGCGGGCACCGTGATCACCACGGAGTTGACGAAGAACGCCGCGAAGCTCGAGGTCGCGGACCCGGTGATGACCTCCTCGTAGTTGGCCAGGGTCACGGAGGGGTCCGCGAAGAACGTCCACCAGCCGGAGCGGCGGATGTCCAGCTCCGGGCGGAAGGAGGTGATCAGCAGGCCCAGCGTGGGGGTGGTCCACAGCACCGCGATGACGACCGCGGCGAGGGAGGCCCACGGCGAGCTGAGCTTCGTCCTCGCCCGTGCGGCCCGCTCCCCGAGGCTGCGGCGCCGCCCCGGGACCACGGTGGTCCCGGCGGGGCCGCCGCGCTCCGGGCGGCCGTCCTCGACGAGGTCCTCGGGCGAGGCGGGCGGGATGTTGGCGGCGGTGGTCATCGCTGCTCCTCGGAAAGCTTCATCTGCCGGATGTTGTAGAGCACGATCGGGACGACCAGCACGAACAGCGCCACGGCCAGCGCCGCGCCGATGCCCGGCTGCCCGAGCGGGAAGCTCTGCGTGTAGAACTCGTTGGCCACGATCGAGGTGCCGAAGTTGCCGCCGGTCATGGTGCGGACGATGTCGAAGACCTTCAGGGTGCCCATCGCGATCGTGGTGATCACCACGACGATCGCCGGGCGGATCGAGGGCACGGTGACGGAGGCGAACATGCGCCAGGCCCCGGCGCCGTCGAGCCGCGCGGCCTCCATGATGTCGTCGGGGATGGCCTTGATGGCCGCCGAGAGCACGGTCATCGCGAAGCCGGTCTGGATCCAGATCATCACGGCGATCAGGAAGAAGGTGTTCCAGGGCGGGTCCAGCAGGAACTGCTGGGGCGGCGCGCCCAGCCACACCAGCAGCTGGTTGAGCAGGCCCGTCTGCCGGACGCCGGGCTGGTCCGGCTTGAACTCGTAGACGAACTTCCAGATGATCGACGCGCCCACCAGCGAGATCGCCATGGGCAGGAAGATCAGGGTCTTGGCGAGCTTCTCGAACCGGGTCCGGTCCACGAGCACCGCGTACACCAGCCCCACGGCCGTGGCCACGGTCGGCACGAGCAGCACCCACAGGGCGGTGTTGAGCAGGACGGTCTGGAACCCGTCCTCGGTCAGGATGGTGCGGTAGTTGTCCAGCCCCACCCAGGTCTGCCGGTCCCGGGCCTGGAAGGAGCCCAGCACGGTGCGGGCGGCCGGGTACAGCAGCCCGAAGACCAGCAGGGCCACGGCGGGGCCGAGGAAGCCCACCAGGGGCACCCAGCGGGGCAGGGAGGGGCGGTCGACGAGCCACAGCACGGCGGCCGTGACCCCGACGAACAGCAGGATCGCCACGCACATGACGAGCAGTTTCTCCGCCGTCGTGTCGGCGTTCAGCAAAAGGTCCACGAAGAGCTCCTCAGGGCTCGGTTCCGGCGGCCGTCGTCGGCGCCGCGGGTCCGTCCGGTGGCACGCGGCGGGCGGGCCGGGTCGCGGGGACCCGGCCCGCCCGCCGGTGCGTCACGGACGGCCTGCGGTCACTCGGACGGCCAGCTCTTCTCGATGTCGGCCAGGACGGTCTCGCTGTCCTCGCCGAGGGAGATCCAGTCGGTCATGCCGTTCCAGAAGGACCCGGCGCCGACCGCCGCGGGCATGAGGTCCGAGCCGTCGAAGCGGAACACCGCGTTCTCGTCGGTCAGCTGCTCGTAGGCCAGCTTGTCGATCGGGGACTTCAGGTTCTCCGGGTCCAGACCGGAGTTGGCCGAGATCCAGCCGAACTCGGTGGCCTGGGCCTTGGCGTTGGACCACTCCGGGCTGGTCAGGTAGGCCTGGAAGGCCTGGACCTCGGGCCGGTCGGCGAAGGCGACGGTGAACTCGCCGCCGCCCAGGATCGGCTTCTCGTCCTCGGACTGGCCGGGCAGGTAGAACGCGAAGACGTCGCCGTCCTCGGCCACGTTGGTGCCCTCCGGCCAGTTGGCCTGGTAGAAGGACGCCTGGCGGTGCATCCAGCAGGACCCGTCGAGGATCGGCAGGCCGGCGTCGCCGAAGGCCGTGGTGGCGATGGAGCGCACGTCGCCCAGGCCGCCGTTGACCATCTTGTCGTCCTTGAGGATCGCCCCGGCCGCGTCGAGGGCCTCGACGACCTGCGGGTCGTCGAAGGGGATCTCGTGGTTGACCCACTGGTCGTAGGCCTCGGGCCCGGCGGTGCGCAGCATGGTGTCCTCGAGCCAGTCGGTGGCCGGCCAGCCGGTGGCGTCGCCGGACTCGATGCCCGCGCACCACGGCTTGGCGCCGGTCCCGGCGATCGTGTCCGAGAGCTCCATGAGCTCGTCCCAGGTCTTGGGCACCTCGTAGCCGGCCTCCTCGAACATGGCGGGCGAGTACCAGACGAAGGACTTGGCGTTCGCCCCGAGGGGGGTGCCGTAGAAGGTGCCGTCGACCGTGCCGTACTCCTTCCAGGAGGGGTCGTAGTACTCGTCGACGTTGGCCGCGGCGTCCTCGCCGACAGCCTGGATGACGTCCGGGTGGTCCTCGGCGATGGTCCGGATCAGGCCCGGCTGCGGGACGAACGCGACGTCCGGCGCGCTGCCGGACTGCAGGCGCACGAGCAGCTGCGCCTCGAACTCGCGGGAGCCCTCGTAGACGATGTCCGCGCCGGTGCACTCCTCGAACGGGGCGTAGGAGTCGATGTGGGACTGGTCCTCGGGCGCCACGATCGAGGTGTAGACGCTCACGCTCTTGCCGCTGAGGTCGCCGTACTGCTCGAAGGCCGAGCAGTCGACGTCGCCGCCGGCTGCGGTGGCGTCCTCGGAGCCGCTGTCGCCGCCGCAGGCGGTGAGCGTCACGGCCGCGGCCGTGGCGGCGAGCGCCAGGGTGATGCGTCGGGTGGAGGGGGATGTGGACATGGGCTGTCTCCGATTTCCCGGTCGGCCGGCGTGCGGGCCGGCCATGCGATGGTTTCGACTTCCGCACTCGGAGCCCGGGAAACCTCTGGGGTTACCGCCGAGGAACATTTGTGCGAACGCTATGAAGGTACCACAACAGTGACCTGGCACACATTGGGTTCGGGAGTCGAAGACAACGTGTTGCAAAAGGAAACGTCCGGTCGGCGCGGGACCCGGGCGTCCGGGCCGTCAGTCGGCCCGGTGGCCGAGGGCCTCGACGGTCTCCGCGGCCAGGGCGATCCCGGCGCCGCTGTAGAGGTTGAAGACTGTGCGCACCCCGTGCCCGCGCAGCTCCTGCACCTCGTCGTCGTACTGCGCCACGGCAGCCACGGCCCCCGTGAACCCCGACTCCGTGAGCTGGCGCAGGGCCACGAGGTTGGAGCCGTGGAAGGGCATCGCCAGCACCGCGATCCGCACGTGGCCGGTCGCGATCACCCGCTCCCAGAACTCCTGGTCGGTCGCATCGGCCTCCTGGACGTCGAAGCCCTGGGCGCACAGCCGCTCGACCCGGTCCGTGGCGTTCTCGATGCCCACCACGGAGAACCCGTACTCCCCGGAGAACTCCTGGTAGGCGGCCTGGCCCACCCGTCCCATGCCCAGCACCAGCACGTCGGCGTGACCGATGTCGATGGGCCGGTCCTCCGGGTGCAGCCGGTGCTCCGGGTGCTCCGGCAGCCGCCGGGCCAGGGTGCTGATGAGGGGAGAGCCGCGCCGGTTGACCAGCGCGGAGACCACGAAGCTGGCCGCGACCGCCACCGAGAGGACCACGAGCCAGCGCTCCGTGAGCATCCCGGCGGACACCCCGATGGCCCCCACGATCAGGGCGAACTCGGAGTGGTTGGCCAGGGCCAGCCCGCCGCGGAGCGACGTCCGGCGGCGCAGCCCGAACAGCCACAGCAGCAGCACGAACAGCAGGGACTGGACCGGCACGAGCACCAGCAGCAGCAGCCCCAGGAGCACCGTCATGGAGTCGGGCATGCCGTTGAACCCGATCGAGACGAAGAACGCCACCAGCAGCAGGTCCTTGAGGGTGAACAGGGTCCGGGAGAGCTCGCTCGCGTTCGCGTGCGAGGCCAGGAGCATGCCCACCAGCAGCGCCCCCAGGTCCCCCTTGATCCCCACCGCGGAGAAGGCGATGTAGCCGGGCACCAGGGCCATGACCACCCCGAACAGCGCCTGCATCTCCCCGTGCCCGATCCGGTCCCAGACCCGGCGGAACACCCAGGCGGCCGGGATCAGCAGCACCAGCCCGAAGGCCCAGGGGCTCGGCGGGTGCTCGCTCGTGGCGGTGATGAACACGACCGCCGCGAGGTCCTGCATGATCAGGATGCCGATCGCCACGCGCCCGTAGAGGGACGTGGTCTCGCTGCGCTCCTCGAGCACCTTGAACACCAGCACGGTGCTGGAGAAGGACAGCGCGAAGCCCACCAGGGCGAGCGTGGGCAGGTCCGCGTCGGGCAGGGCCAGGCCGGCCAGCATGAACAGCCCCAGGAAGCCGGCGCCCAGCGCCGTGCTCAGCACCATGTGGATCCCGGCGGTGCCCCAGACCTCCTTGCGCAGCAGGAACCGGGCGTCCAGCTTGAGCCCGATCCCGAACAGCATGAGGGTCACGCCGATGTCGGCGAGCTCGTCCACGGCCTCCAGCCGCTCCACGCCCAGGCCGTTGAGCACGAAGCCCGCGGCCAGGAACCCCACCAGGGGCGGCAGCCGGAGCAGGACGGCCAGGGCGCCCGCGCCGAAGGCGACGACCAGGTACACGGCGACCGTTGTCACAGGAGGCTCCCTCGCCGGGCCGGTGGGTGGGGACCCTCCCAGTCTAGGGGCGGAGCAGCTCCCCGGCCGGGCCCGGGGCGACATGCGCCCGGCCGGCGCCGTCCGGTCCGCCGACCGCCTACAGTGGTCGCAGCGCCGCGGCAGCCCCACCACCGCGGCAGCCCAGCACCGCCGTGGTCGCCGCACCGCGCACAGGGGAAGGACCGGAGCATGCACGAGAGCCCGCGGCCCGCCGGCAGCACGTCCGCGCTGACGCGGTCGCAGCGGCTGGACCGGCTGCCGTACACCACCGAGCACCGGAAGCTGCTCGTCGGCTCCGGCGTCGGCTGGGCGCTGGACGCCATGGACGTCGGCCTCGTGTCGTTCGTGATGGCCGCCCTGGCCCAGCAGTGGGCGCTGAGCTCGGGGGAGCTGTCCCTGCTCGCCTCGATCGGCTTCGTCGGCATGGCGGTGGGGGCCGGCCTGGGCGGGCTGCTGGCCGACCGGATCGGCCGCCGCCAGGTGTTCGCCCTGACCCTGCTCGTCTACGGGCTGGCCACCGGCGCGTCCGCACTGGTGGGCTCCCTCGCCGCGCTCGTCCTGCTGCGCTTCGTGGTGGGCCTGGGCCTCGGCGCGGAGCTGCCCGTGGCCTCCACCCTCGTCTCCGAGTACTCGCCCCGGCGGATCCGCGGCCGCCTGGTGGTGGTCCTCGAGTCCTTCTGGGCCGTCGGCTGGATCATGGCCGCCCTCGTCGGCTACTTCGTGGTGCCGACCTCCCCGGACGGATGGCGCTGGGCCCTGGTCGTCGGCCTGGCGCCGGCCGCCTACGCGGTGGTCGTGCGCCGGGCGCTGCCCGAGTCCGTGCGCTTCCTGGAGAGCCGCGGACGCACGGACGAGGCCGAGGCGGCCGTGCGCGCCTTCGAGCGCGCCCCGGCCCTGGGCCGGTCCCGGGCGGAGTCCGAGGGGCAGGCCCGGGCCGCCGAGCCCGCCGCCGTGCCGGCGACCGGGGCCGAAGGTCTCTGGTCGGCCGGGCTGCGGCGGCGCACCGGGGCGCTGTGGACGGTCTGGTTCTGCGTCAACTTCGCCTACTACGGGGCGTTCACCTGGCTGCCCACGCTGCTGCTCCAGCAGGGCTTCACACTTACCACGTCCTTCGGCTACGTCCTGGTCATCACGCTGGCCCAGCTGCCCGGCTACGCGGCGGCCGCCTGGCTGATCGAGGTCTGGGGCCGGCGGATCACCCTGGCGGTCTTCCTCGGGGGCTCCGCGGTGAGCGCGGTGCTGTTCGGCATCGTCTCGGTCGGCACCGTCGTGCTCCCCTGGCAGGTGATCGGCTCCGGCATGGCCCTGTCCTTCTTCAACCTGGGCGCCTGGGGTGCGCTCTACGCCATCGGCCCCGAGCTGTACCCCACCGCGCTGCGCGGGACGGGCACCGGCGCCGCCGCCGCGTTCGGCCGGATCGCCTCCATCCTCGCCCCGCTGTCGGTGCCGGTCCTGCTGGGCCTGGGCGGGGAGCGCTACGACCTCGTCGTGGTCTTCGCGGTCTTCGGGGCGGCGTTCCTCGTGGCCGCGGCCGCCGCGTTCGCCCTGCCCGAGCAGCGCGGCCGGACCCTGGCATGACGTCCCCGCCCGTCCTCGGCGACCGGGAGATCGGCTTCGCCCGGCTGGCCGCCCACGGGCTCGTGCGACCCGCCGACGCGGCCCCCGAGGACGTCGTGCGCGCCCTCGGGGCCGTCCAGGCCCAGGACCTGCCCGGTGCCCTCGTGTCGGTCGGGCTGCGCCGGGGCGCCGGGGCCGCGGCGGTGCGCGAGGCCTTCGCCGAGGGCCGGATCGTGCGCACGTGGCCCATGCGCGGGACCCTGCACCTGGTGCCCGCCGAGGAGCTGCGGGCGTGGCTGGCCGTGCTCGGGCCCCGCACCGTCTCCGCGACGGCGGCCCGCCGGCGGGAGCTGGGCGTCGACGAGCGCCTGGACGCCGCCCGGGAGACCGCCCTGGCGGCGCTGCGCCACGGCCCCCAGCCCCGGGAGCGGCTGCACGCCGCGTGGGAGGAGGCCGGGCTGCTGGGCGCCCCGGGCCGGGCCTACCACCTCATGCTCGCCCTGCACCTGGACGCGACCCTGTGCATGGGCCCCCTGGCCGCGGACGCCCGCGACCAGCTCGTGGTCCCCGTCGCGGACTGGGTCCCGGGGGCCGGGGAGGAGCCCGGCCAGGCCCCCGCCGCCCCCGGGGTGCCGCCCGTCGTCGTGCACTGGGTGCGCCGCTACCTGCGCAGCCACGGCCCGGCCACGGTCGCCGACGCCGCCCGCTGGGCGGCGCTGCCGCGCGCCACGGTGCGCGCCGCGGTGGCGGTGCTCGACGACGTCGTGGCGGTGCACGACGCCGGCGGCCAGGAGCTGTGGTGCGCCCCCGAGGTGCTCGGGGCCGCGGTGCGGGCGGACCGCCGGGCCGCGGGGGTGCACCTGCTGCCGCCGTTCGACGAGTTCGTCCTGGGCTACGGGGACCGCTCGCACGTGCTGGCCGGCCGGCACGCCGTGCGCATCGTCCCCGGCGCCAACGGGGTCTTCAAGCCCACGGTCGTGGCCGGCGGGCGCGTGGTGGGCACCTGGGGGCGCAGCCGCCGGGCGAGCTCGCCGGGACTCGTGCTGGAGCCCTTCGAGGAGCTCTCGGCCACCCGCCGCCGGGCCGCCGAGCGGGCGTTCGCGCGGCTGCCGGTCCTCTGATCCGACCCCGGGAGGATGTTCGGCGGCCACCGCCGGCGGGTGTTGACCTGCGGACGACGGCCGAGGACCGTGGACCGTCCCAGGACGCGGGAGGAGCCGGCATGGACCACGACGAGGCCGTCCGGGAGACCTGGCGCCGGCCCCCGGCCGGTGCCGGTGGGGAGCACGAGCGGCTGCGGTCGCTGGTCCACCACGCGACCCTGGCGCCGTCCAGCCACGACATCCAGTGCTGGCGGTTCCGGCTGGACGGGCGCACGATCTCGATCCTGCCCGACCTCTCGCGGCGCTGCCCCGCCGTCGACCCCGACGACCACCACCTGTACGCCTCGCTCGGGTGCGCCGCGGAGAACCTGGCCCAGGCCGCGCGCGCGGACGGCTGGGAGCCGGTGGTGCGCTTCGAGGACCGGCCGCCCCCCGGGCGGGTGCGGGTGGACCTGACCCCGGCCCCGGCCCGGGCCTCCGACCTGTTCGACGCGATCCTGCGGCGCCAGAGCACGCGCACGGAGTACGACGGGACGCCGCTGGGCCCGGAGGAGCTGGAGCTGCTGCGCTCCGCCGGGACGGGCAACGGCGTGCGCACCGTCCTGCTGACCGGCGGCCGGGCCAAGGAGACGGTCGTCGACCACGTGACGCAGGGCAACACGGCCCAGCTGCGCGACCGGGCGTTCGTGCGGGAGCTGAAGCAGTGGATCCGCTTCGACGACGCCGAGGCCGTGCGCACCCGGGACGGGCTGTCCGGGCGCGCGACGGGCAACTCCTCGGCGTCCCGGTGGATCGCCGGCCCGCTGTTCCGGCTCCTCTCCCGCACCGGGCCCGCCAACGAGGCGTACGCCCGGCGGATCCGCAGCGCCTCCGCCGTGGCCGTGCTCGTCTCCGCGACCGACGACCCCGAGCACTGGGTGGAGGCCGGGCGGTGCTACGAGCGCCTCGCCCTGCAGGCCACGGCGCTGGGCGTGCGCCACGCCTTCGTGAACCAGCCGGTCGAGGACGCGGCCCGGCGGCGCCGCTTCGCATGGGCGCTGGACCTCGACGGTCGGCCCGACCTCGTGATCTGCCTCGGACGCGGCCCCGAGATGCCCCGGTCGCTGCGGCGCCCGGTCGACGACGTGCTGCGCTGACGCCCGGAGGAGCACCCCGCGGCCGGGCCCCGGTGGTGGCCGGGCTCACACGGCGCTGGATAGGGTGGGCCCATGAGCGATCCCACCCGCCTGCACACCGACCTGTCCCGCCTCGGGCGCGAGACCGACAGGTTCCTCGCCACGGCCGAGTCCCTCTCCGGAGAGGAGCTGGCCGCGCCCTCGCTGTGCGGCGGCTGGAGCCGCGCCCACGTCGTGGCCCACCTCGCCTCCAACGGGCGGGCCCTCGTCCGGCTGGTCGACTGGGCCGTCACGGGCCGGGAGCAGCGCCCCTACGCGTCCCCCGAGGCCCGCAACCGGGAGATCGACGAGCTCGCCGCCCTGCCCCGCGAGGAGCTGCTGCGCCGGACCCGCGAGAGCGCGGCCTACTTCGCCGAGCAGTGCCGGCGGCTGGGCGGGGACCTGGCCGTGGACGAGGTGCACATGCACGGCAAGCGGATCCCCGCCTCCGCCGTGGTGGCGCTGCGGAACTCGGAGATCGTCGTCCACCACCACGACCTCGACACGGCCTGGACCCTGGAGCGGGCCGAGCCGGACTCGCTGCTCGACGCCCTCGAGGCGGCGGTGCGCACCATGCGCGCCAAGGACGCCCCCGGCATGACCCTGGTCACCGAGGAGGGCGACGAGTGGGTGATCGGCGACGGCGCCGCGCGCGTCCGTTCCGACCGCGCCGGCCTGCTGGCGTGGCTGGCGCGCGGGCAGGCCGGGCGCGTCACGGCGGAGGAGCGGCTGCCGGCGCTGCCCACCTGGTGAGCCCCGCCCCGGCACGCCCCCGCCGAGTCCCCAGACCCTGGTCCCGCTGAGCGCCGAGTCCCCGCTGTTGCGGCGCCTCCCCAGGAATGAGCATGGGGATCCGCCACAATGCTGGGGGTTCGGCGTCGTGGACGGGGCTCGGCGCTTCGGGGGCGGGGGAGTCGCAGCGTCGGGGTCGGCGGGGTCACAGCCCACCGGGGTGCCGCCCGGACGGTCCCGCAAGGTAGACTGTCCGGTGGCCCGCTGTGCGGGCGCCCCCGCCCGGGCCCCTCCGGGTGCGCGGCGGCGCCCCGGCCGCACCCATCGGGAGGGCTGCACCTCCCCCCGCATCTCCACCCGAAGAGAGACCCACGCGTATGTCTGTAACCTCCACCACCGCCCAGCGCGCCGACCTCCGCAACGTGGCCATCGTGGCCCACGTCGACCACGGCAAGACCACCATCGTGGACGCGATGCTCCAGCAGACGCACGCGTTCTCGTCCCACGGTGAGGTCGAGGAGCGCGTGATGGACTCCGGTGACCTGGAGCGCGAGAAGGGGATCACGATCCTCGCCAAGAACACCACGGTGTTCTACGACGGGCCCTCCGCGAACGGGGAGACCATCACCATCAACGTCATCGACACCCCCGGCCACGCCGACTTCGGCGGCGAGGTCGAGCGCGGCCTGTCCATGGTCGACGGCGTCGTGCTGCTCGTGGACGCCTCCGAGGGCCCGCTGCCCCAGACCCGCTTCGTGCTGCGCAAGGCGCTCGAGGCGAAGCTGCCCGTGATCCTCGTGGTCAACAAGGTCGACCGCCCCGACGCCCGGATCGAGGAGGTCGTGGGCGAGTCCATGGACCTGCTCCTGGGCCTGGCCTCCGACATCTCCGAGGACGAGCCGGACCTCGACCTGGACGCCGTGCTGAACGTGCCCGTGGTCTACGCAGCGGGCCGCGACGGCCGGGCCTCCCTCGAGCAGCCCGCCAACGGCTCCCTGCCGGACAACGAGGACCTCGAGCCGCTGTTCAAGACGATCATCGAGCACGTCCCGGCCCCCTCCTACGACCCCGAGGGCGTGCTCCAGGCCCACGTCACCAACCTGGACGCCTCCCCGTTCCTGGGCCGTCTCGCCCTCCTGCGCATCTTCAACGGCACCCTCAAGAAGGGGCAGACCGTGGCCTGGGCGCGGGCGGACGGCCAGCTCAAGAACGTGCGGATCTCCGAGCTGCTGGCCACCAAGGGCCTGGACCGGGTCCCGGCCGAGTCAGCCGGTCCCGGTGAGATCGTGGCCGTGGCCGGGATCGAGGACATCACCATCGGCGAGACCCTCACCGACCCGGAGAACCCGCAGCCCCTGCCCCTGATCACGGTGGACGACCCCGCGATCTCCATGACCATCGGGATCAACACCTCCCCGCTGGCCGGCCGCGTCAAGGGCGCCAAGGTCACCGCCCGTCAGGTCAAGGACCGCCTCGACAAGGAGCTCGTCGGCAACGTCTCGCTCAAGGTGCTCCCCACCCAGCGCCCCGACGCCTGGGAGGTCCAGGGCCGCGGTGAGCTGGCCCTGGCCATCCTCGTGGAGCAGATGCGCCGCGAGGGCTTCGAGCTGACCGCGGGCAAGCCCCAGGTCGTCACCAAGACCGTCGACGGCAAGGTGCACGAGCCCTACGAGCACATGACCATCGACGTGCCGGACGAGTTCCTCGGCGCCGTGACCCAGCTGATGGCCGGCCGGAAGGGCCGCATGGAGGCCATGGCCAACCACGGCACCGGCTGGGTGCGCATGGAGTTCAAGGTCCCGTCCCGCGGGCTCATCGGCTTCCGCACAAGGTTCCTCACCGACACCCGCGGCGCCGGCATCGCCTCCTCCTACGCCGACGGCTACGAGCCGTGGGCCGGGGACATCGAGTACCGCACCAACGGCTCGATGATCGCCGACCGCGCCGGCGTGGTCACCCCGTTCGCGATGATCAACCTGCAGGAGCGCGGGACGTTCTTCGTGGAGCCCACCTCCGAGGTCTACGAGGGCATGATCGTCGGGGAGAACTCCCGCGCCGACGACATGGACGTGAACATCACGAAGGAGAAGAAGCTCACCAACATGCGGGCGGCCTCCTCCGACACCTTCGAGAACCTCACGCCCCCGCGCAAGCTCACCCTCGAGGAGTCCCTCGAGTTCGCCCGCGAGGACGAGTGCGTGGAGGTCACCCCGGAGTCCATCCGGATCCGCAAGGTGGTCCTCGACGCGAACGAGCGGCTGAAGGCCAACCGCGCCCGCGCCCGGGCCTGAGCCACCGGCCCAGCAGGCGAGCGCAGCAGGCCCGGTCGTGACCCAGCCCGTCCCGTACTACCCCGAGCAGGGCGTCCTCGTGCGCGAGGACGCCCTGCCGGGTCTGCTGCCCGCCGGGCTGCGCCCGGAGGACGCCCGGCTGCTGTTCGTGCACGCCCACCCCGACGACGAGTCCATCGCCACGGGGGCCACCATGGGCCGGTACGCGGAGCTGGGCGCGCAGGTCGTGCTGCTCACCATGACCCGCGGGGAGCGCGGCGAGGTGATCCCCGAACCCCTGCGCGGGCTCGAGGTCGGCCGTCCCGGCTGCACCGACGACGGCACCGCCCTGGGCCGCTACCGCGTCGGGGAGCTCGACGACGCCGCCGCCGCGCTGGGGGTGGCCGACCGCTTCTTCGCGGGCGAGCCCCCCGCCCTGGACCCCGCCGCGGGCTTCGCCGGCGGCACGGGCCACTACCACGACTCCGGGATGTCCTGGGGCCCCGACGGCCGGGCGGCCCCGGCCGGGGACTCCTCCCCGCACAGCCTCACCGCGGCGTCCGCCGAGGAGGCCGCCGCGCACGTCGCCGCGGCCGTGCGCGCCGTCCGCCCCCACGTGCTCGTCAGCTACGACGACGACGGGGGCTACGGCCACCCCGACCACGTCCGCACGGCCGCCGTCGCGGTGCGCGGCGCGGAGCTGGCCGCCCGTCCCGGCACGGACGCGTCGGGCCGGGTTGCCGAGCCCTGGCGCACCCCTCTGCTGTGGGCCGTGGAGGGGGAGGCCCGGGCGGACGACCCCCGCCCGCAGGCCGCGGTGCACGGCTCCGCCGAGCGCAAGCGGTCGGCCATGGCCGCCCACGCCACCCAGCTGGTGCTCGCCGAGGACGGCAGCCGCTTCGCCCTGTCCAACGGGGTCTGGCAGCCCTTCAGCGCCGTGGAGACCTTCCGCCTGCTCGCCGGGGACCCGGGTGCCGCCGCCGAGGAGACGCGCGCCGACGCCGGCCCGGCCTCGCTGCCCACCACCCTGGTGACCTCCGTCGCCGCCGGTCTCGCCGGCGCGAGCGTGGCCACGGTGCTGCACGCGGCGATCTGGTACTCGCCCGCGGGCTGGTGGATCCCGTGGGGACTGCTCTTCGCCGCCGCCCTGCTGCTGAGCGTGTCCCTGTGGGTCGGCACCGCCACCCGCCGCGTGTGGGCCGCCGCCGTGCCCGGGCTGATCGGCTACCTCGTCTCCTGGTTCTTCGCCTACGGCGGGGACGGCTCGGTGATCGTGGTGACCGACCCGAGCACCGTGGTCGGCGTCCTGGGCCTGGCCTGGTTCGTGGTGGTGTTCGCGGTGACGATCGCCTCCGTGCTCGTCACGGGCCGCTGGGTGCGCGCCCGGCGGCGGGCGGCCCGCCCCGCCTGAGCGCCCGGCGGCCCGCCCCGCCGGAGCGCCCGGCCGGCCGCGGTCCCGGCGTCCGCCGGGCTCGGGGCGCCGGCCCCCCAGAACCCGTCCAGCCCGGCCCACCCGCGCACCCGGGACCGGCTCGGGCCTGCCCTGCCGCCGCGCCACCCCGCGCGGCCGCCGTTCAGCCGCCGCGCGGACGCCGGCGCGGCGGGGCCGGCGGCACCACCCGGGCGGCCCGCACCGCCGCGGCGGGGATCAGCACGTCCCCGCGCCGGGTGCGCACCGTGACCGTCCCGGCACCCCCGTCGGTGTCCAGCCCCACCAGCTCGCCCAGGGCGTCCGTGAGCGGCAGCCCGGAGACGTCGTCGGCGGGCAGGGCGTAGCGCACGCTCACCCGTGTACCGCAGGGCAGGCCCGCGAGCAACTCGACGGCCGCGGATGACGGAACGGGCGAGGACGTTGAGCCGGATGTCGGGGAGACCATGGCTGTCATCGTAGCCAGGACGCGGTGGCTAGACTGGTCGGAGAATCCCAGCAGAAAGGTGTGAAACGCCGTGACCTATGTCATCGCCCAGCCCTGTGTCGACGTCAAGGACAAGGCCTGCGTCGAGGAGTGCCCCGTCGACTGCATCTACGAGGGGGAGCGCTCGCTCTACATCCACCCGGACGAGTGCGTGGACTGCGGCGCGTGCGAACCGGTCTGCCCCGTCGAGGCCATCTACTACGAGGACGACACCCCCGAGGAGTGGGCCGACTACTACAAGGCCAACGTCGAGTTCTTCGACGACCTCGGCTCCCCGGGCGGGGCCGCCAAGCTCGGCAACACCCACACGGACCACCCGATGATCGCGGCCCTGCCCCCGCAGAACCAGGGCGCCCAGTGACCGAGACGGCACGGTCCTTCGGCCTCGCCCTCCCGGACTACCCGTGGGACACGATGGCGCCCTACCGCGCCGTCGCCGCGGAGCACCCGGACGGGGTCGTGGACCTGTCCATCGGCACGCCCGTGGACCCCACCCCGCTGGTGGTCCAGGACGCGCTGGCCGCCGCCGCGGACGCCCACGGCTACCCGACCACCCACGGCACGCCCGCCCTGCGGGAGGCCGTGGTGGCCTGGTACGCCCGCCGGCGCGGCGTGCCCGGCCTGGACCCGGCCGCGGTCATGCCCACGGTCGGCTCCAAGGAGCTCGTCGCGTGGCTGCCGCTGCTGCTGGGCCTGCGCCCGGGGGACGTGCTCGTGCGCCCCACGGTGGCCTACCCGACCTACGACATCGGGGCCCGGCTGGCCGGCGCCGAGGCGGTGGCCGCCGACGACCTCGACGAGCTCGAGGACGAGGTCCGCGCCCGGGTGCGCCTGGTCTGGTTGAACTCGCCGGCCAACCCCACCGGCATCGTCCGCGACGTCGAGTCGCTGCGCCGCGTCGTCGACCAGGCCCGGGCCCTCGGGGCGGTGGTCGTCTCCGACGAGTGCTACGCCGAGCTCGGCTGGGGCGCGTGGGACGTCCAGCAGGGCGGGGCCCCCGTCCCCTCGGTGCTGGACCCGCGGGTCAGCGGCGGGGACACCTCCCTGCTGCTCTCGGCGTACTCGCTGTCGAAGCAGTCCAACGCCGCCGGCTACCGCGCCGCGTTCCTCGCCGGCGACGCCCGGCTGATGGCCGACCTGGTGAACTCCCGCAAGCACGCCGGGATGATCGTCCCGGCCCCCGTCCAGGAGGCCATGCGGGTCGCCCTCGGCGACGACGCCCACGTGCACGCCCAGAAGGCGCTCTACCGGGCCCGGCGCGACCGCCTGGTGCCCGCCGTGGAGGCGTTCGGGCTGCGCGTGGAGCACTCCGAGGCGGGGCTCTACCTGTGGTGCACGGCCGGGGAGGACACCTGGTCCACGGTCCAGCGCCTCGCCGAGCGGGGCGTCGTGGTGGGCCCGGGCGTGTTCTACGGGACGGCCGGGGAGGGGTACGTGCGGCTCGCGCTCACCGCCACGGACGAGCGGATCGACGCCGCCGCGCAGNGCCGCGCAGCGGCTCGCCCGCCGCTGAGACGCCCCCGCGCGGCGCCGGGATTGGTCCGCCCGCCGACGGAACAGGTAGGTTGGACCCTGACGATCGCTGTGTCCCGAGACACGCCCGTGCTGCGCCACCGGTGCCGCCCGGCAGGGCCGCCCCGGGCACCGGACACCGAAATCCACTCGCGGAGGACGAAGAACATGACCGAGTCTGCACAGAAGACCGAGACCGCCCAGCTCGACTACGGCAACGGCGGACGGCTCGAGCTGCCCGTCCAGGACGCCACCGTGGGCAACCGCGGGTACGCGATCACGAACCTGCTCAAGGAGACCGGCAACGTCGCCTTCGACCCCGGGTTCATGAACACCGCCAACGCACGCTCGGCCGTGACCTACATCGACGGCAACAACGGCATCCTGCGCTACCGCGGCTACCCGATCGAGGAGCTCGCCCAGCACTCGACGTTCATCGAGACCGCGTACCTGCTGATCTACGGCGAGCTGCCCACCCCGGCCCAGCTCGAGGACTTCGACACCCGGGTGCGCCGGCACACCATGGTCCACGAGGACCTCAAGAGCTTCTTCAACGGGTTCCCGCGCAACGCGCACCCCATGCCCGTGCTCTCCTCGGCGGTCTCGGCGCTGTCCACGTTCTACGCGGACTCCCTCGACCCGTTCGACCAGCAGCAGGTGGAGATCTCCACGATCCGGCTGCTCGCCAAGGTCCCGACCCTGGCCGCGTACGCCTTCAAGAAGTCCAAGGGCGAGCCGATGCTCTACCCGCAGAACGACCTCAACTACACGGAGAACTTCCTCCGCATGTGCTTCGGGGTGCCCGCCGAGGACTACGAGATCGACCCGACGATGGCCAAGGCCCTCGACGTGCTCCTGATGCTGCACGCCGACCACGAGCAGAACTGCTCCACCTCCACGGTGCGGCTGGTGGGCTCCTCCCACGCCAACATGTTCGCCTCGGTCTCCGCCGGGATCAACGCCCTCTACGGCCCGCTGCACGGCGGCGCGAACGAGGCAGTGCTCGCCATGCTCAACCGGATCCAGCAGGAGGGCGTCAAGCCCGAGGAGTTCATGGAGAAGGTCAAGAACAAGGAGTCCGGCGCCCGGCTCATGGGCTTCGGCCACCGCGTGTACAAGAACTACGACCCGCGCGCGCGCATCGTCAAGGACTACGCCCACGACATCCTCGAGAAGCTGGGCGGCAACGACGAGCAGCTCGACATCGCGATGCGGCTCGAGGAGAAGGCCCTCGCCGACGAGTACTTCGTGGAGCGCAAGCTGTACCCGAACGTCGACTTCTACACGGGCCTGATCTACAAGGCGATGGGCTTCCCGGAGAAGATGTTCACCGTCCTGTTCGCCATCGGCCGGCTGCCGGGCTGGATCGCCCAGTGGCGCGAGATGATCGAGGACCCGGAGACCAAGATCGGCCGCCCGCGCCAGCTCTACGTGGGCGAGGCCGAGCGGCACTACCCGCAGGGCTGAGCCGCGCCGCCGGCGACCGGGCCCGCGTCCCCCGAGGGGGCGCGGGCCCGGTCCTTTCTCCCCGCCGCGCGGCCCGGTAGGGTGCGGGCCATGAGCGAGCAGCGGCACACCCCCGAGCGGATCACCGAGCTGGGCCCGGACGA
This sequence comes from Kocuria turfanensis, assembly GCF_001580365.1. Classification (NCBI taxonomy): domain Bacteria; kingdom Bacillati; phylum Actinomycetota; class Actinomycetes; order Micrococcales; family Micrococcaceae; genus Kocuria; species Kocuria turfanensis. Next base: position 1,115,370 of record NZ_CP014480.1, on the reverse strand, counting down.
GGTCTTCGTCTTCGGCTCCAACGCCCGCGGCGCGCACGCGGCCGGCGCGGCGCGGACCGCGGTGGAGCGCTTCGGCGCGGTGCCGGGGCAGGGCCACGGGCTGCAGGGGCGCTCCTACGCGATCGACAGCATGAGCGGGTTCCCCGCCCTGGCGCGGGAGGCGGCCGCGTTCGTGGACTTCGCCCGCGCCCACCCGGAGCTGACGTTCTGGCTGACCCGGGTGGGCACCGGCATCGCCGGCCACGACGAGCGCCGGGTGGCGGCGCTGTTCGCCGACGCGCCGCCCAACGTGGTGCGGCCGCCGGGCTGGTGAGCCCGGGGCCTCAGGACCCGGCGTAGCCCTCCGGGTTGCTCCTCTGCCAGTTCCAGTGGTCGCGGCACATCGTGTCGATGTCCCGCTCGGCCGACCAGCCCAGCTCGGCCAGGGCCGTGGAGGGGTCGGCGTAGGAGACGGCCGCGTCCCCGGGACGCCGGGCCGCGACCTCGTAGGGGATGCTGCGCCCGGAGGCCCGCTCGAACGCGGCGTGCACCTCCAGCACCGAGTAGCCCTTGCCCGTGCCCAGGTTCCACGTGTGCACCCCGCCGTGCCGGGCGAGGTGGTCGAGGGCCCGCAGGTGGCCCTCCGCGAGGTCGACGACGTGGATGTAGTCGCGCACCCCGGTGCCGTCGGCGGTGGGGTAGTCGTCGCCGAACACGCGCAGCTTCTCGCGCCGGCCCACGGCCACCTGGGCGATGAACGGCAGCAGGTTGTTCGGCACCCCGGTGGGGTCCTCCCCGATCCGGCCGGACTCGTGGGCGCCCACGGGGTTGAAGTAGCGCAGCAGGGCCATGCTCCACGACGGGTCCGAGGCGGCGAGGTCCACGAGCATGTCCTCGATGTGCTCCTTGGTGCGGCCGTACGGGTTCTGCGCGTCCATGGGCTGCTTCTCGGTCAGCGGCATCTCCTCCGGGGCGCCGTAGACCGTGGCGGAGGAGGAGAACACGATGGAGCGGCAGCCGTGGGCCTCCATGGCCTCCAGCAGGTTCAGGGTCCCGGTCACGTTGGTGCGGTAGTACCGCAGCGGCTGCTCGCCCGACTCGCCCACGGCCTTGAGCCCGGCGAAGTGGATGACCGCCTCCGGCCGGTGCTGCGCGAACAGGGCGTCGAGCCCGGCCGGGTCCAGCAGGTCGACCTCGGCGAACGCGGCCGCCGGGCGCCCCGCGAGCTCCTCCACGCGCTGCAGGGAGGTCCGCGAGGAGTTGGCGAGGTTGTCCATCACGACGACGTCGTGGCCGGCCTCCAGCAGGGCGAGGACGGTGTGCGAGCCGATGTAGCCGGTTCCCCCGGTGACGAGAATTCTCATGCGCCCAGCGTATCGGCCCGGGCGCGGGCGGGCCCTCAGCGGCTCGCGAGGACCAGCACGACGTCCTCCGCCGGCGGGGGGCCGTCCGGGTGGGCCTCGGCGGCGTCCACCCAGCCGGGGGCGGGGGCGAAGCGGGTGGTCCGCTGGTCGGCCCGGACCCAGCTGCGCCCGTCGAAGGAGACCTCGGCGACGCCCAGCCGCTCGGCGGAGGCGACCGCCCAGTGCGCCACCGCCCAGCCGGTGGGCCCGGCCGGGGCGGGCACGACCACCCGGCCGGCCTCGGCGCGCGCCGCGGGGGCCGCGGCGCCGAAGGCCGCGCCCAGGGCGCCGGCGGCCGCGGCCGCGTCCCCGGGCTGCTCGGGGTCGGCGAGCACGCAGTTCAGGGAAGCCTCGGTGCCCCCGGTCAGGCTGTCGGCGAAGGCCCGGGCCAGGGGCTCGTGCCGGGCGTAGGCGTCCGGGTGCGCGGAGCGCTGGACCGCCTGGGCGGCCTCGGTCACGGACAGCCCGGCGTAGTCCACCTCGGCGAGCCGGTCGTAGAAGACGCCGGTGGCGTAGGACGGGTCCAGGATCTGCTCGACCGTGCCCCAGCCCTGGGACGGGCGCTGCTGGAAGAGGCCCACGGAGTCGCGGTCCCCGTAGTCGATGTTGACCAGCTGGGACTCCTGCATGGCCGTGGCCAGGGCCACGACCGCCGCGTACGGGTCCGTGCCGCGCCGGACGGACTCGGCGGTGATCAGGGCCGCGTTGGCCGCCTGCTCGGAGGACAGGGTGTGCCGCCGGCGCTGCCCGTCCGGGTCCGTGGTGGCGACCACGCAGCGGGGCTCGCCGGCCGAGGGGCGCCCCGCCCGCAGCTCGACGGCCACGAGGGTCCCGGCGGCGAGCACGGCGCAGACCAGCAGCAGCACGAACAGCGACAGCCCGGCCGTCCTGGTGCGGCGGCCGGAGGCGGGGGAGGACACGGGGGCTCCTGGACGGGCGGGGGAGGCGGGTGCGGAGTGGGGCGCGGCCGGCGGCGCTCGGCCGGCGGGGGAGGCCCGCCGACCTGGCTGCTCAGCCGGGGTGGAGCTCAGCCGGGGTGGAGCTCAGTTGGCGTGCAGGGCCGCGTTGAGCTCCACGGTCCGACCGGCGCGCGGCAGCACCTCGACCGTGCCGGTGAGCGAGTTGCGGCGGAACAGCAGGTTCGGGACGCCGGAGAGCTCCGAGGCCTTGGCCGTGGACTGCGCCCCGTCGGCGAGCACGCTCACCCGCGTGCCGGCGGTGACGTAGAGGCCGGCCTCGACCACACAGTCGTCGCCGAGGGAGATGCCCACGCCGGAGTTCGCCCCGAGGAGCACGCGCTCGCCCACGGTGATCCGCTCCTTGCCGCCGCCGGAGAGGGTGCCCATGATGGACGCGCCGCCGCCGATGTCCGTGGCGTCGCCCACGACCACGCCGGCGCTGATCCGGCCCTCGACCATGGACTGGCCCAGCGTGCCGGCGTTGAAGTTCACGAAGCCCTCGTGCATCACCGTGGTGCCGGCGGCCAGGTGGGCGCCGAGCCGGATCCGGTTGGCGTCGCCGATCCGCACGCCCGAGGGCACCACGTAGTCCACCATCCGCGGGAACTTGTCGACGCTGTGCACGGTCACGTGCCCGCCGGTGGCCTTCATCCGCAGCAGGGCGAGGGTGAGCTCCTCGGCGAGCACGGGGCCGCGGTCGGTCCAGGCGACGTTGGCGAGCAGGCCGAACACCCCGTCGAGGTTCACGGTGTTGGGCCGCACGAGGCGGTGGGAGAGCAGGTGCAGGCGCAGGTACGCGTCGGCGGCGTCGGCGGGGGCGGCGTCGAGGTCGACGACCGTCTCGACGATCTCGCTGCGGATGTTGCGGTCCGGGTCGGCGGTGGCCGCCAGCCGCAGGTCGGCGTCGAGGGAGGTGTCGACCGCGTCGGACAGCGCCGGGGCGGGGTACCAGACGTCGAGGACGGTGCCCTCCTGGGGGCCGGAGGCCACGACGGTGGCCAGGCCCAGGCCGGAGGCGGAACGACCGGCGGCGGGACGACCGGCGGCGGGACGAGAGGTGGGAGAAGTCATGGCGTCCATCCTACGGGGGAGGGCGGGGCCGGGCCGATCCGGCCGCGGGGGTGCCGCCGCTATGCTGGCAGCCATGATCGCACCCGACCTCGACCTCGCCGCGGACCCTGCCGAGCTCACCGCCGCCCTCATCGACCTGGAGTCCGTCTCCGGCGGCGAGGGGCCCATCGCCGACGCCGTCGAGGCCGCGCTGCGCCGGCTCCCGCACCTCGCGGTGCACCGGGACGGGGACGCCGTGGTCGCCCGCACCGAGCTGGGCCGGGGCGAGCGGGTGGTGCTCGCCGGGCACCTCGACACCGTGCCCCTGCCCGCCGTGCCCGGCGCCCGCGGGACCGTGCCCTCGTCGTGGGAGGAGGCCGACGGCCACCGGGTGCTCTACGGCCGCGGGGCCACCGACATGAAGGGCGGCGTGGCCGTCCAGCTCGCCCTCGCGGCCGCCCTGACCGAGCCCAACCGGGACGTCAGCTACGTCTTCTACGACCACGAGGAGGTCGACGCCGCGGCCAGCGGCCTGGGACGGCTGCAGCGCAACGCCCCGGAGCTGCTCGAGGCGGACTTCGCGGTGCTGCTCGAGCCCACGGACGGGACGGTGGAGGGCGGGTGCAACGGCACGATGCGCTTCCGGATCACCACCACCGGGCGCGCGGCCCACTCGGGGCGGTCCTGGATCGGGGACAACGCCATCCACAAGCAGGCCGACGTCCTGGCCCGCCTGGCCGCCTACACCCCGCGGACGATCACCGTGGAGGGCCTCGACTACCGGGAGGGCCTCAACGCGACCGGGATCGGCGGCGGCGTGGCCGGCAACGTCGTCCCGGACACCGCCCACGTGGAGATCAACTACCGCTTCGCCCCGGACAAGTCCCCGGAGGAGGCCCTCGCCCACGTCCGGGAGGTCTTCGCCGGCTACGAGCTGGAGATCGCCGACCTCTCGGCCGCGGCCCGCCCCGGCCTGGACCGCCCCGCCGCCGCGGCGTTCGTGGCCGCGGTGGGCCAGGAGCCGAAGCCGAAGTACGGCTGGACCGACGTGGCCCGCTTCTCCCAGATGGGGGTGCCGGCGGTGAACTTCGGTCCCGGCGACGCCCTGCTCGCCCACACCGACGACGAGCACGTGAGCGCCGAGGCCGTGCGGGAGTGCTACCGGGCCCTCGCCGCCTGGCTCACCGACTGAGCGGCCGGCTCAGACGGCGGTCGGCTCAGACGGTGGCCTCCTCGGCGGCGAGGGGGCCCTCGGCCGGCTTGGTGGCGCCTCCCGTGCGGTAGCTGAGGAACCGGGAGAGCCACGCCGCCAGCAGCGTCAGCAGGTAGTTGATCAGCACGAAGACCAGGGCCACGACGAACAGCGTCTGGAGGATGTTGCCGTCCCCGGAGCCCAGGCGCCGGCCGCTGGCGAGCAGCTCCGGGTAGGTGATGATGTAGCCCAGGGCCGTGTCCTTGAGGATGACCACGAACTGGCTGACCAGCGAGGGCAGCATGGCCGTCAGCGCCTGGGGGAGCTCGATCAGGCGCAGCGAGCGGGCCGGCGTGAGCCCGATGACGAGCCCGGCCTCCCGCTGCCCCTTGGGCAGCTGGTGGACGCCGGAGCGGATCAGCTCGGCGATCACGGACCCGTTGTAGAACATCAGGCCGAGGACCACCGCCCAGAAGGGGACGTTGGACGGCTCGACCAGCCCGGCCCGCCCGATGCCCAGGTAGAAGAAGATCATCATCACGAGCACCGGCACGGCGCGGAAGAACTCCACGACCACGGTGGAGACCCACCGGACGGGCCCGAGCTGGGAGAGCCGGCCGAGCCCGAAGACCAGGCCGAAGACGACGGAGAGGACCACGGCCAGCAGCGCGGCCCGGAGGGTGTCCCACAGTCCCGGCAGCAGGAAGTTCTCCCACGTGCGCGCGGTCAGCAGGGGACTCCACTTCGCGGCGTCGAGCTGGCCCTTCTCGGCCAGCTCGCCCAGCACGATCCAGGCGAGGGCCGCCGCGAGCAGCACGCCGAGCACGTTCAGCGCCGCGCTGACCCGCCGGCCGCGGGGTCCTTGGACGTCGAAGAGGACGTTCTGGGTCTTGGCCATCAGCGCTTCACCGCCAGCTTCCGGGAGGCCCAGGTGGTGAGCAGGCCCACCGGGACCACGATGAGGACGAAGCCGAGGGCGACCACCAGGAAGATCGCGATGATCACGTCCGGGCGGAACTCGATCATGGTCTTCATGAGCGAGGAGATCTCGGTGACCGACGCGGCCGCGGCCACCGTCGTGTTCTTCGTCAGGGCGATCAGGGTGTTGCCGAGCGGCGTGACGGCCCCCCGCAGCGCCTGCGGGAAGATGATCAGCCGGGCGGCGGGCAGGAAGGACAGACCGATGGCCCGGGCGGCCTCGGCCTGGCCGACCGGGACGGTGTTGACCCCGGAGCGGATGGCCTCGCAGACGAAGGCCGCGTGGTAGAGGCTCAGGCCGATGACCGCCCAGTTGAAGAAGTTCTGGTTGAAGTCGCCGGAGAGGTTGATCCCCAGCTGGCTCCACACGCCCAGGACCAGGAAGACGAGGATGATGGTCAGCGGCGTGTTGCGGAACAGGTTCACGTACCCGGTGCCCAGCAGCCGCAGCGACGCGATGGGGGAGATGCGCATCAGCGCGATCAGCCCGCCGAGGACCGCCGAGCCGATCGCGGCCCAGAAGGTCAGCCGGAGGTTGACCCAGAAGGCGGCCAGGACGTCGTACTGCTCGAACAGGCTGGCGAAGTCTGCCAGGTAGTCGCTCACGGGAGCTCCCGGGGATCGGGGTGGTGCTGGGTCACGCGAGGGCCCTTCGTCGTGGATCGGTCGGTGTGCTGCGGGGGCGCCGGTCCCGGGGCCGGCCGGAACCGGCCGGCCCCGGGACCTACGCGTCCGTCGTCACTCGCCGCAGGGCTCGGGCTCCGGCGGGTTCAGCTCAGCGTTGTACTGGTAGTCGGCCCCCTCCGTGTTGGCGGTGACCGCCTCCTCCCAGGCGCCCTCGTCGATCATCTTGGTGATGGCCTCGTTGACGGCCTCGCACTGGTCGGAGCCCTGGGGCAGGCCCACGCCGTAGCGCTCCTCGGAGAAGGTGTTGCCCACCACCTTGAACTTGCCCTGGTTGGCCTCGGTCGCGGCCAGGCCCGCGAGGATGATGTCGTCCGTGGTCACGGCGTCCACCTGGCCGGACTCCAGCGCGGTGAGGCAGTCGGCGTAGCCGGGCTGCTCGACGAGGTTGGCGCCGGGCTGGTCCTCCTTGACCTTCTGCGCGGAGGTCGAACCCGTCACCGAGCACAGGTTCTTGCCCTCGAGGTCGTCCGGGCCGGTGATCGAGGTGTCGTCGCTGCGGACCAGCAGGTCCTGGCCGGCCACGAAGTACGGGCCGGCGAAGTCCACGGTCTGGTCGCGCTCCTCGGTGATCGAGTAGGTCGCGAAGATCATGTCCACCTGGTCGTTGGCGAGCATGTTCTCGCGGTTGGCCGAGGGGGACTCCACCCACTCGATCTGGTCCTCCGCGTAGCCGAGCTCGTTGGCGACGTACTTGGCGACGTCGACGTCGAAGCCGGTGTACTGGTCGCCGTCCCGGAAGCCGAGGCCCGGCTGGTCGTACTTGATGCCGATCCGGACGGACTCGCCGGACCCGCCGGTCTCCCCGCCGCCGGCCTGCTCCCCGCCGCCGCCGCACGCAGTGAGGGTCAGGGCCGCGGCCGCGGCCATCGCGGCGAGTCCGAGGGGCTTGGTGTTGCGCATGGTCTGCTCCTTGCAGTCGAGGTGGTGGCGTTCGGTCGGAGGGACGGGTGGACGGTCAGTGGCCGAGGATCTTGCCCAGGAAGTCCTGGGCGCGCGCGGAGCGCGGATTGGTGAAGAACTCCTCGGGGGTGTTCTCCTCGACGATCTGCCCGTCGGCCATGAACACGACGCGGTCGGCGGCCTTGCGGGCGAAGCCCATCTCGTGGGTCACCACGATCATCGTCATGCCCTGCTTCGCCAGGGCGACCATGGTGTCGAGCACCTCGTTGATCATCTCGGGGTCGAGGGCGGAGGTCGGCTCGTCGAAGAGCATGACCTTCGGCTCCATGGCCAGGGCGCGGGCGATCGCCACGCGCTGCTGCTGGCCGCCGGAGAGCTGGGCCGGCAGCTTCTCGGCCTGGTTCGCCACGCCCACGCGGGTCAGCAGCTCCATGGCCTGCTTCTTCGCCTCGCCCGCCGAGCGGCCACGGACCTTGACGGGTCCGAGGGTCACGTTCTGGAGCACCGACTTGTGGGCGAAGAGGTTGAAGGACTGGAAGACCATGCCCACGTCCGCGCGCAGCCGCGCGAGGGCCTTGCCCTCCTCGGGCAGCCGCTTGCCGTCGATGAGGATCTCCCCGTCGTCGATGCTCTCGAGCCGGTTGATCGCGCGGCACAGGGTCGACTTCCCGGACCCGGACGGGCCGATCACCACGACGACCTCGCCGCGGCGCACCTCCAGGTTGATGTCCCGGAGCACGTGGAGGTCCCCGAAGTGCTTGTTGACGTGCGACATGCGGACCAGGGCCTCGCCCGTGCCGGGCGCGGCGGCGGACGGTGCGGCGGCCGGCGGAGTGGCGTGTGACATACCGGAAAGATATCCCAGATTTCTTCCGTGTGATGGCGAACACGTTGCGAGCACGTTAAGTGCGTACCGATCCGTAGGAATGTTTCGCGTCCGGGCGGCCGCGCAGCTGCCGGGCCGCCCGGGCCCGGCGCATAGCCTGGTGCCATGACCGAACTCTTCGTGGTGCTGACCGGCCTGGTGCTGCTGCTGACCGTCGTGGGCGTCGTCCTGCTCGGCCGCGACCGGCTCTCCGGCTGGACCGCTCCGGCCCGGGACGGGATCCGGGCCGAGCGCGCCCCGGACGCGCCTCTCGTGCTGCCCGAGGTGATGACGCGCGAGGACGTCGGGCGGATCGCCTTCTCCGTCCGGCGCCGCGGCTACGACCCCGGGGAGGTGCAAGCCGTGCTCGACCGCCTCGCCCGGCAGCTGCCGGCCCAGGACCCCGGACCCGGTCCGGCGCGGAGAGCGTGAGCTCCCGCCTGGCCGCCGCCCCCTGGTGGGCCCAGGCCGCGCTCGTCTGGGCGGCCTCCCGGGTGTGGGCGTGGGCCGTGTTCACCACGGTGGGGCGCCAGCAGGGCCCCGGCCCGTGGGGCGACGGCGCCCTGGGATACCTCGCGTTCACCGGCATCTGGGACTCCGACTGGTACGAGCGGATCGCCCGGGAGGGCTACCCGGGGTCCGTCCCGCGGGACGAGGCCGGGCGCACCCAGGAGAACGCCTGGGCGTTCTACCCGGTCTTCCCGCTGCTCGTCCGGGCGGTGACGGGGCTCACCGGGGCCGGCTGGGACGCCGCGGCCTCGGTGGTGTCCCTGGCGGCGGGCTTCGGCGCGGCGCTGCTCGTCCACCGGCTCTTCCTCCGGTTCGCCGCCCCGGACACGGCCCTGTGGGGGCTGGCGTTCGTGGCGTTCAACCCGGTGGCCCCGGTGCTGCAGGTGCCCTACGCCGAGTCGCTGCACCTGGCGCTGCTGGCCGGGGCCCTGCTGCTGGTGGCCCGGGGCCGGCACCTCGCGGCGGCGCCGGTGGTGCTCGTCATGTGCCTCACCCGCCCCGCGGGGGTGCCCTTCGCCGCCGCCCTGGGGATCACCTGGCTCGTGCGGACCGTGGCCCGGCACCGGGCCGGGCAGCTGCGCCGGGCGGCCGACGCGTTCGACGGGCTGTTCGCCCTCGCAGTGTTCTCCTGCGCCGCCGCGCTGGCCTGGCCGGCGATCGCCTGGTGGGCCACGGGGGAGCCGACGGCCTACACCGAGACGGAGACGGTCTGGCGGGGCGGAGGGCTGGTGCCGGTGGTCCCGTGGTTCGACGCCGGGACGGACCTCTTCGGCCCGGTCGCGGGACTCGCCGCCCCGGTGCTGCTGGTGGCCGGCTGTGTCCTGGTGCTGCGCTCGCGGGTGGTGCGCGAGCGGCTGGACCTGCTCACCCGGGTGTGGCTGGCGAGCTACGCCGTGTACCTGCTGCTGTTCCTGCACCCGCAGACCAGCACCTTCCGGCTGCTGCTGCCGCTGTTCCCGCTCGCCCTGCCGCTGGCGGCGGTCTCGGACTCGCGCGCCTACCGGGTGGCGTGCGTGCTCTTCGGCGCCGTGCTCCAGCTGGTCTGGGTGGGCTGGCTGTGGCACTGGAAGCAGCTGCCCGGGGGCGGGGACTACCCGCCGTGAGCCGCTCCCGGAGGCCGCGCCGACGCGCGCCGCCCCGGTCCCGTGCCGTCCGGGCCCACCGCGACGGCTCGGATAGGATGGGAGCAACACCAACTGAGGAAGAGGAGTTCCCACATGGCGGCCATGAAGCCGAGAACCGGTGACGGACCGATGGAGGTCACCAAGGAGGGGCGCAGCCTCATCATGCGCGTGCCGCTCGAGGGTGGCGGCCGGCTCGTGGTCGAGCTGAAGCCGGGCGAGGCCGCGGAGCTCAAGGAGTGCCTGGCCGGCGTGACCGAGTGACGTCCCGCCCGCGACGGCGGAGGGCCCGGCACCACGGGGTGCCGGGCCCTCCGCCGTGCTGCGGGCCCGGCCGGTGCGGTTCTCCCGAGGGGAGGCCCCGTCCCGGGGGCCGGATCAGCGGCGGACGGCGAGGAGCAGGCCCGAGCCGGTGGTGAGCAGTGCGGTGCTGAAGCGCTCGTCGTCCCGGAACAGCCGGTGCACGGCCCGCATGGTCCGGGTGTTCTCCTCGCGGTTGGCCGGCTGCGCCACCTTGTCCTGGTGCAGGGCGTCGTTGACCACCAGCATCCCGCCCGGACGCAGCAGCCGCACCGCCTCCTCGGCGTAGTCCAGGGTCCCCTCGGAGTCCGCGTCGAGGAACACGAGGTCGTAGGCCCCGGCGCTGAGCCGGGGCATCACCAGGGAGGCGCGGCCGGGGATGGTGCGGGTCCGGCTCGTCGGCACCCCGGCCTCCCGGAACGTGTCCCGGGCCGCGCGCAGGGCCCGGATGTCGGTGTCGATGGTCGTCAGCACGGACGTGGCCGGCAGCCCGCGCAGCAGCGCGAGCCCGGAGACCCCCGCCCCCGTGCCCACCTCCACGACGGTGGCGGGCCGCGCCGACGCGGCGAGCACCGTCAGGGCGGCGGCCGTGCCCGGGGTGACCGGCGGGATGCGCAGGGCGAGGGACCGCTCCCGGGCGCGGTAGGCGAGCTCGTCCTCCACGGCGAACGCCTCGGCGTACGACCAGCTCGTCGTCTTGTCCGCGCCCATGTTCCGCCCTTCGTCGCTGTGGCCAATGCGCGTCATCCTACCGGCTGGGTCCCCGCGCCCGGCCATCGTCCAGTCCGCGTCCAGCTTGCCCGCCGATCATGGGACCGACGCCGCGCCCCGCGCCCGGCCCCGCCCACCAGCGCCCGCACGAAGGAGGCCCGATGCCCCGCCCGGACCGCGCCGCCCCGGTGCCGGCCCGCCCCCGCAGCAACGCGGTGCCGGTGGCCGCCGCGACCGTCAGCGCGGTGCTCACCCTGCTGCTGGGCTCGGGCTACGCGGTCGGGCGCACCGTCGTGGCGGAGTCCGCGGCGTCCTCGGGCACCGCGGAGCAGGCCCCGGTCTCGGCGTGGCGCGGCACCGGCGGGGTCCTGCACGCGGACGAGGCCTCCGCGGACCGCTGGCGCGCGGAGGGCTGGACGCTGCCCACCCTCGCCTCGGACGGCTACCAGGTGCTCTCCATGGCCCGCGACACGCGCTCCGGCCACCCGGTCGTCGAGGTGCGGCTGCAGCGCGGCGAGGAGCTCGTCGTCGTGGTCGAGCAGCGCGGCCGGGTCGACCGGGGCAATCCCATGGACGGGATCACCGGGCTGCCCGTGAGCGCCGAGGGACTCCGGCCCTCCCCGGTCGAGGGCGTCCCGCTGTGGCTGGACGCCGGTCCGCCGTGGCGGGTGGTGCTCGTGGGCGAGGACGTGGTGTACACGGTCACCGGGGACAGCGGCCCGCCCGCGATGGCCCGCACCGTCCACCACGTCCTGGCCGACGAGCTCAGCCGGGTGGCCGAGCCGGCCGCGGAGGATCCCGGCGTCGCCGAGACGGTGGCCGCCGGCCTGCGCAGGATCTTCGGCTGACCCGTCCGGCTCCCTCCGGCTGGTAAAATTTCTTCCTGTGCTCGGCATCAACGGCGGCGAAGCGATCATCCTGGTGCTCCTTGCCCTGTTCATCATCGGGCCGGAGCGGCTGCCGGAGTACGCGGAGAAGCTCAAGGAGTTCGTCAAGGCCGCCAAGCGCTACGCCACCGGCGCCACGGAGGAGCTCAAGGAGACCCTGGGGCCCGAGATCGCCGACGTCGACTGGCGCCGGCTGGATCCCCGCCAGTACGACCCCCGCACCATCGTGCGCCAGGCGCTGCTGGAGGACGACGAGCCGGCCCGGCCCGGCCCGCAGCGCTCCCGGCCCTCGCTGACCCGGCTGGCCCCCGGGGAGCGCGCCCCCTTCGACACCGAGGCGACCTGAGCCGCCCGACCCGGAGGACCGGTCGACGGAGGCCCGGTCAACGGGGGGCCTGTCCACGGACACGGGCCGGCGGGGACCGGCCGGCGGGAACCGGTCAGCGGGGACCGAGGCCCAGCGGCCGGCCGGCCAGCCCGAGCGGCCGGGAGCCCAGCACGTCGGCCACCGAGCGCAGCGCCGCCGCCGCGGGCGAGTCCGGGGCGGACCACACCACCGGCCGGCCCGTGTCCCCGCCCTCCCGGAGGGCGACGTCGAGGGGCACGCCCCCGAGCAGCGGCACCTCGTAGCCGAGCCGGCGGGTCAGCGACTCCGCGATCCGGGCGCCGCCGCCGGCCCCGAAGAGCTCGAGCACGCTGCCGTCCGGCATGGGCATGCCGGCCATGTTCTCGATCACCCCGGCCACCGTCTGCCCGGTCTGCACGGCCAGCGCTCCGGAGCGCTCGGCGACCTCCACCGCGGCCTGCTGGGGGGTGGAGACGACCAGCACCTCGGCGGTGGGCAGCAGCTGGGCCACGGAGATCGCGACGTCCCCGGTGCCCGGCGGGAGGTCGAGGAAGAGGTGGTCCAGGTCCCCGAAGTGCACGTCCGTGAGGAACTGCTCGACCGCCCGGTGCAGCATCGGCCCGCGCCAGGCGACCGGCTGGTCCGGGTCCACGAACATCCCGATCGAGATGACCTTGAGCACCCCGGCGCGGCCGGTGTCCTGCCGGGCCGTCTCGGGGACCTCCACCACCGGGGGCAGGATCATGTCCCCCACCTGGGTGGGGGACCGGTCGATGCCCAGCAGCCCCGGGACGGAGAAGCCGTGGACGTCCGCGTCCACGATCCCCACGGACCGGCCCCGGGCGGCCAGCGCGGCGGCGAGGTTCACGGTGACGGTCGACTTGCCGACCCCGCCCTTGCCGCTGGTCACGGCGTGCACCCGGGTCAGGGAGGACGGGTCGTTGAAGGGCACGGTCCGGGTGTGGCCCACCCGCTCCTTGAGCGCGGTGCGCTGCTCGGGCGTCATCACCCCGACCTCCACGGCCACGGCGCGCACCCCCTCCACGGTCGACACGGCCTCCCGGACGTCGTGCTCGATGGTCGAGCGCAGGGGGCAGCCGCTGATCGTCAGCAGCACGTGCACCGCGGCGCGGCCGGCGTCGTCGAGGGCGGCGGAGCGGATCATCCCCAGCTCGGTCACCGGCCGGCGCAGCTCGGGGTCGAGCACGCGGTCCAGCGCCTTGCGCAGCGCGGGGTGCAGGTCCTCGGGGGCGAGGACGTCGTCGGCACGGGGGTCAGACACGGGGGATTCCTCTGGTCTCGGGGGCGGCGGGTCGGTCGAGGCTCCTGCTCCGGCGGCGGGGGCTCTTCCGCGGGTGGGCGGCCGGCTCGTCGGCGTCCGGGGCCTCCTCCTGCGCCTCGAGCAGGTCCTCGAGCACCGTGCGCAGCTCGGAGCGCACGAAGTCGCGGGTGGCGACCTCGCGCAGCGCGATCCGCAGCGACGCGATCTCCCGGGTCAGGTACTCGGTGTCGGCGAGGTTCTGCTGGGCCCGGCGCCGGTCCTCCTCCTGGGTCACCCGGTCCCGGTCGTCCTGCCGGTTCTGCGCCAGCAGCAGCAGCGGGGCGGCGTAGGAGGCCTGCAGGGAGAGCATCAGCGTCAGCAGCGTGAAGTTCAGGGCCCGGGAGTCGAACTGCAGCTCCCGCGGGGCGAGGGTGTTCCAGCCCAGCCACAGCGCCACCAGCACCGTCATCCAGAACAGGAACTGGGGCGTGCCCATGAAGCGGGCGAAGCCCTCCGTCCACTTCCCGAACGCGTCCGGGTTGGGCCGGAACCGGTCCAGCAGCCCGGGGCGGTGCTCCCGGGGCTGGTCCAGGGCGTTGACGCGGGCGCGCCGGGCCTCCCGCTCACTCATACCGCTTGCCCACCTTCCGGATCGGGGTGCCGTCGTCGGCGGTGCGCCAGTCCTCGGGCAGCAGGGCGTCGAGGACGTCGTCGATCGTGATCGCCCCGACCACCCGGTCGTGGTCGTTGACCACGGGGATGATGGTCAGGTCGTAGGTCGCCAGCTCGCGGGCGACGTCCTGCAGGGACGCGAGGTCGGAGACCGGCTCGAGCGAGCGGTCGATGAGGTTGCCCACGGCCTCGGGCGGCGGGTAGCGCAGCAGCTTCTGGGTGTGCACCATGCCGAGGTACTTGCCGGTGGGCGTCTCCAGCGGCGGCCGGGAGACGATCACGGCCGCCGCGACCGCGGGGCTGAGCTCCTCCTGCCGGATGTGCGCGAGGGCCTCGGCGACCGTGGCCTCCGGCGGCAGGATGATCGGCACGGGGGTCATCAGCGAGCCGGCCGTGCCCTCCTCGTACTCCAGCAGGCGCCGGACGTCCTCGGCGTCCTCGGGCTGCATGAGGGCGAGCAGCTCCTCGGCCTGGGCGTCGGGCAGCTCGTTGAGCAGGTCCGCGGCGTCGTCGGGCTCCATCTCCTCGAGCACCGTGGCCGCGCGGTCCCGCGCCATGTTGGTGAGGATGTAGACCTGGTCCTCCTCCGGGAGCTCCTCGAGGACGTCGGCGAGCCGGTCGTCCTGCAGCTCGTGCGCGATCTCGAGCATGCGCTTGGCCGACATGTCGTGGATCTCGTCGGCGAGGTCGGCGGGCTGCTGCTCCTCGTGGGAGGCGACCCACTGGGTGGCCGGCTGGTGGCCCGCGGCGGAGGGGTCCCCGGCGTCCTCCCAGTCGATGATCAGCGTCTCGTTGCGCCGGCGCATCAGGCCCCCGCCGGTGCCGGTGCGGCGGACGAAGAGCTGGGTGATCAGCCAGTCGCCGGTGTTGCGCTTGCGCTCCATGGCCATGTCCTCGACCGTGGCCTCCCCGGAGCCGTCGCGCAGCACCACGGTGCGGTCGAAGACCTCGCCGACGGCCAGGGTCTCCGCGCCGCGCTGCTCGAAGCGGCGCAGGTTGACGAGCCCCGTGCTGATGATCTTGTCCGCGTCGATGCTGGTCACCCGGGTCATGGGCACGAACACGCGCTTCTTGCCGAGGACCTCCACCACGAGACCCACCACGAGCGGGCGGCGGGAGGAGCGCCCGTACCGGGAGCTCCCGCGCATCAGCACGACGACGTCGCGCAGCCGCCCCAGACGGTCCCCCAGGGGGTCGAACACGTCGAGGCCGATCAGGCGCGCGATGAAGATCTTGTCGATGTTGCTGCTCACCGTACAAGACTACCCACCGGGTCCGCGGGGCCCGATCAGGCCCCGGGGAGGACCCGGAAGAGGCCGGGGATGGGGGAGAATGGGGCCATGAGCACGCCACGGTCCCTGCCCCCCGCCAGCCCCGCCGTCCGCGGCCTGCCCCGCGGGGAGGTGATCGGCCGCTACGGCACCTACGCCGACGCCCAGAAGGCCGTGGACCACCTCGCGGACGAGCAGTTCGAGGTGGACCGGATCGCGATCGTCGGCAACGACCTGAAGTCCGTGGAGCAGGTCACCGGCCGGCTGAGCTACCCGAAGGTCGCCGGTCAGGGCGCGCTCAACGGCATGGTCTTCGGCGCCTTCCTCGGGATGATCCTCTCCCTGCTCGCCGGCGGCGAGTGGGTGTCCTCCCTGCTGGTGTCGGTGCTGCTCGGCGGGGCGTTCTGGATGCTGCTGGCCACGGTGACCTACGCGATGCAGCGCGGCAAGCGGGACTTCACCTCCACCAACCAGATCGTCGCCACCTCCTACGACGTCGTGGCGGCCCCGGAGGTGGCCCAGCGCGCCCGCCAGGTGCTGCAGGGGTTGCGCGGGCTGCAGAGCCTGCCGCTCGGCGGGTCCGCCCGGCCCGGCCCCGCGCAGGGCCCGGCGCACGGCCAGGGCCCCGCGCACGGCCAGCAGCCGCCGGGCGCACCGGGGGCCCCGTGGCAGCGCCCCGCCTACGGCGCCCCGGCCGGTCAGGGCCCCGGGCCGCAGACGCCCGGGCAGCAGGGCCCCGCGCAGCAGGGTCCCGCGGGTCCGGCCCCCGGGCCGCGGCCCGAGGAGCCGGTGCCCGGGCGCTCCGCCGGTTTCGAGGACCTCCCCGACGGGCGGCCCCAGTACGGCATCCGCCTCCCGGCCGGGGAGCCGGCCCGCCGCGACGCCGGGCCGGCCGAGCACGGTGCCGCCCCGGAGGGCGGCCCGGGCGAGCCGTCCGCCGGCGGGAGCACGTCGGCCGACGCCTCCCGCTGACGGGCGGGCGCCGCCTCCCGCGGGGCGGATCCTGCCGCCCGCCGGCGGGCGCCGGCTCAGCTCGGGTCCACACCCTCCCGGGCGTGCCACAGGCCCGTCATCCAGGCCTCCACCTCGTCCGGGGTGCGCGGCAGCCCCGAGGAGAGGTTGACGTTGCCGTCCTCGGTGATCAGGACGTCGTCCTCGATTCGCACGCCGATGCCCCGGTACTCCTCCGGCACGGCGAGGTCCTCGGCCTTGAAGTAGAGGCCGGGCTCGATCGTGAACACCATCCCGGGCTCGATCACCCCGTCCACGTACAGCTCCCGCTTGGCCTGCGCGCAGTCGTGCACGTCCAGGCCCAGGTGGTGGCTGGTGCCGTGGGGCATCCAGCGCCGGTGGTGCTGGCCCTCCGCGGACAGGGAGACCTCCGCGGGCACGGGGAGCAGCCCCCAGCTCTCCAGCCGGCGGGCGAGCACCTCCATGGCCGCGGCGTGCACGTCGCGGAAGCGGTTGCCGGGCACCGCGGCGTCGAAGGCGGCGTCGGCGGCGTCGAGGACCGCCTGGTAGATCCGCCGCTGGACGTCGGTGTAGCGCCCGTTCACCGGCAGGGTGCGGGTGATGTCGGCGGTGTAGAGCGAGTCGGCCTCCACCCCCGCGTCCACGAGGATGAGCTCCCCGGGGATCACCCGGCCGGTGTTGCGGATCCAGTGCAGGACGGTGGCGTTGTTGCCGCACGCCGCGATGGTGTCGTAGCCGAGGTCGTTGCCGTCGGTCCGGGCACGGGCGAAGAACGCGCCCTCGACCATGCGCTCGCCGCGGTGGCGGTGGCCGGCGGCCGCGGGGAGCACGTGCACGATGTCGGTGAAGCCGGCGATCGTCGCGTGCACGGCCTCGCGCAGCTGCTCGACCTCGTGTTCGTCCTTGACGAGGCGCAGCTCGGAGAGCGCCTCGGTGAGCTCGCCGTCGAGGGCGTCCGAGCTCTCCAGCTCCACGCCGGTGTTGATCCGGGAGGTGTCGACCAGGGCGTCCACGTTGAGGTCGACCTCGCGCACCAGGCGGATCCGCAGCCCGCCCAGGGCCGCCGGTCCCGCGTTCTTGGTGACGGCGTCCTCGAGCCCGCCCAGGTCCCGGGTGCGCAGCCCGTAGGCGGTGCCCAGCTCCTCCAGGGTCGGGCGGGGTCCCACCCAGAACTCGCCGTTCTTGGCGTCCGCGTAGAACTCCTTGGAGTCGCGCCCGGCCATCGGGTGGAAGTACAGGGTGGCCTCGTGCCCGCCGCCGTCGTCGCCGCGGCCCTCCTCCACGGGCTCGAGCACCAGGACGGCGTCCGGCTCGTGGTCCACCCCCAGGCCCGTGAGGTGGGCGAAGGCGGAGTGCGGGCGGAAGCGGTAGTCCGTGTCGTTGGAGCGGACCTTCAGCGGCCCGGCGGGCAGCACGAGCCGCTCGCCCGGGAACCGCTCGGAGAGCCGCCGGCGGCGCCGGGCCGCGAAGTCGGCCACCGGCTCCCGCCGGGTCTCGGCCGGCTCCGCGTCGGCCCACTGGGAGGCCATGAACTGCTGGAAGGCGGGGGAGTCGGGCCGCTGCGACCGGTTCTCGACCCGGTCGGAGAGCGGCTGGTCGGCGTCCTGGGGTGTGCTGCTGTGCTCTGTCATGGTTCCTTTCCTCGTCTCGTCCGTCTCATCGTGCCACGGCGGGCCGCCGGCCGTCCCCGCCGGGACCGGTATCGTGGAGGGGTGAAGATCGACCTGCACACCCACTCGGCGGAATCCGACGGCACGGAGCGCCCGGCGGACGTCGCCCGCGCCGCCCACGCGGCGGGGCTGGACGTCTTCGCGCTGACCGACCACGACACCACGTCCGGGTGGCGGGAGGCCGGGGACGCGGCGGTGGCCCTCGGGGTCGCCTTCGTGCCCGGCATGGAGATCTCCTGCACCACGGACACCGGGATCTCCGTGCACCTGCTGAGCTACCTGCACGATCCCGCGGACCCGGCGCTGCTGGCCGAGGTCGAGTCCTCCCGCGGCTCCCGGCGCACCCGGGCCCAGCGCATGGTGGAGCTGCTCTCGGAGGACTACCCCATCGACTGGGACGTGGTCCTGGACCACGTCCACGAGGACGCCACGGTGGGCCGCCCGCACATCGCCGACGCCCTGGTCACCGCCGGGGTCGTGGAGGACCGCAGCGCCGCCTTCGCCTCGGTGCTGCACAGCCGCTCCCGCTACTACGTCCCGCACTACGCCCCGGACCCGGTGCGGGCGGTGCGCCTGGTGCGCGCCGCCGGCGGGGTCCCGGTGTTCGCGCACCCGCTGGCGGCCGCCCGCGGCCGGGTGGTCGGCCCCGAGGTCTTCGAGGCCATGATCGACGCCGGCCTGGCCGGGCTGGAGGTCGCCCACCGGGACAACCCGGACGACGCCCGGGCGCGCCTGGTGCAGATGGCCTCCGAGCACGACCTGCTGGTGACGGGCTCGAGCGACTACCACGGCACCGGCAAGCCCAACCGCCTCGGGGAGAACCTGACGTCGGTGCAGTCGCTCGTGCGGATCGAGGAGCAGGCCACCTCCGGGGTGGTCGTCCGCTACCCCTGAGCCGGCCGGCTCAGCCGCGCACGGCGGCGTGCGGCAGGCGGGCCCGCATGACCTCGACCGCCTCCGGGTTGCGGTCCACGCACACGAACCGCCGGCCCAGCTGCTGGGCGGCGGCCCCGAGGGTCCCGGAGCCGGCGAAGAAGTCCAGCACCCAGTCCCCGCGGGCGGAGCTGGCCGCGACCATCCGCCGCACCAGGCCCACGGGCTTCTGGGTGGGGTAGCCGGTCTTCTCCCGCCCGGTGGGGGAGACGATGGTGTGCCACCACACGTCCGTGGGCAGCTTCCCCCGCTCCACCTTCTCGGGGGTCACCAGCCCCGGGGCCATGTACGGCTCCCGGTCCACCTCCGTGCTGTCGAACAGGTAGCGCTCCGGGTCCTTGACGTAGACCAGGACGTTGTCGTGCTTGGCCGGCCACCGGCGGCGGGAGCGCCCGCCGTAGTCGTAGGCCCAGATGATCTCGTTGAGGAAGCACTCCCGGCCGAAGATCGTGTCCAGCATGACCTTGGCGTAGTGCACCTCCCGGTAGTCCAGGTGCAGGTACAGCGTCCCGTCGTCGGCCAGCACCCGCCACGCCTCCCGCAGCCGGGGCTCCAGGAAGCCCCAGTAGTCGGCGAACGCGTCGTCGTAGCTGCGCAGCTCGCCCAGCACCGTCGTGTAGGAGCGCCCGGCGAAGCCGGTCCGGTCGCCCTCCCCGTCCGCGGCGGGGGTCATGCTGGAGGCGCGCCGGCGCTGGGTGCGGCCCGTGTTGAAGGGCGGGTCCACGTAGATCATGCGGAAGGCCCCGCCGGGCAGCCGCCGCAGGAGATCCAGGTTCTCCGCGGCGACCACCGCGTCGGGGCCCTCGGCGTCGAAGACGAAGGGGATCACTCGGCGGCGGTGCCGCTCTGCGCCCGCTGGGCCTCGCCGCCGCCCTGGCCGCCGCGGCGGCGCCGGCGCCGGCGGGTGGTGCCGTCGGAGGTGCGCTCCACCGAGGTCTCCCGGGAGGTCTCCCGGGCCTCCCCGCGCGGCTCGTCCGTCGCCGGGGTCGCCTCCCGGCGGCTCCGGCGCTCGCCGCGGTCCTCGCGGCGCTCCTGGTCCCGGTCCTGGCCCCGGCGGGAGCCGCCGCCGGAGCGGTTCGCGTCGCGGTCGCGGGAGCGCCCGCCCCGGCCCTCGCCGCGGGGGCCGGCCTTGCGCCCGCCGGGCTCGCCGAGGTCCTCGAGCACCTCGGCCTCCAGCCCGGCGTGGGTGCGCTTGGAGCGGGGCAGCCGGCCCTTGGTGCCCTTCGGGATGCCCAGGTCCTCGTACAGGTGCTCCGAGGAGGAGTAGGTCTCCCGCGGTTCGGGGATGCCCAGCTCGAGGGCCTTGTCGATGAGCCGCCAGCGGGGCACGTCGTCCCAGTCCACGAACGTGACGGCGGTGCCCTTGTTGCCGGCGCGCCCGGTGCGCCCCGTGCGGTGCAGGTAGGTCTTCTCGTCCTCGGGGCACTGGAAGTTGATCACGTGGGTGACGTCCTCGACGTCGATGCCGCGGGCGGCGACGTCGGTGGCCACGAGCACGTCGACCTTGTTGTTGCGGAAGGCCCGCAGGGCCTGCTCGCGCGCCCCCTGCCCGAGGTCGCCGTGCAGCGGGGCGGCGGCGAAGCCGCGGGAGATCAGCTCGTCCGCCAGCTTGGCGGCGGCGCGCTTGGTCTTCGTGAAGACGATGGTGCGCCCGCGGCCCTCGGCCTGCAGGATCCGGGCGACGACCTCGTCCTTGTCGAGCTGGTGGGCCCGGTAGACGACCTGGCGGATGTCCTTCTTGGTGGCGCCCTCGTCCGGCGCGGCGGCCCGGATGTGCATGGGCTTGGTCATGTAGCGCCGGGCCATGGCCACCACGGGGCCGGGCATCGTCGCGGAGAAGAGCATGGTCTGGCGGACCTCGGGCACCGCCGCGAGCAGCTTCTCGACGTCGGGCAGGAAGCCCAGGTCCAGCATCTCGTCGGCCTCGTCGAGGACCACGGCGCGCACCGCGGAGAGGTCGAGGTGGCGCTGCCGGTTGAGGTCGATGAGCCGGCCCGGGGTGCCCACGACCACCTCGACGCCGCGCTGGAGCTCCTCGATCTGGGGCTCGTAGGCCCGGCCGCCGTAGATCGTGGCGACCCGGGCGTCCCGGGTCCGCGCGGCGGTCGAGAGGTCCTGGCCGACCTGGACGGCCAGCTCGCGCGTGGGCACCACGATGAGGGCCTGGGGGGCGCCCGGCTTCTTCAGCTGCTCCCAGCCGGCGTCGCCGCGGCCCACGACGCGCTGCACCACGGGGATGCCGAAGCCCAGGGTCTTGCCCGTGCCGGTCTTCGCCTGGCCGATGATGTCCTGCCCGGACAGGGCCACCGGCAGGGTCATGGCCTGGATGGGGAAGGGGTGGACGATGCCCTCGGCGGCGAGGGAGTCCACGATGTCCTGGCGCACCCCGAACTCGCCGAAGCCCTGCGGCAGCGGCTGGGGGTGCTCGTCGGTCTCCACGACGACGTCGGGGGTGCCGACCGGCGTCGCCTCGCTGGGCGTGAGGTCCTCGGGGGCGGTGTCGGTGATGTGGTCGGTCACGATGCGGGTTCCTTCGTTCGGGCACGCCCGCGCCAGGGGCGCGGACCGGGGTCCGGCCTCGGGCGGCCGTGGTGGCGGCCGCCGGGGGCGTGCGGTGGGTGGAAGCCGATCGCGAGCGTGCGCCGCCCCGACCGGGCGCGCCACGGGATCGTGGGGCCCGGCTCCGGTCCCGTGCGCGGCCGCCGTGGGGGGCCTGGTCGCCGGGAGCGGGGGCGAGAAGGTGTCTGTCGTTCGTGGGATCGCGGGTACGACCGGTCATCCAGTGCGCTTAACAGTGTAGCCCGACGACCGCGCACACTCCGTGCGGTCGCCGGGCCGGGGTCCGCCGTGCTCGGCGGGAGGGCGCTCAGTCGTCCTTCGTGAAGGGCATGAACCCCACGGGCCGCTTCTGCTCGGCGCCGACGGCGGCGTAGCCGATGACGTTCGCGGGGACGACGGTCACGTTGCCCTTGGCGTCCGTGAGCGTCAGCGGGGTCCCGGAGGAGATGGCCGCGGTGATCCGCTCGACGGCCTCCTGCGCCTCGAGCGCGGAGTCGACGACGATCTCCCTCGCGACGTGCTGAACACCGATCTTGATCTCCATGGGTCCTCCTCGAAAGCGGGGCTGCGGGTGCGTCCCGGTCAGTCTAGGGAGGGGCCTACTCCCAGTCCTCGTCGATCACCGAGATTCCGCCCCAAGCTAAACGGAAGATCTGCCGCTGGGCCTCGGCGCGCCCGCCGGTGCCCGGGTTGCGGATCCAGTGCACCGCCGCGGTCTGCGCCATGCCCGTCAGGGACCGGGAGACGAGCACCGCGTGCGGGTGGCTGAGCCCCGCGTTGGGCCCGAGCACCGTGGCGATCGCGTCGGCCACGGTCAGGTGGAAGCTCTCGAACCGTTCGGCGACCTCGGGGTCCGCGAGCAGGTCCGACTCGAAGATCAGCCGGTGGGCCTCCGGGTTGGCCTCCACGAAGCCGAAGTAGACGTCCAGCATGGACTCCACCCGCTCGCGGTTGACCTCGCTGCCCCGCAGCGCGGCGACGAGGGCCTCCGAGAGCTCCTGGAGGTAGTAGTCGACGAGCGCCAGGTAGAGCTCGCGCTTGCCGGGGAAGTGCTGGTACAGCACGGGCTTGCTCACCTGGGCGGCGTCCGCGATGTCGTCCATCGACGACCCGTGGTAGCCGTTGGAGGAGAACACGGTCAGCGCCGTCTCCAGCAGCTGCCGGCGGCGCGCCTCCCGCGGCAGGCGCGCGGGGCGGCCTCTCCTGGTCTCAGTCATGAACCGTTCCTCCTCAACCGGCCGGCGGAGCCGACCGCACGAAATGCTGCCCTACCCTGCCGCCTTCGGACGGTGGTCGATCTCCGCGGCCGGAGCGGGGGCCGGGGGCGCGGTCCGCTCGGCCGGGGCCGCGGGGACCTCGATGCCGTACAGGGCCTCCAGCCCGGTGATGTACTCGTCCTGCCGGCCCTGCGCGGCGAGCTCCCGGGCGCGCACGGTCGGGGTGTGCAGCAGGGAGCGGACCATGCGGCGCATCGCCAGCTCGATCTGCTCCTTCGCGGCCGTGCAGCCGTGGTGGGACGTGACCTTCTCGAGCTCGGCGTCGAGCACGGCCATGGTGTGCCGGCGCAGCGCGACGATCGCGGCGTCCATGTCCCGTCCGTCCTGGCTCGCGGCGAACTCCTGGGCGGCGTGCTCCACGATCCCCGTCGCGGCCTCGACCGACTCCCGGGTCTCCTCGGGAGCGGCCAGGCGCACCGACTCGAGGGTGATCAGGTCCACGCCCGGCAGGTCCGCCACGGCCGGGTCGAAGTCGCGGGTGAGCGCCAGGTCGACGACGGTGCGCGGTCCGGCGGGGAGCGCGGACGCGCTCATGGGGGAGGAGCCGCCGCTGCAGCCGATCACCACGTCGGCGCGCTCCAGGGCGGCCGGCAGCCCCGCGGGCTCCACCGGGGTCCCGCCGCGGTTCTGGGTGAACTGCTCGGCGCGCCCGGAGGCGGAGAACACCTCGATGTCGGCGCAGCCGCGGTCGCGCAGGGCGGCCATGGTCGCCCCGGCGTAGGCGCCGGTGCCGAACACGAGGGCCCGGCGCGAGGCCCAGGTGCCGGCCGTGACGTCGTCGGCGAGGTCCAGGGCCACGGAGACGATCGAACGGCCCCGCTCGCCCAGCGCGGTCTGCGTGCCGACCTTCCGCGCCGTGCGCGCGGCCGCCTCGAACAGGCGCAGGAGCCGGCCGGAGACGGTTCCCGCCTGCTGTGCGTCGTTGAGCGCCCGCCGGACCTGCCCGGTGATCTCGCGCTCGCCCACGACGGCGGACTCCAGCCCCGAGACCACCGTGAAGAGGTGCCGGGCGGCGCCCGAGTCGGTGAAGACCCGCAGCGAGCCGGTGACGAACTCCGGGTCGAGTCCGGCGCGGGAGCCGATCTGCTCGGCGAGTTCCGCGAGGACCTCGTCCAGGGCGGCCCGCGGGGCGGCGCCCGGCGCGGGGGCGAGCTCGCCGTAGAGCTCCAGCCGGTTGCACGTGGACAGGGTCACGGCCCCCCGGAGCCGGCCGGACCCGACCATCTCCTCGGACAGGCCGAGGGCACCGGTGCTGAGACGCGCAACGGTGTTCAGATCGACGTTCTGGTGGGAGGCGACGAGTGCGAAGAGGACCACAGTCCATTCATACTAGACGGTCACCGCCATTGCGTGCCTCGGTGACGCGTGAGAGGCCGCTCACCCCCGGCGGTGACGCTGCGTCGGTAAACGACGTCGGTGTTCCTTGGCACAATGGAGGCACTATGCCTACCACCCCTGAGACGGCGAGCACGCCGGACACGTCGACCGCAGCCGTTCCCGGGCATCCCACGGGCGGCACCCACCCCACGACGGCGTTCGACCGCCTGACCGGATCGCTCGGGGCGCTGCCGGAGCGCCACCCGCTGCGCGCCGCCGGGACGATG
Organism: Kocuria turfanensis; assembly: GCF_001580365.1. Lineage (NCBI taxonomy): Bacteria > Bacillati > Actinomycetota > Actinomycetes > Micrococcales > Micrococcaceae > Kocuria > Kocuria turfanensis. The sequence goes on along the minus strand of NZ_CP014480.1, from coordinate 1,091,263 downwards.
GACGCGCCGCTGCTGCAGGCGCTCACCGGCCGCACGCCCGACCGCCGCCCGGTGTGGTTCATGCGGCAGGCCGGCCGCTCGCTGCCGGAGTACCGCAGCCTGCGCCAGGGCACCGCCATGCTCGACGCCTGCCTCGACCCGGCGATGGCCGCCGAGATCACGCTCCAGCCGGTGCGCCGGCACGACGTGGACGCCGCCATCTTCTTCTCCGACATCGTCGTGCCCATGCGCGTGGCCGGCGTGGACGTCGAGATCGTCCCGGGCCGCGGTCCCGTCCTGGAGCACCCGGTCCGCACCGCCGCGGACGTCGCCGCGCTCCCGGAGCTGGCGGACGCCGCCCTGGACCCCGTCCGGGAGGCCGTCGCCCGCACCGTCGCGGAGCTCGGCGCCACCCCGCTGATCGGCTTCGCCGGCGCCCCCTTCACGGTGGCCGCCTACATGGTGGAGGGTGGGCCCTCCCGGGACCACCTCCTGCCGCGCACGATGATGCACGCCGACCCCGCCGCGTGGCGGGCGCTGGCCGAGTGGGCGGCCCGGACCTCCGGGGCGTTCCTGCGCGCCCAGGTCGAGGCGGGCGCCTCGGCCGTGCAGCTGTTCGACTCCTGGGCGGGATCCCTCTCGCTGGCCGACTACCGGACGCACGTGCTGGAGCACTCGACGGCCGCGCTCGGTGCCGTCGCCGACCTCGCCGTGCCCCGCGTCCACTTCGGGACCGGCACCGGCGAGCTGCTCGCGGCCATGCGCGACGCCGGGGCGGACGCCGTCGGGGTCGACTACCGGCTGCCCCTCGAGGAGGCCAACCGCCGGCTCGGCGGCCGCACGGTGCTCCAGGGCAACATCGACCCCGCCCTGCTCTCGGCCCCGTGGCCGGTGCTGACCGAGCACGTGCGCGAGGTGCTGCGCGGCGGGGACCGGGCGCCCGGCCACGTCGTGAACCTCGGCCACGGCGTCCCGCCCGGGACCGATCCCCAGGTGCTGACCGATCTCGTGGGCTTCGTCCACGACCAGCCGGTGGAGCGGGTCCCGCGCGGGGGCACCCCGTGAGCCCCCGGCCTGCCGGACGGACGGCTCCGCCGCGCTCCGCCCTGGTGGTCGGCGGGGGCGTCTCCGGCCTCGTGGCCGCCCACGACCTCGCCGCGCGGGGGCTGCGCGTCACGCTGGTCGAGGCGGAGGACCACCTGGGCGGCGCCGTCGGCGCCCACCAGGTGGCCGGTCTCGTCATGGACTCCGGCGCGGAGTCCTTCGCGACGCGCTCCCGGGCGGTGCCCGACCTCCTGGAGGAGCTGGGACTCGGCGACCGCGTGGTGCAGCCCCGCCGGGGCGGCTCCTGGCTGTTCCTGCCCGAGGGCGCGGTCCCGGCGCCCGACTCCGGGATCCTGGGCATCCCCGCCGACCCGACCGCCCCGCGGCTGCGGGCCGCCCTCGGCCGCGCCGGCCTGGTCCGGGCCGGCCTCGACCGCCGGCTGCCCGCCTTCGTCGGCATGACCGAGCGCTCCCTGGGCGGTCTCGTCCGGGTGCGGATGGGGGAGCGGGTGCTGGAGCGCCTCGTCGCCCCGTTCACCACGGGCGTGCACTCCGCCCACCCCGACGACCTCGACGTCGACGCCGTGGCCCCCGGCCTGCGCCGGGCCCTGCGCGAGCACGGCTCCCTCGGCGCCGCGGCGGGGGCCCTGCGCCGCGCCGCGCCCGCAGGGGCGAACGTGGCCGGGCTGCGCGGCGGGATGAACGCCCTGTCCGAGGCGCTCGTGCGCGAGCTCGAGCGCGCGGGCGTGAAGCTGGTCACCGACTACGACGTCATCGCCCTGGACCGCGACCCCCGGCGGGAGGGCTGGATGGTCATCCAGCGCCAGCCCCGCCGCGGCGAGAAGACCGCGGTGGCCCGCGGCGAGCTGCTGGTCGTGGCCACGGGCGGCGCGACCGCCGTCCGGCTCCTGTCCGGGCACCGCCACGAGCTCCAGCGGTTCACCCCGGAACCGGGCCCCCAGGTGGCCCTCGCCACCCTCGTGGTGGACGAGCCGCGCCTGGACGGCGCGCCCCGGGGCACGGGCCTGCTCGTCAGCGAGGACGCCCGCGCGGTGCGCGCCAAGGCCCTGACCCACGCCACCGCCAAGTGGGACTGGCTGCGGGAGGCCGCCGGCCCGGGCCGGCACGTGCTGCGCCTGTCCTACGGCCGCGCCCAGCCCGACGCCTCCGCGGTGCCCCCGGAGGTCGCCCTGCCCGACGAGCAGCTGATCCGGCTGGCGCTGTCCGACGCCTCGACCCTGATGGGGGTGCCCCTGCGCCCCGCGCAGCTGGTCGGCGCGGACATCGTGCGCTGGCGCTCGGCCCTGCCCCGCGCGGGGGTCGGCCACGTCCGCCGCGTGACGGAGTTCCGCCGGGCGCTGGCGCAGCTGCCCGACGCCGTCGCCGTCGGCGGCTGGCTGGCCGGCACGGGACTCGCCTCCGTCGTCGCCGACACCCGCTCCCAGGTCCGCGCGCTGCTCGCCGAGGCCGGCGTCCCGGAGGCCGCCGCGCCGCCCGGGCCGGCCCGGACCGACCCCGACCCCACCCGACGAAAGGACTGATCCTTGAGCCACGACACCAGGCCGCAGCCGCACGACGGCCGTCCCGCCGCCGAGCCCGACCAGGCGCAGGACGGGGGCGCGGAGCGGCTCCACTGGGCCGTCTGGACCGTGTTCGCCCGGCCCGCCGGGCCCTCCGGCGCCTCCGTCGGTCCCGACGGGTCCGCCGCGGAGTTCGACGGCGTCGTCGAGCAGCTGGCCGCCGAGGGCGTGACGCTGCGCGGGGTCTACGACGTCTCCGGGATGCGCGAGGACGCCGACGTCCTGACCTGGCTGCACGGGGAGGACCCGCAGGCCCTGCAGGCGGCGGTCCGCCGGCTGCGCCGCACGGGCCTGCTGGCGGGCACCGCCCAGGTCTGGAACGCGATGGGCGTCCACCGGGACGCCGAGTTCACCCGCAACCACTCCCCGTCCTTCGCCCGGGGGGTCCCGGCCGAGCAGTGGGTGTGCGTCTACCCGTTCGTGCGCTCCTACGAGTGGTACTACATGAACCCCCAGCGCCGCGGCGAGATGCTGCGCAACCACGGCATGGCCGCCCGGGACTACCCCCAGGTGCTGGCCAACACCATCGCCTGCTTCGGGCTCAACGACTTCGAGTGGCTGCTGGCCCTGGAGGCGCCCGAGCTCGTGGACCTCGTGGACGTGATGCGGGCCTTCCGCAACACGGAGGCCCGGCTGCACGTGCGCGAGGAGACGCCCTTCTACACCGGTCGCCGGATCGGCACCGAGGAGATCGCGGAGGTGCTGCGATGACCGCCGAGAACGACCTGTCCCGCGCCCGGGCCCACCCGCCCGAGGACTACGACGCCGTCATCCTCTCCTCCTTCGGCGGCCCCGAGGGCCAGGACGACGTCCTGCCCTTCCTGCGCAACGTCACGAAGGGCCGCGGCATCCCCGACGAGCGGCTCGAGGAGGTCGCCACCCACTACCGGGCCAACGGCGGCGTCAGCCCCATCAACGCGCAGAACCGCGCGCTGCGCTCCGCCCTCGAGGCGGAGCTGCTGGGCCGGGGGATGCACGTGCCCGTGCTCTGGGCCAACCGCAACTGGGCCCCCTACGTGGCCGACGTGGTGCGGGAGTGCCACGCCCGGGGCATGCGCCGGCTGCTGGTGCTGGCCACCAGCGCGTACTCCAGCTACTCCGGGTGCCGGCAGTACCGCGAGGACTACGGCGTCGCGCTCGAGGAGCTCGGCCTGCGGGACGAGATGCACATCGACAAGGTGCACCAGTACTACGACTCCGAGGGCTTCGTGCAGCCCTTCGTCGAGGGCCTCCGGGACGGCCTCGCGCAGGTCCGGGGCCGGCTGGGCGCCGAGGGCGGGCGGATCGCCATCCTGTTCTGCACCCATTCCATCCCGACCACCGACGCGGAGGCGTCCGGGCCGGCGCGGATGGACTTCGAGGAGAACTCCGCCTACGTGGCGCAGCACCTCGCCGTCGCCCGGACCGTGCTCGAGCGCGTCGGGCCGGAGGAGCTGGGGGACCACACCTGGGACCTCGTCTACCAGTCCCGCTCCGGACCCCCGCAGGTGCCGTGGCTCGAGCCGGACGTCAACGACGCCCTCGAGGAGGTCGCCGCGCGCGGGGTCGCCGGCGCGGTGCTGGTGCCGCTGGGCTTCGTCTCCGACCACATGGAGGTCAAGTGGGACCTCGACACCGAGGCCCTCGAGACCTGCGAGCGGCTGGGCCTGCCGGCCGTCCGCACCCCCACCGCCGGCACGCACCCGGCCTTCGTGTCCGGGCTGGCCGACCTCGTCGAGCAGCGGGTCGCCGGCCGCACCGCACCGCCGAGGGTCTCCGCGTGCGCCCAGGGCACGTGGTTCGACGACTGCGCCCCGGACTGCTGCGTCAAGGTGCTCCGGGGTGCCGCCGGGCCGCGCCCGACCATCGCCCAGCGGCCCGAGGGCGACCCGATCCCCGTGGATCTCGACGAGTCGGGGGAGGTGCGGTACGCGTGACGGCCGAGACCGCCCCGGACCGGCCCGTCCTCCGGGTCGGCACCCGCGGCTCCCAGCTGGCCCTGACCCAGACCGGCACGGCGGCGCGCGCCGTGGCGGCCGCGGGCGGCCTCGAACCGGAGCTCGTCACGATCCGCACGGAGGGTGACGTCCTGACCGGCCCGCTCTCCCAGATGGGCGGCACCGGGGTCTTCGCCACGGCCCTGCGCGCGGCGCTGCTGGCCGGCTCGGTGGACCTGGCCGTGCACTCGCTCAAGGACCTGCCCACCGCCCCCGTGCCGGGTCTCGAGGTGGCCGCGGTGCCGGAGCGGGAGGACCCCCGCGACGCCCTGTGCGCCCGCGACGGGCTCACCCTGGCGCAGCTGCCGGCCGGCGCGAAGGTCGGCACCGGCTCCCCGCGGCGGGCGGCGCAGGTGCGCGCCGCCCGCCCGGACCTGGAGATCGTGGACATCCGCGGCAACGTCGGCACCCGCCTGGCGCGCGTGGCCCCCGGCGACCTCGACGCCGTGGTCCTCGCCGCCTCGGGGCTGCACCGGCTGGGCCGGCAGGACGCGATCACCGAGCTGATCGACCCGTCCGTGATGCTCCCGGCACCGGGCCAGGGCGCCCTGGCCCTGGAGTGCCGGGCCGAGGACGCCGCCGGGGACGCCCCGCTCGCCATCGGCCTGGCCGCGGTGGACCACCTGGAGACGCGGCTCGCCGTGACCGCCGAGCGGGCGCTGCTGACCCGCCTCGAGGCCGGCTGCGCCGCCCCCGTCGGCACCTACGGGCGGCTCCGGGGCGACGAGCTGGTGCTCGACGTGGTCGTGGCCGACCCGGACGGCAGCCAGGTGATGCGCCGCGGCGGCAGCACGGCGCATCGCACCGTCGACGCCGCCCGGGACCTCGGCACCCGGCTGGCCGACGAGCTGCTCGCCGACGGCGCCGGCCGGCTGGCCCGGTTGACGCTCTGAGACCCGTGCCGCGCCCCGGCCACGACGACCGCTCCGGTGCCCTGCACGGGGCCCGGGTCGTCGTCACGCGCTCCGCCGGGCGGGCCCGGGAGCTCGTGGCGCTGCTGCGCGCGGACGGGGTCCGCGTCCGGCTCGCGCCGCTGCTCGAGCCGACCCTGCCGGGAGACACCGCGGCGCTGTCCGCGCTGCTGGACCGCGCGGCGGCGCCCGGGCCCGCGGGGCGCACCTGGCTGGCGGTCACCTCGGTCAACACCGTGCGCGCCCTGCAGGCGGTGACCGGGGCCCCCGGCCCGTCGGGGCTCGGCGCGCGGCTGGCCGCGGCCCGGAGCGCGGGACTGCGCGTGGCGGCGGTGGGGGACGCCACGGCCGCGGCCCTCGCGGACGCCGGGCTGGCCCCGGACCTCGTCCCCGGCACCGCGCACTCGGCCGCGGGGCTGCTCGCGGACTGGCCGGCCGAACCGGCCCCCGGCACCGTCCTGCTGCCGCTCTCCGCCCGGGCCCGGCCGACCCTCGAGGCGGGCCTCGCCGCGAAGGGGTACCGTGTCCTCACGGCCACGGCCTACGCCACGGTCCCGTGGCCGGCCCCGGAGCCCCTCGTGCCGGAGACCGCGGCGGACGCCGGTGCCGTGCCGACGCTGGACCGGGCCGGGCTCCTGGCGGCCCTGGCCGCCGGCGAGGCCGACGCGGTGGTGCTCACCGCGCCCTCCCACCTCGCCGAGCTGGTGGGCGAGGACCCCGCCGTGCTGGCGGGCACCGCGCTCGTGGCCATCGGCGAACCGACCCGGCAGGCGGCCGCCGACCGCGGCCTGACCGCCCACGCGGCGGCCCGTCCCACCCCGGAGGCGGTCCGCGCCGCCCTCGCCCGCGCCCTCGCGGCCCCCCGCGGGCCGCGGCGCCCGGAACCGACGACACCGACGACATCCCCGACCGAGGAGACGACTCCCGTGACCGACCGAACCCCGCGCTACGACCTCGTGTCCCGGCCCCGCCGGCTGCGCAGCACGCCCGCCGTGCGACGCCTGGCCGCCCAGACCCGGGTGCACCCGTCCGACCTCATCCTCCCGGTCTTCGTGCGGGAGGGCCTCACCGAGCCCGCCCCGCTCGGCTCCATGCCGGGCGTCGTCCAGCACTCCATGGACTCGCTCCGCCGCGCCGCGGCCGAGGTCGCGGCCAAGGGCCTGGGCGGGATCATGCTCTTCGGCGTGCCCGCGCAGCGGGACGCCCGGGGCAGCGCCGGGTGCGACCCCGAGGGGGTCCTGAACCGTGCCCTGCGCGCCGTGCGCGCCGAGGTCGGCGACGACACGGTGGTCATGGCCGACCTGTGCCTCGACGAGTTCACCGACCACGGGCACTGCGGCGTCCTGGCCGAGGACGGGACCGTGGACAACGACGCGACCCTGGAGATCTACGGCCGGATGGCCGTGGCCCAGGCCGAGGCCGGCGCCCACGTGCTCGGGCCCTCCGGCATGATGGACGGCCAGGTCGGGGTGATCCGTGCCGCCCTCGACGAGGCGGGCCGGCCCGACGTGGCCGTCCTGGCCTACTCCGCGAAGTACTCCTCGGCGTTCTACGGCCCCTTCCGGGAGGCGGTGGACTCGCAGCTGCAGGGCGACCGGCGCACCTACCAGATGGACCCCGCCAACCGGCGCGAGGCGCTGCACGAGCTGCAGCTGGACCTGGACGAGGGCGCCGACATGGTCATGGTCAAACCCGCCATGAGCTACCTCGACATCCTGCGCGACGTCGCCGAGGTCTCCCCGGTGCCCGTCTCCGCGTACCAGATCTCCGGGGAGTACGCCATGATCGAGGCCGCCGCGGCCAACGGGTGGATCGACCGGCGGGCCGCCGTCCAGGAGTCCGTGCTCTCCATCCGCCGCGCAGGGGCCGACACCGTGCTGACCTACTTCGCCGTCGAGCTCGCGGACTGGTTCCGCGAGGAGAACGGCCTCTCCTGAACCCCACCCTCCCCCGAGCCGGCACCCCCGGCGGAAGGAAGCAGACAGAACCCATGAGCGTTTCCCAGGAACTCTTCGACCGAGCCCGCAAGGTCATGCCCGGCGGGGTCAACTCGCCGGTGCGCGCCTTCGCCTCCGTGGGCGGCACCCCGCCGTTCATCACCGCGGCCAAGGGCCCGTACCTCACCGACGTCGACGGCCGCGAGTACGTCGACCTCGTCAGCTCGTGGGGGCCCGCCCTCATCGGCCACTCCCACCCCGCGGTCATCGAGGCCGTGCACGAGGCCGTGGAGCGGGGCCTGTCCTTCGGGGCGACCACCCGCGGCGAGACCGAGCTCGCCGAGCTGGTCGTGGACCGGATCGGCGCGATCGACGAGCTGCGGATGGTCTCGACCGGCACCGAGGCGGCCATGACCGCGATCCGCCTGGCGCGCGGCGTGACCGGCCGGGACCTGATCGTGAAGTTCGCCGGCTGCTACCACGGCCACGTGGACTCCCTGCTGTCCGAGGCGGGCTCCGGCGTCGCGACCCTGGCCCTGCCCGGCTCGGCCGGGGTCACCGCGGCCACCGCCGCCGAGACCCTGGTGCTGCCCTACAACGACCTCGCCGCCGTGGAGGAGGCCTTCGCCGCCCACCCCGGCCGGATCGCGGCCGTCATCACCGAGGGCGCCCCCGCCAACATGGGCGTCGTGACGCCCCTCGAGGGCTTCAACGCGGGCCTGCGCCGGCTCACGCGCGAGCACGGCGCGCTGATGATCTTCGACGAGGTGCTGACCGGCTTCCGCGTGCACGAGGCCGGCTACTGGGGCCTCACCGCGGCCGGTGAGGACGGCTGGGAGCCGGACCTGTTCATGTTCGGCAAGGTCATCGGCGGCGGGCTGCCCGCGGCCGGGGTGGGCGGCCGCGCCGAGGTGATGAACCACCTCGCGCCGCTGGGCCCCGTCTACCAGGCGGGCACGCTGTCCGGGAACCCGGTGGCGATGGCCGCGGGCGCGGCGACGCTGCGCACCGCGGACCGGATCGCCTACCAGACCGTCGACCGCCGGTCGGCCCAGCTGCAGGAGGCCGTGCGCGCCGTGCTGGACGAGGCCGGGGTGGACCACTCGATCCAGTCGGCCGGCAGCCTGTTCTCGGTGGCCTTCGGCACCTCGGCCACCGGCGTGCACGACTACGCGCAGGCCAGGGCGCAGGAGACGTTCCGCTACCCGGCCTTCTTCCACGCGATGCTGGACCAGGGCGTGTACCTGCCCCCGTCCGTGTTCGAGGCGTGGTTCCTCTCCGCCGCCCACGACGACGCGGCCATGGACCGGATCGTCTCCGCCCTGCCCGCGGCGGCGCGTGCCGCCGCCGAGGCCCGGCCGGCCGCCTGAGCACGGACCGCTCCGGGGACGCTCAGGCGTCCTCGGGGCGGCGCAGCGGCCAGGCGCCGTCCACCACCGCGTCCGGCCGGGTCCGCCGGAAGTACTCCTGCAGGCTCGCGGCCTGCTCCGCCGCCCAGCCCACCTGGTCCTCGTGCAGCTCGGCGGCCGGGCGCACGAGCTCGGGGAACCGCCGCGCCATCAGCACGGCGAGCCGCTCGGTGGCCACCGCGTCCGCCGCCGAGGTGTGCGCGGCGGTGAGCTCGACCCCGTACTCCTCGCAGAGCGCCCCGAGGGTGCGCTTGCCGCGCCGGTACCGGTGCACCTGCTTGTTCAGGACGTAGGGATCGAGCACCGGGAACGGCTGCGGCACCTCGACACCGTGCCGCCGCCCCTCGTGGGCGAGGACCGTGAAGTCGTAGGAGGCGTTGAACACCAGCACGGGCGTCCCGGCCGCGAACAGCTCGGCCAGGACCCGGGCGATCTGCGCGACGACCTCCGCCGCCGGCCGGCCCTCGGCACGGGCCCGCTCGGTGCTCACCCCGTGCACGGCCGCCGCCTCCTCCGGGATCTCCACCCCCGGGTCGGCCAGCCACTCCCACTCGTCCGTCACCGTGCCGGAGGCGTCGGTGCGCACGACGGAGGCCGTGACGATGCGGGCGGTGTGCGGGTCCCGTCCGGTCGTCTCCAGGTCGAAGGCCGCCCGCGGCCCCTCGGTCCACGCCGGGGCGGCGCCGGGCGCGACCGTCGGGGGGCCGAGCTCGAACAGGACGTCCTGCTCCGCGTCGGCGCCGGCCGCCGAGGGCGCCGGCGGCGCGGCGCGCAGCGGCGCGGCGTCGAACAGGGGCGGCTGGTCGGTGGGCTCGGCAGGGCGTGAGGGCGAGGACATGGATCCACCGTACCGGCCCCCTCCGACCCGCCACGCCGCGCCGCCGGGCACCACCCGGCCGGCAGGCCCGGCGGCGGGTCCGTCCCCGTGGCGGGCGGGCCCCGGGACGGCACGACGGTGACCGTGACGACGCCTGCCGGCTCCGGTCCCGGTCGTCCCGACGGGCGCCGCCCCGGTCGTGGTCCGTCGTGGGCCCTGATCGGCGTCACCCGTCGGGCCGGCGGGGTCTTGCCGGAACAGGTGAACCGTGCTTCACTTGTCGGCACAGGGAGGGGAGTATCCCAGCAGCGTTCCGTCGTCACTACGGCCCCGCGAGGGGTCCGGCGGGCGGGCCCGGACGGGCCGGGAGAGACCTCCGATCGACTCGATCGGAAGGTGCTGTCATGGATGTCCCGTTCTGGATCTGGGCCGCGGTGCTGGGCTTCATCGTGGTGATGCTGGCCGTCGACCTCTTCGCCCACCGGCACGCCCACGTCATCGGCGTGCGCGAGGCGGCCGTGTGGTCGGGGGTGTGGGTGGTCTTCGGCGTCGCCTTCGGCGCTCTCGTCTGGTGGGGTTGGGGTGCGGAGTTCGGCCAGCAGTACTTCGCCGGCTACCTGATCGAGAAGTCCCTGGCCGTGGACAACGTGTTCGTCTGGGCGATCATCTTCAGCTACTTCGCCGTGCCGCGGGAGTACCAGCACCGGGTGCTCTTCCTGGGGGTGCTCGGCGCGCTGGTGTTCCGCGGGATCTTCATCGCCGCCGGGGCGGTGCTGATCCAGAACTTCTCCTGGATCCTCTACGTCTTCGCGGCGTTCCTGCTCTACACCGGGTGGCGGATGATCCGCCAGCGCAACGAGCACCTGAACCCCGAGCAGTCGATGGTGCTGCGCGGCTTCCGCCGCTTCGTGCCGATGACCGACGCCTACCACGGCCAGAAGCTGCTGGTCCGGCGGAACGGGGTGCTGCTGGCCACGCCGCTGCTGGCGGTGCTGGTGCTGATCGAGGTCACCGACATCGTCTTCGCCGTCGACTCGATCCCGGCGATCTTCGCCGTCACCGACGAGGTGTTCCTGGTCTTCACCGCCAACGCCTTCGCGATCCTGGGGTTGCGGGCGATGTACTTCCTGCTGGCGGATCTGATCCACCGCTTCGTGTACCTGAAGGTCGGGCTGGCCCTGGTGCTGATCTGGGTGGGGATCAAGATGCTGCTGAAGATCGACATCGTCTACATCCCCACCGGGATCTCCCTTGCGGTGGTCGCCACGATCATCACCGTCTCGGTGGTGCTGAGCCTGCGGGCCACCCGCGGGCAGGGCCGCCGGTCGCTGCCGGCCCCGGCCCAGCCGCCCTTCCGGGTGGCCACCGCCGAGGAGAACGCGGCCCTGGACCCGGTGTGGCGCCGCGGGCGACCCGCCGTGCGCGAGCGGGCCGGGCGGGTCCACGACGACGCCGCCCCCGCCCGCAGCGGCGCCGAGGACGGCTCCCGGACCGGTGCCCGGGACGACCACGACCGACAGCACGACCGACAGCACGAAGGAGACGCACGATGAACGGTCCCGCCACCGGAGCCCGGCACCCGGTCGCCGCGGTGATCACCGACGGCCCCGAGGCCGCCGCGGTCGCCCGCCGCGCCGTCCGGATCGCCGCGGAGGCGGGCCGGCCGCTGCTGCTGCTGGTGCCGATGCTCCGGTCGGCGTTCACCGACGACGCCGTCATCGGCCGGCACGTGCACGAGGAGGCGCTGCAGGACGCGCGGGCCGTCGCCGCCCGCGCCCTGCCGACCCTGGAGGCCGCAGGCGTGCCGTTCCGCGTGCAGGTGGTCTGGCACCGCAGCTGCGGCCTCAGCGGCGCCCGGCAGGTCCGCGCCGTCGCCCTGGCCCACGCGGCGCACCGGGCCGGGGCCCCGGTCGTGGTCACCCCGGTCCAGCTGCCGGTGCCCACGGTCGAGCACGGGCCCAGCGTGGTCCTCGTGGCCTCCGGGTCGGCCGCCCCGCTCACGGTGCACCGCCCGGCGCGCTCGCGCCGGCTGGACCAGCTGTGACCCGCCCCCAGCACGGAAGGAGCCCACGGTGACCCGTTCCGCCGTCCCCGCGGGCGGCGGCGCCCCGGCCACCGGCGCCCCGGCCCCCGGCCCGCCGCGCGACGTGGACCCGCGCGACGGGCGGACCCGGGGATCCGGGCCGGTGCCCGCCGGTGGGGTCGTCCGGCCGCCGTGGACCTTCCTGACCAACCACGGCCACGTGCTGCTGGCCGTGGCCCAGTCCCAGGACGCCCGGGTCAGCGAGATCGCCGCCCGGGTGGGCATCACCACGCGTGCCACGCTGGCGATCCTCAAGGACCTCGAGTCCGCCGGCTACCTCCGCCGCCACCGCGTCGGGCGCCGCAGCCACTACACGGTCGACGGTCACCGGCCCTTCCGGCACCCGGCCATCGCCGCCCACGAGATCGGGGAGCTGCTGGACGTCCTCGCCCCGGCGCCGGCCGGGGCCGGGGGCGCGTCCTGACGGGTGGCCGCGGCCGGTGGCGTTATCCCGTCGGAGTGCCGTGATGGGATGAGTCCCATGCGGCACTCCGAGGACAGCACCCAGACCACCAGCACCGCCGCGGCGCCCGGGGCGGGGCCGGTGCGCTGGAACCTCGTGCCCCCGTCCGGCGCCGGCCCCGCCCGGGCCCCGTGGCAGCCGACCCCCGAGCAGGAGGCCGTGGCCGGTCTGCCGGCCGGGTGCGGGCCCCGTCTCGTGCTCGGCGGGCCCGGGACCGGACGCACCCGGGTGCTCGTGGAGCTGGCGGCGCGCCGGATCCGGGCGGGCCTGGACCCGGACCGGCTGCTCGTGCTCACCCCCTCCCGCCTGTCCGCCGCCCGGGTGCGGGACGAGCTCACCGCCTCCGTGTCCGCCACCATGAGCACCCCGCCGGTGCGGGCCTGGCAGTCCTACGCCTTCGACCTGCTCCGGCGGGCGCAGAACGAGGGCCTGCTGCCCGGCGTGGCCCACAGCCCCAAGCTGCTGTCCGGCCCCGAGCAGGACGTCCTGATCGGCGAGCTCATGGCCGGGCACGCCGCGGGGGAGGGCGCCGCCGTCGCCTGGCCGGCGGACCTGCGGGAGGCGCTGGGCACGCGGGGCTTCCGGCAGGAGGTGCGCGAGCTGTTCGACCGGATGTCCGAGTACGACCTCGCGCCCGCGGACCTGCGCGACCTCGCCCGCCGGCTGGACCGCCCGGACTGGTCCGCCGCCGCGGCGATGCGCGCCGAGTACCAGGCGGTGCGCCGGCTGCGGATGCCCGAGTCCTACGACCCCTCGGCCCTGGTGACCGAGGCCGCGCGGGTCCTCGAGGAGCAGCCGGACTTCCTGCGCGCCGAACAGGAGCGCCTCGAGCTCGTGCTCGTGGACGACCTCCACGAGGCGACGCCCTCGATCCACCGGCTGCTCGCCGTGCTGTGCCGGGGCCGGGACACCGTGCTGACCGCCTGCGCGGACACCGTCGTGCAGGGCTTCCGGGGGGCCCGGCCGGACCTGCTGCGCACCCTCGACGACCGTCTCGCCGAGCCCGCCCGCCCGCTCCGGCGGCACCTGCTGGGCGAGAGCCGTCGGATGCCGCCGGCGGTGGCGGAGGTCTGGCAGCGCGTCGCGGAGCGCATCCCCGCCGTGGCCGGCGCCCGGCACCCGCGGCGGCTGGAACCGTCCGACGCCGTGGCGGGGGAGGGAGAGGTCGTCACCGTCGTGCTCTCCTCCCCGCTGCACGAGGCCCGCTGGATCGCCCACGAGATCCTCCAGCGCCACCTGGTGCAGGACGTCCCGCTGGCGGACATGGCCGTGGTCGTGCGCAGCGGCCGCTACCTGGAGAGCCTGGAGCGCCAGCTCTCGGCCTTGGGCGTGCCCGTCAGCACGTCCGCCGCCGAGACCCCGGTGCGGGACGAGGCGGCGGTGCGCCCGCTGCTGGGCGCCCTGCGGATCGTCACCGAGGCGGACGCCGCGGCCGCCGAGCGGGACGGGGGCGGGCACTTCGCCGCCCTCACGGTGCAGGCGGCCGTGGAGCTGCTGTCCTCCCGGATCGGCAACGCCTCCCCGATGGACGTCCGGCGGCTGCGCCAGCGGCTCCGGGCGGAGGAGCTCGCCGCCGGCGGCGGCCGGACCAGCGACGACCTGCTCGTCGAGGCCCTCGTGGCCCCCGGCGCGCTGGACGCGGCCGGGGTGCGCTCCGTCCCCGCCCGCAGGATCGCCCGGATGCTCACCGCCGGCCGGCGCGCCCTGCGCGAGGAGGGCGCCACCGCGGAGACGGTCCTGTGGGCGCTGTGGGAGGCCGCCGGGGTCGCCGAGTCCTGGCGCCGCCGCGCCCTGGAGGGCGGGCCCGCGGGTGAGCGGGCCGACCGCGACCTCGACGCCGTCGTCGGCCTGTTCGAGGCGGCCGAGCGCTACGTCGACCACCTGCCCGGGGCGAGCCCCGCGCAGTTCCTGGACTACATCGACAGCCAGGAGCTGCCCATGGACACCCTGGCCGCCCGCGCCCCGACCGACGAGACCGTCGAGATCATGACCCCGGCCACCGCGGCCGGCCGGCAGTGGCCGGTCGTCTTCGTCGCCGGGGTCCAGGAGGGCGTGTGGCCGAACACCCGCCTGCGCGGGCAGCTGCTGGCCGCGGACCTGCTCACGGACGCCCTCGACCTCGGCGTCGAGCAGGCCTCACGGGTCACCCCGGTCACCCGGATGCGCGAGGTCCGCCACGACGAGCTGCGCTCATTCTCCGCCGCGGTCTCCCGCAGCCGGGGCACGCTCGTGGTGACGGCGGCCTCCGACGAGGACCAGCAGCCCTCCGAGTTCCTGGACCTCGTCGACCCGCCGGGCACGGGCCCCGGGGACGGCGTCCGAGCCGTCGTGGACGCCCCCCGGCCCATGACCCTGCGCGCCCTCGTGGCGGAGCTGCGGCAGTGGGTGCAGCTGCACGACGAGGACCCCGTGCGCGCCGAGGCCGCCGCGCGCCTGCTGCACCGCATCGCCTCGTCCCCGCGCCCGGTGCCCGGGGCCCACCCCGACACCTGGTGGGGCGCGGCCGAGCTCTCCAGCACGGCCCCGGTCTTCGACGACGGGGTCCCGGTGCCCGTCTCCCCGTCCCGGATCGAGACCATCCACCGGTCCCCGCTCGACTGGTTCGTCGCGGCCTCCCGCGCCGAGGCCGCCACCGACCTCAGCCGCAGCCTCGGCTCGCTCGTGCACGCCATCGCCGAGGAGCTGCCGGAGGCCTCCGGGTCCGAGCTCGTGGCCGAGCTCGAACGCCGCTGGCCCACGCTGGGGCTCCCGGAGACGTGGGAGTCCGCGGTGCAGCTGGAGCGCGCCCGGCAGATGCTGCGCAAGTTCGCCCAGTACGTGGTGGACGCCCGCAGCCGGCACGGCCGGCGGCTGGCCTCGGTGGAGGGCTCCTTCAGCGTGCTCGTCCAGGGCCGGGCCCGGGACGCCCTGCTCCGCGGACGCGTGGACCGGCTGGAGCTCGACGAGCAGGGGCGCTACGTCGTCGTGGACCTCAAGACCGGCCGCAACCAGCCGGCGGGGGCGAAGATCGCCGAGCACCCCCAGCTGGCGGCCTACCAGGTGGCACTGTCCGCGGGCGCGGGAACGGCCATGGTCGCGGGCGAGGACGAGGCCGTCCTGGAGCTGCCCGGCGGCACGGTCACGGAGCTCTCCGGCGGCGCCCTCCTCGTCCAGCTCGGGACCCGGGCGAAATCTCCCTCCGTGCAGCAGCAGGACCCCCTGGACCCGGCGGACACCTGGGCGCGGGACCTGATCACCCGCGCCGCGGAACTGGTGGCCGGGGAGCACTTCGTCTCCCGCCACGACCAGGCGGAGGGCGCCTTCGGCGGGCACGGGTGCCGGCTGCCGCAGATCTGCCCGCTCTGCGCCGAGGGCCGGCAGGTGAGCGAGCCGTGAGGACCGTCCCCGGGTCCGCCGGACCCCACACCGGGCGCCCCGGCGCCACCACCCCCGGAGCACAGGAGGACCCAGCCCCCATGACCGAGGCCCCCGCCACCCCCACCGCGCGGACCGGGCACGACCCGGACCACCCCTACGGCGGCGTCGACCCCCGGTACAGCCCCGAGGAGCTCGCGGAGCTGCTCGGCGGCAACCGCCCCACCGGGCAGCAGTCCGCCGTGATCTCCGCCCCGCTCTCGCCCCGGCTCGTGGTCGCCGGCGCGGGCTCGGGCAAGACCGCCACCATGGTCGACCGGGTCGTGTGGCTCGTGGCCAACGGCATCGTGGCCCCCGACCAGGTCCTCGGCGTCACCTTCACCCGCAAGGCCGCCGGGGAGCTGGGGGAGCGGATGCGCACCCGGCTCGCCCGCCTGCGCGCCGAGGGGCTCGTGGCGCCCGTCGGCGCCGAGGACGACGACGTCCCGGCCGCGCCGCAGGACCCGACCGTCAGCACCTACCACTCCTACGCCAACACCCTCGTGCGCAACTACGGGCTGCGGATCGGCATCGAGCCGGACACCACGCTGCTGGGCCAGGCCCGCACGTGGCAGATCGCCGCGCAGACCGTCGAGGCGTGGACCGGGGAGCTGCTCGAGGCCATGCCCGCGAAGTCCACCATGGTCCGCGCCGTCCTCGACCTCGCCTCGGCGTGCGCGGAGCACCTCGTGGAACCGGCGGCCGTGGAGCGCTTCGCGGCCCGGCTGCTGGGCGAGCTGGCCACCACCCCGCCGGGCCGGCGGAAGAAGACCCTCGGGGCCTCGCTGAAGAAGGTCGAGGAGAACCAGCGCACCGCGTGGGTGCTCGCCGAGCTCGTGGCGGACTTCGCCCGGCGGAAGGAGGAGGCCCAGGCCATGGACTTCGGGGACCTGCTCTCCGCGGCGGCCCGGCTGGCCGAGCAGGACCCCGCCGCCCGGCGGAGCGAGCGGGAGCAGCACCGCGTGGTGCTCCTCGACGAGTTCCAGGACACCTCGCACGCCCAGCTGCGCCTCTTCGCCGCCCTGTTCGGGCAGGGCCACTCCGTGATGGCCGTGGGCGATCCCCAGCAGTCGATCTACGGCTTCCGCGGGGCCTCGGCCGGCCAGCTCTTCGGCTTCTACGACTCCTTCCCGGTCGCCCCGGGCCAGGACGGGGACCCCAGCTTCCTGACGACGGCGTGGCGCAACGACGCGAGCATCCTCGACGTCGCCAACACCCTCGCCGCCCCCCTGCGGACCCTGCCGGCGTGGGCACGGGGGGCGTCCTCCCTGACCGTCCCCGAGCTCACGCCCCGGCCCGGCGCCGGCCCCGGGCACGTGCGGCTCAGCCGGTACGCGACCGACGTCGAGGAGGCGGCCGCCCTCGCCGAGCGGATCGGCGCCCGCCGCGAGGAGCACCGCGGGGACCCGGAGGACCAGATGCCCACCATGGCGGTGCTGTGCCGCAAGCGCGCCCAGATCGAGCCCGTGCGCCGGGAGCTCGCCGCCCGCGGGATCCCCTACGAGGTCGTGGGCCTCGGCGGGCTGCTCAGCACCCCGGAGGTCTCCGACGTCGTCGCGACGCTGCGGGTGCTGGACGACCCCGGCCGCTCGGACGCCCTGGTGCGCCTGCTCGCGGGGGCCCGGTGGCGGATCGGGGCCCGGGACCTCATGGCGCTGTCCGACTGGGCGTCGCACCTGGAGCGGCGCCGCACCGAGGCCGCGCGGGCCGGGCGGCCGGAGGACCTCGAGAGCCCCGTGACCGCGGAGGAGGCCGAGGAGGAGGCCCTGGTCGAGCCGGACCTCTCCGACCACGCCTCGCTGGTCGAGGCGCTCGAGACCCTCCCGCGCCCGGGCTGGACCTCCGTGCACGGCCGGTCCCTGTCCGAGGCCGCCCGGCACCGGCTCGGCACGCTGCGGGCCGAGCTGGAGCACCTGCGCTCCTACCTCTCGGACGACCTGCCCAGCCTGCTGCACGAGATCGAGACGGTCCTCGGCCTCGACATCGAGGTCGCCGCGCACCCGCACCGCTCCTCCCACCAGGCGCGGCGCAACCTGGACGCCTTCCAGGAGGCGGCGCAGTCCTTCACCGCCTCCTCCGCGACCGGCGACGTGTCGGCGTTCCTCGCCTGGCTCGACGTCACGCTGGCGGAGGAGAACGGGCTCGAGCCGGGCCCCGACCGCGCCCGGCACGACGCCGTGCAGCTCGTCACCGTGCACTCGTCCAAGGGCCTCGAGTGGGACCACGTGTACGTGCCCGGCCTCAACGCCAAGAACTTCCCGACCGACAACCCCGCGCGCTGGACCCTCGACACCGGCGCCCTCGCGTGGCCGCTGCGCGGGGACGCCCGGTTCCTGCCGCAGTGGTCCGTGGACACCACCGACCTCAAGGCCCTCGAGGAGTCGCACGCGGAGTTCCTCGAGCTCGCCGCGCAGCACGCCGAGGACGAGGAGCGGCGCCTGGCGTACGTGGCCGTGACCCGCGCCCGGACGGTGCTGGAGCTCTCCAGCACCGTCTTCCGCGGCACCGCCGCCAAGGGCCAGGAGCCCTCCCGGTTCGTGGCCGAGCTGGCACCGCTGACCGAGGGGGCGGCGCCGCCCGTCCGGCTCGGGCCGTGGGCCGAGGTGCCCGAGGGGACGCGCAACCCGGCCGCCGCCACCGTGCTGAGCGCGCCGTGGCCCTACGACCCGCTGGAGGGCCCGGAGATCACCGAGACGGTCACGGGGGAGGACGGCACGGACACCGTGCGGGTGAGCCCGCCGGCCCACCTCGGGCGCCGGTCCCGCCTGGAGCGGGCCGCCCGGGCGGTCCGGGAGCGCGGCTTCGAGGACACCGCGGACCTGGACGTCGAGGACCTGCTCGGCGCCGGGGAGCGCGACGGACGCTCCCCGGACCCGCGGCGCTGGTCCGAGGAGGCCCGGATCCTGCTGGCCCGGCACGAGGACGCACGGGCCGAGCGGTCCGTGCCCATGCCGTCCCACGTCTCCGCGTCGACGCTGGTGGCGCTGGCCCGCGACCCGCTCGAGGTCGTCTCGGGCCTGCGGCGCCCCATGCCCCGGCGGCCCGGCACCGCCGCCCGGCGCGGCACCACCTTCCACGCGTGGATCGAGCAGTACTACGGCAGCTCCGCGATCTTCGACGTCGGCGAGCTGCCCGGCACGGCCGACGAGTACGTCGACGAGGCCTACGACCTCCCCGAGCTCGCGGCGACGTTCCGGTCGAGCCCCTGGGCGGACCGGCAGCCGCACGCCGTGGAGTTCCCGCTCGAGACCCCGATCGCCGGGATCACGGTGCGCGGGCGCGTGGACGCGGTGTTCCGCAACGGCGACGGCACGTGGGAGCTCGTCGACTGGAAGACCGGGCGGGCGCCGGCCGGACGGGAGCTGCGGGAGCGCTCGGCGCAGCTGGCCGTCTACCGGCTCGCGTGGTCCCGCCTGCGGGGAGTCCCGCTCGAGGCGGTCACCGCGGCGTTCTACTACGTGGCCGAGGACCGGGTGGTCCGCCCGCACGACCTCTCCGGGGCCGAGGAGCTGGAGGCGGTGATCCGCGAGGCCTACGACGTGGTGCTGCGGTCCTGACCGGATCCGTCCGCCGGCGGCGCGCCCGAGGTCCGTCCGGGCCGCGCGGCCGGGCGCGGGACGCCGCCGGCAGTCCCGCTCTCGGTGCTCTCCCCGGTGCTGTCCCCGGTGCCCCGGTCCCGGGACTCCCCGTCCGGGGCCGCCGGCTCCCCGGCGGCCGGCGCCACGGTGGCCCGCGCCGGTGCGGTGGTCGGCGCCGTGACCGGTGCGGCGTCCTGTGGGGGCGCCGCCGCGGTGGCCGGCGCGGCGGTCTGCGCCTCCGCGGCGGCGCGCCGGGCGACGTCCTGGGCGAGCGTGTCCAGCATCTGCTCCGCGTCCGCCACCAGGCCGTCCATCCCGCGGTCCACCGCGCGCACCAGCCACTGCGCGAGGGCGAGCTCCGCGTCCAGCCGGGCGCGGTCCAGCAGGTGCGGGTCCGGCTCCCGGTCCGGGGCCTGGAAGGAGGTGCGGCGGCAGGCCGCGGCGTAGGCCTCCAGCACGCCCTCGGCGAGGCGGGCGTCCCGCGCCGCGAGCAGCCACGCGAAGTCCCCCGCGGGATCGCCCACGTGCAGGTCCGTCCAGCCGGTGACCCCGCGCACCCGGCCGCGGGAGATCAGCAGGTCGTCCTCCTGCAGGTCGCCGTGGACGACCCGGGGCGGGAACCGCCACACGGCCCGGTCCTCGAGGACCCGCTCCCACCGGTGCAGCAGCGCCGCGGGCACCCGGCCCGTGGCGGCGGCCCGCCGCAGCTCCACCACGCGCCGCTGCCGGCACTGCTCGGCCGTGTAGCTGGGCAGGTCCGCGTCCAGCACCAGCGCCGGCGGCAGGGCGTGGATCGCGGCCAGCAGGCGCCCGAGCTGCACGCTCAGGGTGGGGGGCGGCTCGGCGCTGGGGACGTGCCGGTGGTGCTCCGGGTCCGGGGCGGCGGCCATGCGGGCGAGCTCGTCGATGTCCAGCGGCGCCCCCTCGATGTGCGAGTGCACGAAGGCGTGCAGGTGCCCGTCCTCGACCGAGCCCGCCGCGGTGGGCACGAGGAAGGGCAGCCGGGAGCGGATCGCCGGGGTGAAGCAGCGCAGCACGAGGTGCTCCGTCTCCAGGCGCACGCTCGCCTCGGGGCTCAGCGGCGAGCGCACCCGCCACCGGCGGCCCGCGGCGTCGAGGACCACGGCGGAACGGAAGTCGGCGTCGTCGTCCGGGGAGGGACCCACGGCCACGGGCGCGAGTCCGGGGACGCCTGCGGCGGCGACGGCGGCCAGGTGCTCGAGGGAGGTGCTCACGGCGTTCACCCTACAAGAGGCCCGGTACAAGAGGCCCGGCCGGGGGCGACCACCGCCGTCCCCGGCCACCGTCCGGCCCGCTCCGGGGTCCGCCGGGATC
Organism: Kocuria turfanensis; assembly: GCF_001580365.1. Classification (NCBI taxonomy): domain Bacteria; kingdom Bacillati; phylum Actinomycetota; class Actinomycetes; order Micrococcales; family Micrococcaceae; genus Kocuria; species Kocuria turfanensis. The sequence goes on along the minus strand of NZ_CP014480.1, from coordinate 1,070,758 downwards.
GCTACAGTGGGGAGCGTGTCCGCCTCCACCGTTCCCCTGCCCGAGCCCGGCCCCGGCGCGTCCTCCGCGCCGGCCCCCGGGCGCCTCAGCGCGGCCCGGCTGCCGTTCGCCGCGACCGCCTTCGACCGCGACGCCGTCGACCGCGAGCTCGAGGACGTCCGCGTGCTCGCCGCCCAGGACCCCTCCTCGCTCGTGCTCGTGCTCGCGGGCGGCCTCGCCCCCGTGGCCGGCGACGCCCTGGTCCTCGTGCCGGTCGCCGACGTGCCACGCGTCGACCACGACCCGCGCCGCCCGGAGGTCTACCTGGGCCGGCTGTCCGGCGCCGAGGGCGAGCGGGGCCCGCGCGTGCTGCTGCGGGCCGTCCCGGCGGCGGAACCGGCGGACGGGGACGCGGCGGCCGAGCCGTTCGCGGTGCCCGAGCCCGTCGTGGCGGCGGTGACGGCCTCTGCCGCGGCGCGCGGCGTGGAGGGGCTGCGCTGGGCCGGGCTGCGGGAGCTGGGCCCGGTGCTCCCCGCCGCGGACACCGCGCTGCTGGTCACCGCGCAGTCGGTGGGGCTGTGGCACCGGGACCACCCCCGGTGCCCGCAGTGCGGGGAGCCCACCGAGGTGATCCGCTCCGGCTGGGCGCGGCAGTGCCCCAACGACCGTTCCCTGCACTTCCCGCGCACCGACCCCGCGATCATCGTGGCCGTCAGCGACGGCCACCCCGACCCCGCCCGGGAACGGCTGCTGCTGGGCCGCTCGGCGCTGTGGAAGGGCAACCGGTTCTCGACGCTGGCCGGGTTCGTGGAGCCGGGGGAGTCCCTCGAGCAGGCCGTGGTCCGGGAGGTGGCCGAGGAAGCGGGGCTGATCGTGGGGGACGTCCACTACCTGGGCTCCCAGCCCTGGCCGTTCCCGCGCTCCCTGATGCTCGGCTGCCGGGCCGTGGTGCGCTCCGGCGCGGCCGTCCCGGACGGCCAGGAGATCCTGGAGCTGCGCTGGTTCACGCGTGCGGAGCTGCGGGAGGCCGCGCGCACCGGGTCCGTGACGCTGCCCGGGCGGGTCTCGATCGCCCATGCCCTCATCGAGCACTGGCTCGGCGAGGACCTGCCGGAGACCGCGTGGTGAGCGGGGAGGACGCCGACCAGCTCTCGGAGGTCGGGCTCGAGGAGCGGATCCTCGCCGGGCTGGACCCGGAGCAGCGGGAGGTGGCGACCACGCTGCGCGGCCCCGTGTGCGTGCTGGCGGGGGCCGGCACGGGCAAGACCCGGGCGATCACCCACCGGATCGCGTACGGCATCGCCACGGGCGTGTACACCCCGCAGAAGGTGCTGGCCCTGACGTTCACGGCGCGCGCCGCCAACGAGATGCGCAACCGTCTGCGCGGCCTGGGCGCCGGCGGGGTGCAGACGCGCACGTTCCACGCCGCCGCGCTGCGCCAGCTCCAGTACTTCTGGCCGCAGGCGGTGGGCGGGCCCCTGCCCGGGCTGGTGGAGCACAAGGCGCGGCTGATCACCGAGGCCGCGCAGAACATGCGCCTGTCCACGGACCGCGCGGCCGTGCGGGACCTCGCCGCGGAGATCGAGTGGGCCAAGGTCTCGATGCTCACGCCCGACACCTACCCGTCCCGGGCGGCCCGGCGGGACATGCCGCTGGGCTACGAGGTGCGCACCGTGCAGCGGCTCTACCAGTCCTACGAGGAGCTCAAGACGGACCGGCACCTCATCGACTTCGAGGACGTCCTGCTCCTGACCGTCGCCGTGCTCGAGGAGGACGAGCGCGTGGCGGCGACCGTCCGCGAGCAGTACCGGCACTTCGTGGTCGACGAGTACCAGGACGTCTCCCCGCTCCAGCAGCGCCTGCTCGACGCCTGGCTCGGCGGGCGGGACGACGTCTGCGTGGTGGGCGACGCCTCCCAGACGATCTACTCCTTCACGGGCGCGAGCTCCCGGCACCTGCTGGAGTTCCCGCGCCGGCACCCGGAGGCCCGGGTGGTCAAGCTCGTGCGGGACTACCGCTCCACCCCGCAGGTCGTGGAGACCGCCAACCGCCTGCTCGCCGCCCGCCGGCCGGGCCCGGGCTCCACCCCCGGCTCCTGGGCGACCCCGCTGCACCTCGTGGCCCAGCGCCCGGACGGCCCCCGCCCGTCCTGGAACGAGTACCCGGACGACGAGGCCGAGGCCGCCGGGACGGCCGCGCGCATCCGGGACCTGATCGACGACGGCGTGCCCGCCTCCGAGATCGCCGTGCTGTTCCGCACGAACGGGCAGTCCCAGGCCTTCGAGACGGCCCTGGCCGAGGCGGGCATCGGGTTCCAGCTGCGCGGCACGGAGCGCTTCTTCAACCGCCCGGAGGTCAAGCAGGCCGTGGTGCAGCTGCGCACGGCCGCACGGGCCGCCGAGGCCTCGGACGAGCCCACCCGGCTGGTGCGGGACATCCTCTCCTCGCTGGGCTACTCCGACCGGGCGCCGCGCTCCACCGGGGCGGTGCGGGAGCGGTGGGAGTCCCTGGCCGCCCTCGTCTCCCTCGCCGACCGGATGGCCGAGGACGCCGCGGCCCGCGGCGAGCAGTTCCTGCTGCCGGACCTCGCGGCCGAGCTGGAGCGCCGCACGGCCCAGCAGGACGCCCCCGTGATGAACGGGGTGACCCTGGCGTCCCTGCACTCGGCCAAGGGCCTGGAGTGGGACGCCGTGTTCCTGGCCGGGCTCAGCGAGGGGCTGGTGCCCATCGGCTTCGCCGAGACCGCGGACGAGATCGACGAGGAGCGCCGCCTGCTCTACGTGGGGATCACCCGGGCCCGCGAGCACCTGGTGCTGTCCTGGACGCTGTCCCGCACCCCGGGCGGGCGGCCCACGCGCAAGCCCTCACGGTTCCTGGACGGACTGCGGGAGACCGAGCCGCCCCGGCCGCGCGGCCCGCGCGGCCGGGGAGCCCGGGCTCACGCCTGACCGAGGCCGCACAGGCATCGGCTGCGGTCGAGCTCCAGCAGCGCCTCCGCGCCGGGCCACGGCGGGGCGAGGAGCCGGGCGTGCGGCCACCCGCCGTCCGTCCCCTCCGGGGTGCCCCGCGGCTCCGCGGGGACGCCCGCGCCCCGCAGCGCGTCCCCCCACAGCGTGTCCAGGGCCACGGCCAGCACCTCGACCGCCAGACCGCCGGCCACGGCCTCCGCGTGGGCGGGCCGCGCCCAGCCGGTGAGGACGGCACCGGGGCCGCGCGGCACCGGGTCGGGTTCCCGGGCACCGAGGGTGGCCCGCAGGCAGTCCGGGCACGGCCGGTGCGCCCAGGGCACCGTGGGCCAGCGCAGCAGCGCGCCGTCGGCGTGGTGCAACGACACCAGGGGGTGGCGCGGGTCGAGGGCCGGTTCCGTCCACAGCGCGCCGCCCCCGCCCGCCAGGGGGTGCTCGGTGCTGCGCACCACCACCGTGCCCGGCAGCAGCGCCCCGGGGAACAGCTCCGGCGCGCTGACCGGGACGCAGCGGGGATCCAGCGCGCGCAGCCGCCGGCGCAGCACCTCGTCCCGGGGGCGGCCGAGATCGGCCCGACGGTACACGCCGGTGTCCAGGTCGGCGGCGGCCACGGGCGAGCCGTCGTTGACGTTGAGCCCGAGCACCCCGCAGCGGAGCAGGAGCACGGCCAGCCCGGCCGCCAGGCCGTCGAGGCCCAGCAGCAGGACGTGCACCTCCTCGGGGCGCGGCGGCTCGAGCCGGGGCGGGACCGGCTGCGGCGCGGGGCGGGGACCGGGGACGGAGGGGAACGGCACGGGGGCACCTTCCGGACGGGTGGGCGGGATGCCGCCACTGTGGCCCGGGCCGGGCCCGCCGCGCGCTCGAGCACGGCCCGTCCACTGTCCACGTCGGGGGCCGTCCACACGTCCGGACCGCCGGTTCGCGGCCGGCGGCGCGGGCGTGTTCAATGAGCCCATGCCCGTACCGTCGCAGCCCGAGGTCGTCGTGCGCCGCTCCGCCCGCCGCCGCAAGACCGTGTCCGCGCACTGGAGCGAGGACACGGTGGTGCTCTCCGTCCCGCAGTCCGCGACCCGGCGGGAGATCGAGCACTGGACCCGGGAGCTCGTCCCCCGGGTCGTGGAGCGCCGCCGCCGGGAAGCGGCCAGGGGCGCCGACCGCCGGTCCGACGACCGGCTCCTGGAACGGGCCCGGGAGCTGTCCCGGCGCCACCTCGAGGGCCGGGCCCGGCCCTCGGACGTGCGCTGGTCGGCGCGGCAGAACACGCGGTGGGGCTCGGCGACGCCGGCCACCGGGGTGATCCGGATCTCGGCGCAGCTCCAGGAGGCCCCGGAGTGGGTCCTCGACTTCGTGCTGGTGCACGAACTGGCGCACCTGCTCGAGGCCGACCACAGCCCCCGGTTCCGGGAGCTGGAGGCCCGGTACCCGCTGGCCGGGAAGGCCCAGGCGTTCCTCGACGGCGCCGCCTGGGCCCACCGGTCGGGACGGGCCGCGGAGGATCAGCGGGGCGCGTCCCCGCCCTGAGGGCCCTCGCCCTCGGGCCGCTGCGGGCCGGCGCCGCCGTCCGCGCCGGGGCCCTCGTAGCCGCCCGAGAGCAGCCGCTGGAGCGCGGCGTCGACCTCGTCCTCGGAGGCGGTGAGCAGCCCGCGGCGCTCGGAGAAGCCCGCGGGGTCGTCCAGGTCCTGGTCGGTGGGCAGCAGCTCCGCGGCCTCCCACAGCCCGTCGCGGTCCTGGATCCCGCGGCGCTCGCCGACGTACTGCCAGAACTCCGCCGCCTCGCGCAGCCGGCGCGGGCGCAGCTCGAGGCCCACCAGGGCCCCGAAGGCGTGCTCGGCCGGGCCGCCCGAGGCACGGCGGCGCCGCACGGTCTCCGAGAGCGCCCCCGCGGAGGGCAGGTTGGCCGTCGAGTCGACCGTGACCACGTGCACCCAGCCCTCCACGAGCGCCAGCACCGTCTCGAGCCGCTTGAGCGTGGCCTCCTGGTCCGGAGTCTGCTGCGGGGCGAAGATCCCCGAGGAGAGGGCGTCCTGCATGCTGGAGGGGTCCATGGGGTCGATGTCCCGCGCCGCCTCCTCGATCCGGGACATGTCGATGTGGATGCCCGCGGAGAAGCGCTTGATGAGCTCCAGGATGTGCTCCCGCAGCCAGGGGTTCGCCGCGAACAGCCGGACGTGGGCGGCCTCGCGCACGGCGACGTAGAGCATGATCTCCTGCGCCGGGATGTCCAGGCCCTCGCCGAACTCCTTGATGCTGGCGGGCAGCAGCCCGGACCGGCCCTCCGCCAGCGGCAGACCGATGTCGGTGGAGCACAGCACCTCGCGGGAGAGCCCGCCGATGGCCTGCCCCAGCTGCATGCCGAACAGCATCCCGCCGGCGCCGGCCAGCATCCCGGAGGCCCCGCCCATCATGCTCGACAGCTCGGCGGGGAGCTGCTGGGTGAGGGCGTCGGTGAGCGCCTGGGTCACCGACTCCGCGACGGGGCCGGTCATGTCCTTCCACGTCTCCTGCGTGGCCTCGATCCACTCCGCGCGCGACCACGCCTGCGGGCGGATCGAGGTCTGCCCGAACTCGGTGTGGTCCACCAGCCACAGCTCGGCGAGCCGCATGGCGTCCTCCACCGCCCCTCGCTGGGCGGGCGTGACGGAGGGGTCGCCGTCCGCCGCGGCGATCCGGCGGGCCTGGTCGTGGGCGAGCTTCCAGTTCACCGGCCCCTCCCCGGCGCCGGCGCCCATCATGGACTGGATCTGCTGGAACATCATGGACATCGCCTGCGGGTCCATCGGGATCCCGGCGCGGCCCAGGTCCTCGGGGCTCATGCCGCCCTGGCCCATGAGGCGCTCGAGCATCTCCTGGAAGGGGTCCTTGCGGTGGTCGCCGGAGTCGTCCCCGGGGGTGTCGCCGGGGGTGTCCCCGGAGCGGTCGTTGGGAGGCTGCGGAGTCATGGGTCCACCGTTTCGTCGGATCGGTCTCGGGATCGGGGCGCGCGGGCGCTCCCGACGTCTCTGCGTCCAGCCTAGCGATCCCCGGTCGGGGCCGACCATGGGCCAACTCCCAGTTCGCTGGAAGCTCACGGGGGGCTCCGCCGCGATAAACTGGACCGTCCGGACCGGGAGGCGCCCGGCCCCGGCCCCACCGACGACCGCCGAGGACTGCCCGTGACCGTTTCCCCCCGCCCGCGCCGCGGCCTGCGCCGCCGCAGCCTCGAGTCGTGGGCGCTGCTGGGGTCCGCCGGGCTGCTGCTCGCCGGGACGGTGCTGCCCGCGCCGTTCGTGATCGAGTCGCCGGGGCCCACGTTCAACACGGTGGGGGAGCACGACGGCCGGCAGCTGCTGGGCGTGAGCGGCGCGCCCACCTATCCGAGCGACTCCGTCCTGGACCTCACCACGGTCTACGTCACCGGGGGCCCCACCAGGCACGTCAACGTCCTCACGGTCCTGGGCTCCTGGCTGGACCCCTCCGCCTCCGTGGTGCCGGCCGACAGCCTCTATCCGCGCGAGGTCTCCGGGCAGGAGGTGGACGACGCCGGGATGCTGGCGATGTCGTCCTCGCAGGAGCACGCCGTCGCGGCGGCCCTGGACCACCTGGGCATCGGCTTCGACACGGAGCTGTCGGTGCACGGCACCGTGCCCGGCGGCCCGGCCGACGGGGTGCTGGAGAGCGGCGACGTGCTGCGCCGCGTCGACGGCTCGACCGTCTCGTCCCTGTCCGGCCTCAAGGGCGCGCTCGACGCGGCGGGGGAGCGGGGCGTGCGCCTGGAGGTCGAGCGCTCCGGCGAGCCGCGCGAGGTCGCGGTGGACACCGTGCGCGACGAGGCGACCGGCGCCTGGCAGCTCGGCGTCTTCCTCGTGCCCGACTTCGACTTCCCCGTGGACGTGGACTTCGAGCTCGACGAGGTCGGCGGCCCCAGCGCGGGCATGATGTTCGCCCTCGGGCTCGTGGACGAGATGACCCCGGGCTCGATCGCCGGCGACCGGCACCTGGCGGGCACCGGCACCATCACCCCCGAGGGGGACGTCGGGCCCATCGGCGGGATCCGGCAGAAGCTCGAGGGGGCCCAGCAGGCGGGGGCCGAGGTGTTCCTGGTCCCCGAGGGCAACTGCGCCGAGGCACGGGGCCACGTGCCCGAGGGCCTGACGGCGGTGTCCGTGGGCACCCTCGACGACGCCGTGGCCGCCGCGGAGGCCGTCGCCGAGGACCGGGACCTCTCGGCGCTGCCCGGGTGCACCGACACATGAGGACCGCAGCGTGCACGATTGCACCCCCGAGAACGGCCCGGGCAGAATGGTCGGGGCCCCCCGTCGATCCGTCGGCGGACCCGATCCCGCCCGGGGCAGTGCAGCACCCACGACTCCACGCACCACACCTGACGATCGACGCGAAATGCAGAGGTAACCAGTGACCGCCGGACCCACAGCCCCCCGACCACCGAGGCAGCAGCCAGCCGGACAGCGGCGGAAACGGGGTGCGCTCTGGCCGACCGTGGTCATCGTGCTGGTCCTCGTGGCCGCCTTCGTGGGGCTGACCCAGCTCTACACGGACGTCCTGTGGTACGACCAGCTGGGCTACCTCAGCGTGTTCTTCACCGAGAACGCCACGAAGATCGCGATCTTCGTGGTCTCCGCGGTGCTCGTGGCCGCGCTGATGTTCGCGAGCCTGTTCTTCGCCTACCGCAGCCGGCCGATCACGGCCGAGTCGATCGTCGACGACAACCTGCGCCGCTACCAGGAGGCCCTCGAGCCGGTCCGCAAGATCGTCATGATCGTCGTGCCGGTGCTGTTCGGGCTCTTCGCGGCGAGCACGGCGATGACCCAGTGGGACACGGTCCTGCTGTTCCTCAACCAGGAGCCGTTCGGCCAGGAGGACCCGCAGTTCGGCCTGGACCTGGGCTTCTACGTCTTCACCCTCCCGTTCCTGCGCTTCCTCATCGGCTTCCTGGTCTCGGCGATCCTGCTGGCCGGCGTCGCGGGGATCCTGATGCACTACGTCTACGGCGGCATCCGGATCACCGAGCGCGGGCTGTCCACCACCCGGGCCTCCCGGGTGCACCTGGGCGTGCTGGCCGCGCTGTTCCTGCTGCTGCAGGCGGCGAACTTCTGGCTGGACCGGTACTCCACCCTGCAGTCGACCTCCGGGGAGTGGACGGGTGCGCTGTACACCGACGTCAACGCGGTGATCCCCACCAAGGCGATCCTCGCCGCGGCGGCGCTGATCGTCGCGGTCCTGTTCGTCGTGGCGTCCATCATCGGCCGCTGGCGGCTGCCGGTGATCGGCACGGCCATGCTGCTCGTGGTTGCGGTCGTGGCCGGCGGGATCTACCCGTGGATCGTCCAGCGCTTCCAGGTGCTGCCGACCGAGCAGGCCCTGGAGAGCCAGTACATCGAGCGCAACATCCAGCTCACCCGCTCGGCGTACGGGCTCGACGCGGCCGAGGTGATGCCCTACGACGCCACCACCCAGACCGAGCAGGGCGCGCTGCGCCAGGACACCGAGACGACGTCGAACATCCGCCTGCTGGACCCCAACGTGGTCTCCTCCGCGTTCTCCCAGCTGCAGCAGTTCCGCCCGTACTACCAGTTCCCCGACACCCTCAACGTGGACCGCTACGAGATCGACGGCGAGGTCCAGGACACGGTCATCGCCACGCGCGAGCTGAACCCGGACCAGAACCAGGGCTGGTACAACCAGCACGTGGTCTACACGCACGGCTACGGCGTGGTCGCGGCCTACGGCAGCCGGGTCGAGGCGGACGGCAAGCCGCAGTTCATGCAGTCCGGCATCCCCTCCCGGGGCGTCATCTCCGACGACTACGAGCCGCGCATCTACTTCGGCGAGAACTCCCCGATGTACTCGATCGTCGGCGGCGGGGAGGGCGACGAGCCGCTCGAGCTGGACCGCCCGCAGACGGCCGGGGACGAGGCCGGCGACGCCAAGACCACGTTCGCCGGCAACGGCGGGCCCAGCATCGGCAACTTCTTCAACCGCCTGGCCTACGGCATCAAGTTCCAGTCCTCGGACCTGCTCCTGTCGGACGCCGTGCGCCCGGAGTCCCAGATCCTCTACGACCGGGACCCGCGCGAGCGGATCGAGAAGGTCGCCCCCTACCTGACGGTCGACGGCGCCCCGTACCCGGCGATCATCGACGGCCAGGTGCAGTGGATCGTCGACGCCTACACCACCTCCGACGCCTACCCGTACTCGACGCCGTCGGTGCTGGAGGAGGCCACGCAGGACACCCAGACGGCCCAGGGCGCCGCCGCGACGCTGCCGCCGGAGCGGGTGAACTACATCCGCAACTCGGTCAAGGCCACGGTCAACGCCTACGACGGCTCGGTGTCCCTGTACGCCTGGGACGACCAGGACCCGGTGCTGAAGGCGTGGCAGAACGTCTTCCCGGGCACGCTCAAGCCCTACTCCGAGATGTCGGCGGAGCTGATGGCCCACGTGCGCTATCCGCAGGACATGTTCAAGGTCCAGCGCGAGCTGCTCAACCGCTACCACGTGACGGACCCGAACAGCTTCTACCAGAACGACGACGTCTGGTCCGTGCCCAACGACCCGACGCAGGACTCCGAGGTCGCACTGCCGCCGTACTACCTGTCGATGCGCATGCCCGGTGAGGAGGAGGCCAACTTCTCCCTCACCACGTCCTTCATCCCGCAGCAGTCGGAGACGGGCAACACCCGCAACGTGATGTACGGCTACCTCTCGGCCAACTCCGACGCCGGCACCGGCGAGGACGGCGTGAAGAGCGAGGAGTACGGCACGCTGCGCCTGCTCGAGCTCCCGCGCTCCTCGGTGGTGCCCGGGCCCGGCCAGGCGCAGAACCTCTTCAACTCGGACACCGACGTCTCGACGGAGCTGAACCTGCTCCGCCAGGGCGCGTCCGAGGTGATCAACGGCAACCTGCTCACCCTGCCCGCCGGCGGCGGCATGCTCTACGTGCAGCCGGTCTACGTGCAGTCCTCGGGCGACGCCGCGTACCCGACGCTGCGGCGCGTGCTCGTCGGCTTCGGCGAGGAGGTCGGCTTCGCGCCCACCCTGGAGGAGGCGCTCGACGAGGTCTTCGGCGGCGACTCCGGCGCCCAGACCTCCGCCGGCGCCGGCGTGAACGACGCCGAGGCGCAGACCCCGGACGGGGAGGCCCCGGCGGAGGGCGAGGCCCCCGCCGGTGGCGGCGGTCTCGACGACGCCCTGCTGGAGGCCAACCGGGCGATCCAGGAATCGGAGCAGGCGCTCGCGGACGGCGACTGGACCGCCTACGGGGAGGCCCAGCAGCGGCTGCAGGACGCCATCGAGCGGGCGCTCGAGGCGGACGGCGTCGTCGCCCCGGAGGCCGAGGGCGCGCTGGCCCCCGAGCAGCCCGCCGAGTAGCCGGCCGAGCAGCCGGTTTGCGGCTCCACCCCGCGGCACGTATAGTCGTACCTGTCGCCGCGGGGTGGAGCAGTTCGGTAGCTCGCTGGGCTCATAACCCAGAGGTCGCAAGTTCAAATCTTGCCCCCGCAACCACGGAAGGCCCCCGGACCGTCACGGTCCGGGGGCCTTCGTCGTGCCCGCCGCGGACGCCGCCGCCCCGGCGCCCGGCGGGGCCGCCGCGCGCGGCCCCGGGCACGGCTGAGGCCCCACGGCCGTGCGCCGTGGGGCCTCTGCGGTGCCGGGGGCAGCCGCCCGTCAGACCTCTTCGGAGGAGACGATCTTCTCGGCGTTGCGGGACTTCAGCGCCGCCAGCCGGGCCTCGATCTCGCTCTGCTGGCCCAGGGCCTCCAGGGACTCGAACTGCGCGTCGAGGGAGGAGGAGGCGAGCTCCTGCTGGCCGAGCAGGCGGGCCTCCTCGCGGCGGATCTTGTCCTCGAAGCGGGAGACCTCGCTGGTCGGGTCGAGCACGTCGAAGGCCTTGATGGCGTCCTGGACCTGCGACTGCGCCTGGACGGACTTCTGCCGGGCGTTGAGCTCGTCGCGCTTGTTGGACAGCTCCTGGAGCTTCCCGCGCATCTTGTTGAGCCCGTCCTTGAGCTTCTCCACGACCTGGGTCTGGGACTGGATCTGCGGCTCGGTGCCCCGCGCCTCCGTCTCGTACTGGATCTGGCGCTGGAGGGCGACCTTGGCGAGGTTGTCGAACTTCTCGGCCTCGGAGGACCGGCCCGAGGCGCGGAACTCCTCCGCCCGGTTGGAGGCGGCCAGGGCCTTGTTGCCCCACTCCTGGGCCTCGCGCACGTCCTCCGCGTGGTCCTGCTCCAGCAGGCGGAGGCTGCCGATGGTCTGGGCGACGGCGGCCTCGGCCTCCCGGATGTTCTCGGTGTAGTCGCGCACCATCTGGTCCAGCATGAGCTGCGGGTCCTCGGCGGCGTCGATCATGGCGTTGATGTTGGCCTTCGCGAGCTGGGCGATGCGGCCGAAGATGGACTGCTTGATCATGGTTCCTTCTCTCCTCTGGTGCTGCCGGGAGGGGTCTCCCGGATCGTCGGACGGTCGTGGTCGGGGTCGGGGTCGGAATCGTGGTCGGAGTGGAGGTCGGGGTGGAGGTCGTGGTCCTGGCCGGGCGGGCCGCGGTCCGGTCGGGCGGCGGCGCTCAGAACCCCCCGCCGATGTCGCCGCCGAAGCCGCCGCCGAAGCCGCCGCCGAAGCTGCCGCCGAAGCCGCCACCACCGTCGCCGCCGCCGAAGCCGCCGCCGCTGAAGCCGCCGCCGCCGTTGAGGATGGAGCCGAGCAGGATCCCGCCGAGCATCGCCCCGCCGAGCCCGCTGTTGGACCGGCCCCGGTAGCCGCCCATGCCCATCGGCCCGCCGAAGCCGCCGTAGGAGAAGGACTCCACGTCCCGCTGGGCGGCGTACTGTGCCTCGCCGGCGAGCCGGATGGCCTGGTTGGCGTAGCCGAGGGCCTCGGAGGGCTGCGACTGCCGTGCGTGCTGGGCGGCCTCCAGGCAGCGCTCGGCCTCGGCCAGGCGGGTGCGGGCCTCCGGGCCCACGCCGCCGCGGCGGGCCCAGATGTACTCGCTGGCCGAGCTGACCTGGGCCTGCGCGGAGACGAGGGTGTGGGCGAGGGTCTCCCGCGCGGAGCGGTCGCGGTCGTTCTGCGAGCGCACGGAGGCGAGCCCCTTGTCGAGCTCGTCCTTGGCCACGGCCAGCCGGCGGCTCAGCCCGAGCGGGTCGATGCGCCCGGCGCGCATCTGCTCCTCGACGGTGCGCAGCACGGCGGCGACACCGGCCACGGCCCCGGCCAGCTCCGGGTTGGACCCGCGGCGGACGAGGGCGTCCGCCTCGGCGACGTCCCGCTGGGCGATGGTCACGGCGTCCCGGAGGGACTCCTCGGCGGCGGCGAGCTCGGTGGCGGCGTGGTCCACGGCGTCGAGCAGGCCCCGGGCCTGGCCCACGCCCTCCTCGGCCGCGCGGATGTCCACCACGGCGTCGCTCGTGCGGCCGGCCCCGAGCTCCTCGCGGGCCTCGTCCACGGCGGCGCCCACGAAGTCGAGGCGGTCGCGAGCCTGGTCGATGTTGTCGCGGACCGGGGCGAGCGCGGTGTCGTTGTAGCGGGCGGCGAGCTCGCGCAGCCGGGCGTCGGCGGTGCCGAAACGGGGCCGCACGGCCTCGGCCTCGCGCTGGACGTCCGCGAGCGCGTCCGGGGCCCGGGTCTCCAGCTGCCGCAGGGAGCTGAAGGCCTGCTGGTGCTCCTGGAGGGGGCGCTGGGCGTCCTGCGACCGGGCGATGATCTCGGCGAGCCAGGCCCGCTGCTGCTCCTCGGTGTCCGGGATGTGGTCCTCGAGCTGCTGCTGCAGGGCGAAGGAGGCCTGCATGTGCTTCTTGGCGTCCTGGATGGCCCGGCGGAAGGGCTCCACCTGCTCGTCCCCGTACTGCAGCTGGGCGAAGGCCAGCTCCTGCTCGGAGTGCTGGATCGCGTTGTCGGTGGCCACCAGCAGCGTCCCGGCGCGCTTGCGCAGCTCGGGCACCGGCACGTCCGGATAGGGTCCGGCCGGGTGCTCCTGCGCGGCCGGCCGGCCGTCGTGCTGCGGCCCGCGCTGCCGGCGCTTCTTGTTCCGCGCGGCGATGCCGTAGACGGCCAGGCCGCCCAGGCCCAGGGCGCCGAGGCCCAGGATCCCCGCGCCCGCGCCGCCGCCGGAGGCGCCCTCCTCGCCGCCGCCGGTGCCGCCGAGCTCGGCGTCGATGCCCTCGACCGCTCCGCGGACCGCGCCGTCCCAGTCCTCCGCGGACAGGGCGGGGGAGATGTGCTCACGGTAGATGCGCTCCTGCTGCGCCTGGTCCAGCGGGCCGGCGGAGGAGGCCGCGAAGCGCGCCTGGCGGTCCTCGGTGGCCACGACCAGCACGGCGTCGGAGCTGCCGAAGCCGTTGAGCGCGGCGAACTCCTCCAGCCACGCCTCCGGCTGGTCGGGGCTGGTGAACGTCTCGACGAACACCGCCGTGAGGTTGACGCCCTCCTCCGTGGCGAGGTCGCGCACGTCCGCCTCCAGCGCCGCGGGGTCCTGCAGCACCCCGGAGTCGTCGACGATCCGCTCGCCCGGGGGCACGTCCACGGGCGGCTCCGCGACGGCCGCCCCCGCGGGCACGAGCAGGGCGAGCGCCAGGCCGCAGCCGGCGGCGGTGCGGCGGGACACGGGGCACCAGTGCATGATCTCCCTCACGTGGTCGGTGGTCCCGATTCTAGGGCGGGGCCGCGGCGCCGTCCCGGAGGACGGGATGCCTACGCGCAGGGCGAAATCGCAAGGAGGCTGTCGAGCGCACCGGGGCCGTGCGGACGGTGCCCAGGATCCGCCCGGGCGGCTTCCGGACGACTCCCGGACCGCTCCCGGGCCGCGGTGAGGCCTCTCAGCGTAGTTTCAGTGCCGACCGGGATACTGGGGAGCAGATCCGCCCGTACCGCCCCGCCCGGCGGCCCGGGCCCGGCCGTTCCCAGGAGGAGAGCCCCCATGTCCGAGCCCCGCGACCCGCGCTTCGACGCCGAGACCCAGCACACGCAGCCGATCCCGCCGGTCGGCGACCGCCCGTCGCAGGATCCCTGGTCGTCCGGCGTAGCGCCCGCGCCGGGCGCCCGCCCCGTCTACGGGGCCGCGCCGGACGGGTCCGGGCACCCCGCCGCGCAGCCCGGGTGGGGGAGCGGCGCCGGGGAGGCGCCCGAGGGGCCCCGTCCCGGCCGGCGCAAGGGCTTCTCGGCGGGCGCCCTGGTCACCGGCATGGCGCTCGCCGCGCTCGTGGGAGCGGGGGCGGCCGTGGGGACCGACGCCCTGCTGGACGGAGGCGGCACCGGCACGGTCGCCGGCGGCTCGACGTCGGAGTCGATCATCGTCAACGACCAGGACGAGGTGAACGCGGTCACCGCGGCGGCGGTCAAGGCCTCCCCGTCGGTGGTGACGATCTCCGCCTCCGGCGGCGGCCAGTCCGGCTCCGGCTCCGGCGTGATCCTCGACGACGAGGGCCACATCCTGACCAACACGCACGTGGTGACGCTCGACGGCACGGCCAGCGACCCCGGCATCGAGGTCCAGCTCGAGGACGGCAGCGTCCACCGGGCCACCGTGGTCGGCACGGACCCGCTCTCCGACCTCGCGGTGCTCAAGATCGACGTGCAGGGCCTGACGCCGGCGACCCTGGGCTCCCTGGAGGACGTCAACGTGGGCGACACGGCGATCGCGATCGGGGCCCCCCTCGGGCTCGCGGGAACGGTGACCGACGGCATCGTCTCCACCCTGAACCGCACCATCGCCGTGGCCTCCTCCGCCGCGCCGTCCACGCCCTCGGAGGGCGGCTCCGAGCAGGGCGACGGCAACGACTTCTTCTTCGACCTCCCGGACGAGGAGGGCCGGGGCGGGGGCTCGCAGGGCGCCGCGGCGTCGGTCTACCTCAACGTGATGCAGACCGACGCCGCGATCAACCCGGGCAACTCGGGCGGTCCGCTGATCAACACCGACGGCGAGGTGATCGGGATCAACGTGGCGATCGCCTCGGCCGGGGCCGCCACGGAGGCCGGCAACATCGGGGTCGGCTTCTCGATCCCGATCGACACCGCCCGGCGCGTGGCCGAGGAGATCATCGCGGACGGCAGCGCCAGCCACGGCTACCTCGGCACGAGCGTCAGCGCCGCGCCCGCCGCGGACGGGCAGAGCCGGGCGTTCTCCGACGGCGCCGTGGTGCGCGAGGTCGTCCCGGGCTCGCCGGCCGACGAGGCCGGGCTGGAGGTCGACGACGTCGTCACCGAGTTCAACGGGCACCGGATCGAGGACGCGAACTCCCTCACCGCGGCCGTGCGGGAGCTGCCGGCCGGCGGGACCGGCAGCATGACGTTCCGGCGCGACGGCGAGGAGCGCACCGTCGAGGTGACCGTCGGGGACGCGGCCGAGCAGTCCTGATCCCGGCCGGGCGTCGGCCGGGCTACCGGCCGGCGCCGGCGAAGCCCAGCTGGCGCCAGGCCTCGTAGACGGCGATGGACGCCGAGTTCGCGAGGTTGAGGGAGCGGCGGGCGGGCAGCATCGGGATCCGGACCCGCGCGGTGACGTGCGGGTCCGCCTTCACCTCCGCGGGCAGCCCCACGGACTCGCGGCCGAAGAGCAGCACGTCGCCGGGGCGGTAGGCGACGTCGGTGTGCGCCAGCTCCCCGTCCGTGGTGAAGGCGAAGACCCGCTCCGGGGCCAGCGCCGCCCACGCCGTCTCCAGGTCGGGGTGCACGGTGAGCACGGCGAGGTCGTGGTAGTCCAGGCCGGCCCGGCGCAGGTGCGCGGAGCCGAAGTCGAAGCCCAGCGGCTCCACGAGGTGCAGCTCGGCCCCGGTGACGGCGGCCAGGCGGATCGCGTTGCCGGTGTTGCCCGGGATCTCGGGGGTGTGGAAGAGGATGCGGAGCATGCCCGCCAGTCTACGGACGCCGGGCCGGCGCCCGGCCCGGCGTCCGTAGACTGGAGGGCGTGCCGCACCGTCCCGTCTACCTCGACCACGCCGCCACCGCGCCCCTGCGGCCCTCCGCGCTCGCCGCGGTCACCGAGCAGCTGGCCCGCGGCGGCAACCCCTCCTCGCTGCACCGGGCCGGGCGGTCGGCACGCACGGTGGTCGAACAGGCCCGTGACGACGTCGCCGCGGCCCTCGGCGCGGACCCCGTCGAGGTGATCTTCACCTCCGGGGGCACCGAGGCCGACAACCTGGCCGTGCAGGGCCTGTACCGGCACCGCCGGGAGGCCGACCCGCGCCGCCGCCGCATCCTCGTCTCCTCGGTGGAGCACGCCGCGGTCGCCGAGACCGTGGAGTGGCTGGCCGAGCACGAGGGCGCCGAGCCCGTGCACCTGCCCGTCGACGCCGCCGGCCGGGTGGACCCGGCCGCGGTCCGGGCGGAGCTGGCCCGGGACCCCGGCGCCGTGGCGCTGCTGAGCGTCATGTGGGCCAACAACGAGGTCGGCACCGTCCAGCCCGTGGCGGAGCTGGCCGCGCTCGCCGAGGAGTTCGGCGTCCCCTTCCACTGCGACGCCGTCCAGGCCTTCGGCTCCCTGCCCGTCGACGCGCACCTGCCCGGGCTGACCACGCTGGCCGTCTCGGCGCACAAGGTGGGCGGACCGGTGGGCGCGGGAGCCCTCGTGGCCGGGCGCGCGGTGGGGCTCGCGCCGGTCCAGCACGGCGGCGGGCAGGAGCGCAGGATCCGCTCCGGCACCCTCGACGCCGCCGCGCTCGCCGGCTTCGGGGTCGCGGCCCGGGAGGCCGTGGCCGAGCGGGCCGAGGAGGCCGAGCGGCTCGCGGGCCTGCGCGACCGCCTGGTGGCGGGCGTGCGGCGGGTCGTGCCGGAGGCCGTCCTGCGCGGGCCGGAGGACCCCGAGCACACGGGTGCCCGGCTGCCCGGCAACGCCCACTTCACCTTCCCCGGGTGCGAGGGGGACTCGCTGCTGTTCCTGCTCGACGGCGCCGGGATCGCCTCCTCCACCGGCTCCGCCTGCCACGCCGGGGTGCCCCGGGCGTCCTCCGTGCTGCTGGCCATGGGCCTGGACGAGGCCACCGCCCGCGGGGCCCAGCGCTTCAGCCTGGGGCGCACGAGCACCGAGGCCGACGTCGACGCCCTGCTCGACGCGCTGCCCGAGGTCCACGCCCGGGCCCGGCGCGCCGGGCTCTCCGGCACGCCCCCGGGCTGAGCCGCCCCCCGGTGCCGGGAATAGGCCCCGGCACCGGGTCGTTGAGCCCACGACCCCCGACCCCGACCCACCTGCCCCCGCGCAGGGGAAGGACCCGACCGTGCGAGTACTGGCAGCCATGAGCGGCGGCGTCGACTCGGCCGTGGCGGCGGCCCGGGCCGTCGACGCCGGCCACGACGTCACGGGCGTGCACCTGGCCCTCTCCCGCACCCCCGGCACCCTGCGCACCGGCTCCCGCGGCTGCTGCACGATCGAGGACTCCCGGGACGCGTGGCGCGCCGCCGACGTGCTGGGCATCCCCTACTACGTGTGGGACTTCTCCGAGCGCTTCCAGGCCGACGTCGTCGACGACTTCGTCGCCGAGTACGCCGCCGGGCGCACGCCCAACCCGTGCCTGCGCTGCAACGAGAAGATCAAGTTCGCGGCCCTGCTGGAGAAGGCCCTCGCCCTGGGCTTCGACGCCGTGTGCACCGGCCACTACGCCAAGGTCGTCCAGGACGCCGACGGCCGGCGGGAGCTGCACCGGGCCGCGGACTGGGCCAAGGACCAGTCCTACGTGCTGGGGGTGCTCACCGCCGAGCAGCTCGAGCACGTGCTGCTCCCGCTGGCCGACACCCCGTCCAAGGCCGAGGTGCGGGCCGAGGCGGCCCGCCGCGGCCTGTCCGTGGCGCAGAAGCCCGACTCCCACGACATCTGCTTCATCCCCGACGGCGACACCCGCGGCTGGCTCGCGGAGCGCATCGAGATGCGCGAGGGCGAGATCCGCGACGTCGAGGGCACCGTCGTCGGCACCCACCCCGGGGCCAACGCGTTCACCGTGGGCCAGCGCAAGGGCCTGCGGATCGGCACCCCCGCCCCCGACGGCAAGCCGCGCTTCGTGCTGGAGATCCGGCCGAAGACCAACGAGGTGGTCGTGGGCCCGGAGTCGATGCTCGCCGTGGACGAGCTGCGCGGGATCCGCCCCTCCTGGGCCGGGGCGCCCGTGCCCGAGGCGGCGCCGGTGCTGCGGCCCGGGGCCGCGGCGGGGGAGGCGTCGGCGTCGTTCCCCGTCCTCGCGCAGGTCCGTGCGCACGGGGACCCAGTGGCCGCCCGGGCGCACCTGGAGCTCGTCGAGGGGGACGGCGGCGCCCCGCTGCCCGAGCTGGTGGTCCGGCTCGAGGAGCCGCTGCGCGGGGTCGCCCCCGGGCAGTCCGTCGTGCTCTACCAGGGAACCCGCGTGCTCGGGCAGGCCACCGTGGACCGCGCGCACTCGCTGGCCCGCCCGGACGTCGCGGGCGGGTCCGGCGCCGGCCGATAGACTGGCGGGCATGAGCGCTCCGCACCCCCACGCCTCCGCCGACGTCCGTGCCCACCACGACTTCGACCCCGCGGCGTCCTCGCTGCGGGGCGAGGCGGATCCCGAGGTGCTCGCCGAGCTGCAGTCCATCCGCGGCACCATCGACAACATCGACGCGGCCCTCGTGCACCTGCTCGCCGAGCGGTTCAAGGCCACCCAGCGCGTCGGGGTGCTCAAGGCCACCCACGGCCTGCCCGCCGGGGACCCGGACCGCGAGACGGCCCAGATCGGCCGGCTGCGCGCCCTCGCCGCCTCCGCCCAGCTCGACCCGGAGTTCGCGGAGAAGTTCCTGAACTTCATCATCAGCGAGGTCATCCGCCACCACGTGGCCATCTCCGAGGACCACCGGCGGCAGGACCCGGACGAGTCGTGAACCGCGCACCCGACCCCCGCCGCACCGACCCCGACGTCCCGCACGTCGTGGGCACGGCCCTGGGCGCGATGCCCGGCACCGACGTGGTGGAGACCGTCACGCTGCTGCGCGGGGAGCTCGGGGCCCCGCACCTCTCCTTCCTGCCGTCGCTGCCCGCCCGCGGGCCGGCCGCGGACCCGGTGGCCCGCACCGCCGCGGTGCTCGACGAGCTCCACGCGGACCGCCAGCCGCACGGGCTGCGCGTCTCCGGGGTCCCCGGCAAGGACTCCCGGGCCGCCCGGGCCCTGCTGGCCGGCGACGTCAACGTCCTCGCCGACGTGATCGGCGCCGAGAGCGGCGGCGACGACGCCCCGGTCAAGACCCAGCTGCTCGGCCCGCTCACCCTCGCCGCCCGGCTGCACCTGCACGCCGGGGAGCGCGCCCTCAAGGACCACGGCGCCCGCCGCGACCTGCGCGACTCCCTGGCCTCCGGCGTCACCGCGCACGTGCGCGCCGTGCGGGCCGCGGCGCCCGGCCGCGAGATCGTCGTCCAGCTGGACGAGCCGGACCTGGCGCAGGTGCTCGCGGGCACCCTGCCCACGATGAGCGGCTACCGGACCCTGCGGGCCGTGCCCGCGGCGGAGGCCCGGACCTCCCTGGCCGCCGTGGTGGAGGCCTGCCGGCAGGCCGGGGCCGCCGCCGTCGCGCTGCGGCTTCCCCCGGGGGTCGACTCCCGGCTGGCCCCGGAGGCCGGTGCCGACGCCGTGCAGCTGACCGCCCCGGAGGGCACCGCCCGCGACTGGGAACCGCTCGCGGCGCTCGTGGAGAACGGCACCGAGCTGTGGCTCGGCCTCGTCCCCGTGCCCCCCGCCGGAGCCGGCGCCGAGGCGCTCGCCGCGGCGGTGTGGCGGATCTGGCGTGACCTGGGGCTGCCCGCGGGGGCCCTGGACCGCGTGCGCATCACGCCCCGGGAGGACCTCCTCGCCCTGGGCCCCGACGGGGTGCGCGAGGTCCTCTCCCGCGTCACCGGAACCGCCTCGGCCCTCGCCCGCACCGCGGCCGAGGCGTGAGGCGGGCCCCCGTGGCGGTCGACACACAGCGCGCCGAGGTGCGCGGCCCGGCCGGGATCGGGGACAATGCAGGTGGACCCCGGTCCAGCACGGTGCCCCGGACCTCCCGGGGCCACGGCGGGAGCCGCCTTCGGCGGGTCCGCCCGATCCCAGCGGAGAGGCGATGAACGCGCGAATACTGGTCGTCGACGACGACGCTGCCCTGTCGGAGATGATCGGGATCGTCCTGACCGCGGAGGGCTTCGAGCCCGTCTTCTGCTACGACGGCGGCACGGCCGTGGACACGTTCCGCGCCGTGCGCCCGGACCTGCTGCTGCTCGACCTCATGCTCCCGGGCAAGGACGGCATCCAGGTCTGCCGTGAGATCCGCACCATCTCCGACGTCCCGGTCGTGATGCTCACCGCGAAGTCGGACACCGTCGACGTCGTGCGCGGGCTGGAGGCCGGCGCCGACGACTACGTGCCCAAGCCCTTCAAGCCGGCCGAGCTCGTGGCCCGGGTCCGGGCCCGTCTGCGCCCGGTCGAGCGCGCCCACTCCTCCGAGCTGCGGATCGGTGACCTGACCATCGACGTCAGCGGGCACAGCGTGCACCGCGGCGACCACGAGATCAACCTCACCCCGCTCGAGTTCGACCTGCTCACCGCCCTGGCCCGGGCCCCGCACCAGGTCTTCTCCCGCGAGATGCTGCTGCGCGACGTGTGGGGCTACCAGCACGCCGCCGACACCCGGCTGGTCAACGTCCACGTGCAGCGGCTGCGCTCCAAGGTCGAGCGGGACCCGGAGAACCCCGAGATCGTGGTCACCGTGCGCGGTGTCGGCTACAAGGCGGGCTCGTCCGCCCGATGACCCCGCCGGACGCCGTCGCCTCCCCCCGGCGCCGCGGGCCGGTCCGCGCCACGGGCCGCCGCCTGCAGCTGTTCCGGCTCCTCCTGGCGCGCCGCTGGCGGCAGTCCCTGCAGTTCCGCGCCATCGCCGTGTCCCTGTCCCTGACGGCACTGGCGTTCTTCGTCACGGGCAGCTTCCTCTCGCACCAGATCGCCGACCGGCTCTTCAGCGAGCGCCTCGACCAGGTGCTCGCCTCGGCCACCGCGGACTTCGAGCAGGTGCAGGACAGCTTCGACGCCTCGGACGCCTCGGACCGCGACGAGCTGCAGGCGCTCGTCGCCTCCTCCCTGGGCGCGCTCTCGGTCGACGGCGCCGAGACGGAGCGCTGGATCCTCCTGCCGATGGACTACACGAGCGGGCAGACCCTCATCCCGGCGCAGAGCCAGAGCCCGTGGATGACGTCGAGCACCGTCCCGCAGGAGCTGCAGGAGCGGCTCGCGGAGCAGGACGGGGTGTTCTGGCAGCCCGCGTCGGTGCCGATGACGGAGAACGGCGACGAGGCCCCGGTCGTCGTCGTGGGCACGGTGGTGGAGCTCTACCAGAACTCCCGCTACGGGCTCTACCTCGTCTACGACTTCTCCGAGCCCCAGCGGACCCTCGACGCGATGCACGCGGTGCTGCTGCTGTCGGTCGTGGTGCTGCTCCTGCTCGTGGGCGCGATCGTCTGGTACGTGACCCGGGAGGTCGTCCGCCCCGTCTCCAGCACGGCCCGGGTGGCCGAGCAGCTCGCCGAGGGCGACCTCGGGGTGCGCCTGCCGGTCAGCGGCTCGCACGAGGTCGCCCGGCTGGCGCGCTCCTTCAACCGGATGGCCGACAGCCTGCAGGAGCAGATCACCCAGCTGGAGCAGCTCTCCTCGATGCAGCAGACCTTCGTCTCCGACGTCTCCCACGAGCTGCGCACCCCGCTGACCACGGTCCGGATGGCCGCGGAGGTGCTGTTCAACGCCCGCGAGGACTTCGACCCCGTCAACCGGCGCTCCGCCGAGCTGCTCTACCACCAGGTGGACCGCTTCGACTCCCTCCTGGCCGACCTGCTCGAGATCTCCCGCTTCGACGCCGGCGCCGCCCGGCTGGAGGTGACCAGCGTGGAGCTGTTCTCGGTGGTGCACGACGTCGTGGAGGGCGCCGCCCCGCTCGCGGTCTCCTCGGGGTCGGCCGTGCGCGTGCGCTCCGAGCTGTCCCGCTGCACGGTCCAGGGCGACCAGCGGCGGATCGAGCGGATCCTGCGCAACCTCGTCGTGAACGCCCTGGAGCACGGGGAGGGCCGGCCCATCGACATCGTCGTGGGCGCCTCCGACGTCGCGGCGGCCGTGGCCGTGCGGGACCACGGCATCGGCATGGACGAGGAGGAGGCGGAGAAGGTGTTCAACCGCTTCTGGCGCGCCGACCCCGCCCGGGCCCGCACCACGGGCGGGACCGGCCTGGGCCTGGCCATCGCCACCGAGGACACCCGCCTGCACGGGGGCCGCCTCGACGTCTGGGGCGCCCCGGGGGAGGGCGCCTGCTTCCGGCTCACCCTGCCCCGCACCCGCGCGCGCCGGCTCGGCCCGGAGGACCCCAGCCCCGTCGGGCTGCCCCCGGACGCCGCCGCCTACCCGGAGACGGCGGAGGTGACGGCCACCGGCACCCTGGTCCTGACGTCCGTGCGGCCGCCGGAGCAGACCCCTCCGGCGGCGCCGGCCGACGAGGAGGGCCGGCCATGAGCAGCACCCACCGCCGCCGGGCGACCGCCGCCGCCCTGTGCCTGGCCGTGGTCCTCGGCGGCTGCGGCGCCATCCCGCGCTCCGGGCCGGTCCACCGCCACGCCGAGCCCACCCGCACCACGGCCGAGCCCACCTACGACGTCGCGCCGGCGGGCCCCCAGGACGGCGCGGAGCCCGAGCAGGTGGTCCGCGGCTTCCTCGCCGCCGGCACGGGCGTGGACGACGACTACTCCGTGGCCCGGGAGTACCTGACCCCGGAGCTCGCGGCGACCTGGCACCCCGACGCGCGCACCATCGTGCACCGCGGCGAGCCGTCGCTCGTGCCCCGGCTGGAGGAGAACGAGTACCGGATGAGCCTGGAGATCGCCGCCGTGGTGGACGGCACGGGCGTGATCGAGCGCAAGCCCGCCGGGGCCGCCGAGGTGCTCGACTTCGACGTGGTCCAGGTGGACGGGCAGTGGCGGATCTCGGACGCCCCCGACGCCACCGTGCTCACCGCCTCGGACTTCGAGGAGATCTTCGAGCCCCACCAGCTGTACTTCGCCGACACGGACCAGAGCAACTTCGTCGCGGACCCGCGCTGGTTCCCCGACCGCACGCCCGTGTCCACCTCGATCGTGCGCGGCCTGCTCGGCGGCCCCGCCCCCTACCTGCGCGGCGCGGTGAGCACCGCCTTCCCCGCCGGCACCACGCTGGCGCGCTCGGCGGTGCCGGTGCGCAACGGCACCGCCACCGTGGAGCTCAGCGTGCCCGACTTCGACCCGGCGAACATCGAGACCAACCGGCGGATGCACGACCAGCTCGCGCTGAGCCTGCGCTCGCTCACCGCCGTGAACGACGTCGAGCTGCTCGTGGACGGCGCGCCCGTGGAGCTCGGGGCCGGGTGGACCGACGCGGCCCCGGTCGAGGACGTCACGGTCCCGTCCCGGCAGATCGGCCTGCGCGACGGCGAGCTCGCGTTCTACCAGGGCGGCCAGACCGACGCCGTCAGCGGCCTCGCGCCGCTGGACGGCCACCGGCCCTCCAGCCCGGCGATGGACGCCGCCGCCGAGCACTTCGCGTTCGTGGACGCCGGCACCGGCGCCCTGGTGACCGTGGACCGCGAGTCGGAGCCCGTGGAGCGCTTCAGCGGGACGGGGCTGACCCGCCCGAGCTTCGACGAGCACGGGTGGGTCTGGGCCGCGGACTCCGCCGGGGCCGTGCGGGCCGTGCGCCCCGGGGTCCGGGACGCGGAGCCGGTGCGCGTCGAGGCCCCGTGGCTGGCCGCGCGGACGGCGACGTCCCTGCGGATCTCCCGCGGCGGCACACGGGCGCTCGTGGTCACCCAGGACGACGGGGACGCGCAGGTGTGGCTCTCGGGCGTGGTGCGCGGGCCCGAGGGCGCCCCGCAGAGGCTCAACGAGCCCTACCGGGTGGCGGCCGACGTGGACGCGGACGTGGCGCTGTGGCTCAGCGACCGGGAGTTCGTGACCGCCCCCCTCGGCGGGACCGGGTCCGTGCGGCCCCGGGTCTACGACGTGTCGGGGCGCTACCGGGAGCTGCCCGGCCTGGAGGGGCTCACGGGGCTCAGCGGCGGCAACGGCACCTCCTCGGTCTACGCCGTGGCCGACGGGACGCTGCACATGCTCACCGGCAACGCCTGGGCCCCGCAGAGCGAGGACGTGCGGGACACCGCCTTCGCCGGCTGACCTCCCGGCCCGGAGCCCGCCGGCGGGGACGTCGGTCTCCGGGCGGCACGCCGGCGCGCCTCCCGGCGCCGGTTGGCCCATCGGCGCCGGGCGGTCCACAGGCGCGGCCGTCCGGATCCGGGTCCGCCCCGGGCGCCGGGCGGGCCCTCCGGCCCACGATGGGCCCATGCCCGTCGTTCCGCACCGCGTCCGCGCCCTGGACCGTGCGGCAGCCCGCGCCCTGGACCGCCTGGCCGAGGCCGCCGAGGTCCTCGTGCCGGTGGAGTGCGCGGTGTGCCGGGCGCCGGGCAGCAGCCTGTGCCGGGGCTGCCGGATGCTGCTGCGCCGCTCCTGCGCCCGGCCGTTCGAGGCCTCCTCGACCGCGCCCCTGCTCGGGCCGTGCCTGCCCGTGACCGCCGCCGGCCGCTACGCCCACGAGCTGGCGAGCTGCCTGCTCGCGTTCAAGGACGGCGGCCGCACCGACCTCGCCCCCGTCCTCGCGGCCGGTCTGGCCACGGCCCTGCGCGCGGCCGCGCCGTCGTGGCCGCCGGGGCCCGTGCTCCTGGTCCCGGTGCCCACGGCGCCGTCCGCCCTGCGCCGGCGCTGGTTCGACCCCGTGCTCGTCCTGCTGGAGGACTGCGCACGCCGCGGGGTGCTCCCGACGGGGACCGCGGTCGCCGGGCACCTGCGGCACCGCGGCGGCGTGCTCCCCGGACCGGCGCAGAAGAGGTTCGGCCGCGCGGGCCGGCGCACCCGGCAGGCGGGGTCGCTGCGGGCGGTCGTGCCCGCCGGGGCCCGCTGCGTCGTCGTCGACGACGTGCTGACCACGGGGGCGACCCTCGCCGAGGCGGCCCGGGCGCTGCGGGCCGGCGGCGCCGACGTGGTGGGCGCCGTGGTCCTCGCGGCCGTGCGCCCGCCGGCGGTTCCGCTGACCGCTGATTCCCGCCCGGCGCCTCCGGGGGCTGGTGAATATCGACTGTGATTCCACTAACGTTGAGTCACGGGACGCAACAATCCTCCCGGGTGGGCGGCCCCATCCGCCCACGTCACCCCCGACAACTGGAGGGCATCATGGAACTGAACGTCATGGGGCGCAACGTCGCCGTACCGGAGCGGTTCAAGGAGTACGCCGCCGAGAAGGTCGTCAAGTTCGAGGAGCTGGGCGAGAAGGTCCAGCGCATTGATGTCAAGGTCACCAAGGACCACGCGATGCCGGGTCACCAGGGCATGGGCGTGGAGATCACGGTGTCCGGGCGCGGCCCCGTCCTGCGGGCCGAGGCACGCGGCGACGACAAGTTCGCGGCCTTCGACGAGGCCTACAGCAAGCTGCTCGAGCGGCTGCGCCGCGCGCGCGACCGCCGCAAGGTGCACCGCGGCGCCCACCGCCCCACCGCCGTTCACGAGGCCACCGGCGCCCTGCCCGTGGTCCCGAGTTCCGGACCCATCTACACCACCCCCGAAGAGCTCGCGACCGCCGAGCAGGAGGCGTTCGACCAGAGCGTGAGCCTCACCGACGCGGTCACGCCCGTCGAGATCCGGCGCAAGCGGTTCCCCGCCGCCGAGCTGAGCGTCGACGAGGCCGTCGACCACATGGAACTGGTCGGCCACGACTTCTACCTCTTCCTCGACAAGGAGACGGGGGAGCCCTCCGCCGTCTACCGCCGCAAGGGCTGGAGCTACGGCGTGATCAGCCTCAGCGAGAACGGCGAGGAGCCCCAGGAGAGCGTCCGGGCGTACCAGACCGAGGGCGCCCGCTGAGCGCGCACCGCTGAGCGCGGGACCCCGCCGGCCGGGAGCCGGCCGGGTCCCGCCCCGGAGGAGCCCGGTGGTCGGCGCCACCGGGCTCCTCCGTGCCCGCCGGAACGGGCCTGCTCCCGTAGACTGGAGCAGGTGCCGTAATCCCCCCACCAGCCCAACACGGCAGTCGAACACCGAGGAGCGTGTGCACGTGGCGTCATTCCTGGAGAAAGTCCTCAGGACCGGAGACAAGAAGGTCCTGACGAGGCTGCGGTCCTACACGGCCGCCATCAACAGCCTCGAGGACAGCTTCCGGGAGCTCAGCGACGCGGAGCTGCGCGCCGAGACGGACGCCTTCCGCGCCCGGGTGGCCGACGGCGAGTCGCTGGACCGGCTGCTGCCCGAGGCCTTCGCCGTGGTCCGGGAGGCGGCCTCGCGCACCCTGGGCCAGCGCCACTACGACGTGCAGCTCATGGGCGGCGCCGCCCTGCACCTCGGCAACATCGCCGAGATGAAGACCGGTGAGGGCAAGACCCTCGTCGCCACGGCCCCGGCCTACCTCAACGCGCTCACCGGCAAGGGCGTGCACGTCGTCACCGTGAACGACTACCTGGCCGAGTACCAGGCCAACCTGATGGGCCGCGTCTACCGGTTCCTCGGCATGGAGACCGGGGTGGTGCTGGCCAACCAGGACCCCGCGACCCGGCGGCAGCAGTACGTCGCGGACATCACCTACGGCACGAACAACGAGTTCGGCTTCGACTACCTGCGCGACAACATGGCCTGGAGCCCCGACGAGCTCGTCCAGCGCGGGCACAACTTCGCGATCGTCGACGAGGTCGACTCCATCCTCATCGACGAGGCGCGCACCCCGCTGATCATCTCCGGGCCGGCCTCCGGCGAGGCCAACCGGTGGTACACCGAGTTCGGCCGCCTCGTGCAGCGCCTGAAGCCGGAGACGGACTACGAGGTCGACGAGAAGAAGCGCACCGTGGGCGTGCTCGAGTCCGGGATCGAGAAGGTCGAGGACTGGCTGGGCATCGACAACCTCTACGAGGCGCAGAACACCCCCCTCATCGGTTTCCTGAACAACGCGATCAAGGCCAAGGAGCTCTTCCGGGCCAACAAGGACTACGTGGTGCTCAAGGGCGAGGTGGTGATCGTCGACGAGCACACCGGCCGCATCCTCGCCGGGCGCCGCTACAACGAGGGCATGCACCAGGCCATCGAGGCCAAGGAGGGCGTGGAGATCAAGGCGGAGAACCAGACCCTCGCCACGGTCACCCTGCAGAACTACTTCCGCCTCTACGACAAGCTCTCCGGCATGACGGGCACGGCCGAGACCGAGGCCGCCGAGTTCATGAACACCTACGGGCTGGGCGTCGTGTCCATCGAGACCCACCGCCCGCTCGCCCGCATCGACCGCCCCGACCTCGTCTACAAGAACGAGGTCGCCAAGTTCGCCGCCGTGGTCAAGGACATCGAGGAGCGCCACGCCAAGGGCCAGCCGGTGCTGGTGGGCACGGTGTCGGTCGAGAAGAGCGAGTACCTCTCCAAGCTGCTGGCCCAGCGCGGGGTCCGCCACGAGGTGCTCAACGCGAAGAACCACGCCCGCGAGGCCGCGATCGTCGCCCAGGCCGGACGCCGGGGTGCCGTCACGGTCGCCACGAACATGGCCGGCCGCGGCACCGACATCATGCTGGGCGGCAACGCCGAGTTCAACGCGGTGGACCGGATGCGCGAGCGGGGCCTGGACCCCCAGCGCGACGCCGAGGAGTACGAGCGCGTCTGGCCCGAGGTGCTCGCCGCCTGCGAGGCCGAGACCAAGGCGGAGCACCAGGAGGTCGTCGAGGTCGGCGGCCTCTACGTGCTGGGCACGGAGCGGCACGAGTCCCGGCGCATCGACAACCAGCTGCGCGGGCGGTCCGGGCGCCAGGGCGACCCGGGCGAGTCGCGGTTCTACCTGTCGCTGGCCGACGACCTCATGCGCCTGTTCAACGCCGGCGCCGCCCAGCGGCTCATGGCAGGAGCCCCGGACGACACCGCGCTCGAGCACAAGATCGTCTCCCGGGCCATCGCCTCCGCGCAGAGCCAGGTGGAGGGCCGCAACGCCGAGCAGCGCAAGAACGTCCTGAAGTACGACGACGTCCTCAACCGCCAGCGCGAGGCCGTCTACCGGGACCGCCGCCGCGTCCTGGAGGGCGACGACCTGCAGGAGCAGATCGTCCAGTTCGTCGACGAGGTCATCAGCTCCACGGTCGAGGACCGCACCGCGGTGGGCCATCCCGAGGACTGGGACCTCGAGGGTCTGTGGGAGTCGCTGCGCACGATCTACCCGGTGACCCTCACGGTCGACGAGGTCGTGGAGGAGGCCGGCGGGCGCACCCGCCTCACCGCCGAGTTCCTGCGCGAGCAGATCCTCTCCGACGCCCGCCTCCTCTACGCCCAGCGCGAGGAGGAGGTCGGCCCGGAGGCCATGCGCAACCTGGAGCGGCGTGTGCTGCTCTCGGTCATCGGGCGCAGGTGGCCCGAGCACCTGTACGAGATGGACTACCTCAAGGAGGGCATCGGCCTGCGCGCCATGGCCCAGCGCGACCCGCTCGTGGAGTACCAGCGCGAGGGGTACGCGATGTTCCAGGAGATGATGGGAGCGATCCGCGAGGAGACGGTCTCCACGCTGTTCCGGATGGAGATCCGCCGTCAGCGCGTGGGCG
Organism: Kocuria turfanensis; assembly: GCF_001580365.1. Lineage (NCBI taxonomy): Bacteria > Bacillati > Actinomycetota > Actinomycetes > Micrococcales > Micrococcaceae > Kocuria > Kocuria turfanensis. The sequence continues at coordinate 1,042,244 of NZ_CP014480.1, read as the reverse complement.
CCGACGGCGGTCCCGTGGAGCTGCAGATCCCGCGCCAGCCCAGCTTCCTGCAGTACACCGCGCCGGGCGAGACCGGCGGGACGCAGACCCGGGTGGAGCCGGCGCCCGCGGCGGCCCGCGCCCGCGCGGACGGATCGGCCGGAGCTGACGGATCGGCCGGCGCGGACGAGCCGACCCCGAACCGGGCGGAGCGCAGGGCCCGCGCCCGGGCCGGCAGCGCCGAGGCCGCCGAGGGCTGAGCGGAGCGGGCCGCCCCGGGGCGGCGGTCAGCCGACCTCGAGCTCGGTGACGCTCCAGCCCCGCCCCAGGCGCTCCACCCGCATGGCCACGGCCCGCCCGCGCCGTGGCTCGACCACCACGAGGGCCACCTCGTAGACGCCGCGGTCCACCCGGCAGACCCGGCACCGGCGGACGTGCGGATTGCGGTGCAGCTCCTGCAGCGAGGCCTTGCCCTCGAACTGCTCCTGCAGCAGCCGCAGCATGTCGGCCCGCTGCTGGAAGCGCTGCACGATCTCCGGAGTGGTCCACCGGGCCAGCTGCGCCGCCGGCCGGCTGCCGCCGAGCACCTCCACGGCCGCCTGGCCGATGGACCGGGCGAGCGCGGTGACGCGGCCCAGCTCGTCCTCGGCGGTGCCGCCGACCACGCGGGTGGCGCCCCAGGTGTAGCCGCCCGGGGCCGTGGGCGGGGCCGGGCGCTCCCGGCGGACCGGCGGCGCGGCCGGGGACGGCCGGGGAGCGAGCGGCCGGGCGACAGGATCGGAGCCGGCGGCGGGTGCGTTCATGACGGGCCTCCTGGGAGCGGTGCGGGAGTGGACGGGGCCGGGCGGTCGGAACGGGGCGGTCAGGTCGGAGTGGTCAGGTCGGAGTGGTCGGGACGGAGTGGTCAAGGTCGGAGTGGTCGGGACGGAGTGGTCAGGTCGGAGTGGCCGGGGCCGAGTGGTCAGTGGTCCCCGGTGCCGGGCACCACGAGCCGCTGGCCGGGGAGCAGCAGATGAGGCCCGTGCACCAGGACGCGCCGGTTCAGCTCGTACCAGGCGGGCCAGGCGCGGTCGACGTCCTCGGCCGAGGCCCCGGGGCCGAGCTGCGCCGCCGCGAGGGACCACAGGGTGTCGCCGCGCAGGACGGTGACGACGCCGTCGACCGTGCGCTCGGCCGGCGTCGGGTGCGCTCCCCGAGACCGCGACGCCTCCTCGCTCGAAGGCGCGGCGGGCGGACGGAGCGGTGCCGGGTGTGCCGGTGCGGGGGCGGCCGCACCGGCGGACGGCGGTCCGTCCGGAGCGGACCCGGAGGACCCGTGCACCGCCGTGCCGCCGGACCAGAAGGGGGAGGGCGTCTTGTCGGCGACCGCGCCCGGGGTCGCGACGAGCTGCAGCCCCAGGGCCGTGGCGGCGACCCGGCGCAGCAGCGCCGGGGAGCAGCGCCCGCACAGCCGGCCCAGGCGCTCCCACCGGTGGTGCCCGGCCAGCACCGCCAGGACGGCGAGGGCGGCGGCCACCGCCCATGCCACCACCACCGCGCAGCCGAGGCCGGCCGCCGCGAGTCCGATCAGCTGCTCGGGGTCCGTGGCGGCGGACCACGGGGCGCCGCGTGTCCCGCCGCGGTGCTCGTCCCCGGGCGGAGCCCCGCCGAGGAGGACGGCGCCGCTGGCGGCGAGCGACAGACCGAGGGCGGGCAGCAGCAGGGCCGGCCACAGCTCGGTCACGGCGCGGGACGCGGAGCCTGCCGTAGTGCCCATGCGCGTCCCTCGCTGTTCCCGCCGAAATCTGGTCTTTGATGCTGTTTGATGTCGTTTGACACGTTTTGGTGTCATGGGAGATTGGTAGCACCGTGACCGGCCGGGTGTAAAGACCCCGCGTCCTGCGGTGGACACGGACCTGCTTGACGGCCGTGCGGGGCGGTCCTAGGTTGAGGGCCTGCCCGGCCGGAGGCGCCGGGCGCCGGAGGGAGGGCCGGATGCGCTGGGAGCAGCTGTTCGCGGACATGGAGGCCCAGCTGGCCGCTGCGGGCCAGCAGGCCCTCGAGGCGGAGGCCGCCGAGCAGGCCCGGGCCGAGTACGCGCGGGTGCAGCTGGCGGACCGCCTGCGCCGGCGGCGCGGCGAACCGGTGCGGGCGCTGCTGGCCGGCTCCGTTCCGGTCGAGGGGCGGGTGCGGGCGCTGGGCGCCGGGTGGGTCGCTCTCGAGGACCGGGGGGCTGAGCACCTCGTGCCGCTGGGCGCGGTGCTGTGGTGGGAGTCCCTGGGCCGGGGCTGGCAACCGGCCACGGACGTGCTGACCGTGCGCCTGGGGCTGGCCCACGCGCTGCGGGCGCTCGCCCGGGGACGGGCCCGGGTGCGGATCCGGCTCGTCGGCGGCGGCGCCCTGGGGGAGCTCGACGGGACCATCGACGGGGTGGGCGCCGACTTCGTGGACCTGGCCCTGCACCCGGACGACGACTACCGCAGGCGGGGCAGCGTGACCGCCTCGCGGGCGGTGCCCTTCTCGGCCCTGGTCTGCGTCTCCTCGCTCACCGGAGCGTGAGCGCCGCGCCGGAGCGGCACCGCGCGGGCGCCGGTCAGTCCAGGGAGCCGGAGCGCACGGCCTCCGCGGTGCGCTCGTAGCCGCGCGCGATGTACTCCTCCAGCTTGGCCGTCTCCACCCGCCACTGACCGCGCCCGCCCACCTGGATGGCCGGCAGCTCCCCGCTGCGCACCAGGGCTCTCGCCTGCGTGGCCGAGATGTTGAGGATCTCGGCGACGTCGGCCAGGGTCAGGAAGCGCTGCTGCGCCATGCTCCGCCTCCTCGCACGTCGTTGCTCGTCCGTCCCAGTCTGCCACCGAACGCCCGTCGCCGGGTGGCCGTCCACACGGGAGGACGCCCCGCCCCGGGAACCCCTGCGGGGCGGGTGCGGGCCTGTCCCCAGTTGTGCACCGGGCTGTTCCCGTGGTCGTGCCGCAGGGGCAGAATGTGGGCGACGAGCGCGGCGCCACGGCCCGCCCACGCAGGAGGAAGGCGGTCGCCGATGAGCGGCACGGTCAGGGGCGCGGACACCGCGTCGGCCCGGTTCAGGAAGCCGACCTGGAAGGATCCGCGGCTGCTCACCGGGCTGCTGCTCGTGCTGCTGTCCGTCGCCGGGGTCACCGCGGTGGTGACGGCCACCAACCGCACGGACCCCTTTCTGGCCGCGGCTCGCGACCTCGAGGTCGGGCAGGCCGTGACCGAGGACGACGTCGTGGCCGTGGACGTCCGCCTCCAGGACGCCGCCGACCTGTACGTCCCGGCGGGCGCCGCCCCCGCCCCGGGCACGGTGGCGACGCAGCGGATCCCTCAGGGCCAGCTGCTGCCGGGGGCCGCCCTCGGCACCGCCGACCGGCTCGATCGCAAGCCGGTCGCGGTGCCCGTCGAGCACCCGCTGCCCGAGGACGCCGCTGCGGGCTCGCGCGTCGACGTGTGGGTCGCGGCCCAGAAGCCCTCCGGCCGCGGCCACGAGTCCGCGCGCCTGCTGCTGCCCGCCGCGGAGATCGCCTCGGTCTCCGCGGAGGAGACCGCTCTGGGGGCGGGCCGCGGCACGGTGGTGCACGTGCTCGTCGAGGACGGCCCGATGGAGGACGTCGTGGACGCCCTGGGCAACGACGCCCGGGTCACGCTCGTGTGGAACCCGGCGGGCGCGCCGTGACCGGACTGCCGGTCATGGCCCTCGGGATCTCCACGTGGCCCCTGGTCGACGGCATCGAGCGGCTGCACGGGCCCGTCACGGTGGTCCGGCGCTGCCTGGACCTCACCGAGCTCCTGGCGGCGGCGCGGGCGGGACTCGGCCGGGCCGCCCTGGTCGCGGAGGGCGCCGAGGAGCTGACCGCCAGCCTGCTCGAGCAGGTCCGGCTCGGCGGAGCGGTGCTGCTGGTGCTCGAGGGACACGACCACCGCCGGCTCGCGGGGCTCGGCGCCGTGGTCGTCCCGGAACGAGCGGGTCCGGCCGACGCCGCGCGCCTGGTGGAGGAGGCGGTGTCCGCCGCGGCGGACGCACCGAGCGTTGCCGGCTACGCCGACGTCGCCGCGCAGACGACGCAGCGGCAGGCCGCCGTCGGCGAGGCCGCCGACGGGTCGGTCACCGGGCCCGAACCGGCCCCGCCCGGCGCGGAGCCGCCGGGCCCGCCCCGGTCCGGGCGGATCGTGGCGGTGTGGGGGCCCACCGGGGCCCCCGGCCGCACGACCGTGGCGGTCAACCTCGCGGCGGAGCTCGCGCTGCTCGGCGAGGACGCGGCGCTGGCCGACGCCGACACCTACGGGCCGTCGGTGGCCGCCGCCCTGGGGATGCTGGACGAGGCCGCCGGGCTCGCCCAGGCCTGCCGCCTGGCCGACCAGGGCCGGCTCGACGGCCCCGCGCTGCGCCGGACCGCGGCCGACGTGGCGGTCGCGGGGCGGACCGTGCGAGTGCTCACCGGCCTCACCCGTCAGGACCGGTGGCCGGAGCTGCGCTCGGGAGCGGTGGCGACGGTCCTGGAGCGCTGCGCCCAGGAGTTCGGGACGACCGTCGTGGACTGCGGCTTCGCGCTGGAGGCCGACGAGGAGCTCACCGTGGACACGATGGCGCCCCGCCGGCACGCGGCGGCGCTGACGGTGCTGGAGCGGGCCGACGTGGTCGTGGCCGTGGGGGCGGCGGACGCCATCGGCGTCCCGCGGCTGGTCAAGGGGCTGCCCGACGTCGCCGCGGCGGCGCCGGGCGCCCGGCTCGTCGTCACGGTCAACAAGCTGCGCCGCTCCGCGGCGGGACGGGCCCCGGAACTGGGGGTCCGCGATGCGTGGGCCCGGTTCGGCCCCGGACCGGCCGTGGAGCACTTCGTGCCGTGGGACCCGGAGACCTTCGACGAGGCGCTGCTGGCGGGCGCGGTGCTGGCGGAGACCGCGGCCGGCTCGCCCGGGCGGGCGGCGCTGCGCCGGCTCGCCGCCGGGGTGCTCGCCGAGCCTGAGGGCGCGGACGCCGGCGGGGACCCGGTGGTGCGCGGTACTAGGCTGGGCGGCAGGATCGGGGCCTGGTTGCGCCGCTGATCCCGGGGGGCCGTCCGGTTTCCCCGCCCGCGACGACCGGAGGCGAAGTGGCGTTCACGGAACCCCTGAGGAACTGCGGGGACTTCGGTCCCGGCGACTACGAGTGGCTGCACCTGCTCGTGGGGGACTGGCAGCTCATCTCCGACCTCGCCTTCGGCGACCTCGTGCTGAGCTTCCCGGCGGACTACATCCCCTCCGCCGGCAGCGGCAACGGCCGGGGCATGCCCGCCCCGGGCAGCCCCTTCCGCGTCCTCGCCCACGTCCGCCCGGCGACCGGTCCCACCGTCTTCCACCAGGACATGGTCGGGGAGCTGATGCCCGAGGAGCTCACCGGGCCGCTGCGCGCGGCGTGGGTGGGGCGGCGGATCGAGCTGCTGCGCGCGGGCGGGGACGGGCCGGCCACGGGCGCCCAGGTCAAGATCGTCCCGCTCGTGCGCAACGGCCGCACCCTCGCCCTGCTGACCGTGCACACCGGGCGGCGGTCCGGGCAGGTGACCTCCCTGCAGGAGGTCGTCTACCGGGAGGCCGCGGACGCGCTGCTGCGGATGGCCAACGAGGGCCTGTGGCCGGACTTCTCGGCGCCCACGGGCTCCCGCCGCGGCGCGCCGCGGGTCGGGGACGGGGCCATCCGGATCGACGCCGACGACCGGGTGGCCTACGTCTCGCCCAACGCCGAGTCCGCGCTGCGCCGGCTGGGGATCGACGGAGAGCTGGTCGGCAAGCGCCTCATGGACGTCGTCCCGCCCGCGCTGGGTCCCGGCGTCGAACCGGACGAGACGCTCGCCCCGGTGCTCAGCGGGCGCACCGCCTGGCGCACCGAGGTGGAGGGCGCGCGGGTGAGCGTCAACTTCCGCTCCGTGCCCCTGCGCGACCGGTCGGGCCGGCTGGGCGCCGTGCTGCTGTGCCGCGACGTCACCGAGCTGCGCCGCCGGGACCTGGAGCTGGTGTCGAAGGACGCGACCGTCCGGGAGATCCACCACCGGGTCAAGAACAACCTGCAGACGGTCTCCGCGCTGCTGCGGCTGCAGGCCCGGCGGATGACCACCGACGAGGCCCGGCACGGGCTCGAGCAGGCGATGCGCCGCGTGGCGACGATCGCCATGGTGCACGAGACGCTCTCGCAGGGCTTCTCGCAGAACGTGGACTTCGACGAGCTCATCGAGCGGCAGTTCCGGCTCGCCGCGGAGGTGGCCGCCCCGGAGCAGTCGGTGCGCACGCGGATCATCGGGGAGTTCGGCGAGCTGCCGACCCGCCTGGCCACGCCCCTGGCCCTGGTCATCAACGAGCTGGTCACGAACGCGGTCGAGCACGGACTGGCCGGCCGGACCGGGACGGTGACCCTGGAGGCCTCCCGGGTGCCCGACGAGGAGGGCGCCGGCCAGCTGCTGGAGGTCGTGGTGAGCGACGACGGGGCGGGCATGGGCGCCGCCGTGATCGAGGAGTCCGGCGTGGGGGCGTTCCGGCGGGCCGACGTGGGGGAGGGCCTGGGGATGCAGATCGTGCGCACCCTCGTGGCCGGGGAGCTGGGCGGGTCGATCCACTGGTCCCCGCGCCAGGGAGGCGGCACCGAGGTCACGGTGCGGGCCCGTCTCGACGACCAGCCCGGCCCCTGACGACGGAGGACCGGGACCCCGTGGGGTCCCGGTCCTCGGGTGCCGCGGGCGTCCTCGTCCCGGGCGGGTGCCTCAGGAGGCGCGACGGGCGCGGGCGGCGCGGCGCTTGAGGGCGCGCCGCTCGTCCTCGCTCATCCCGCCCCAGACCCCGGCGTCCTGGCCGGACTCGAGGGCCCACTGGAGGCAGGTGTCCATCACGGGGCAGCTGCGGCACACGGCCTTGGCCTCCTCGATCTGGAGCAGAGCAGGTCCGGTGTTGCCCACGGGGAAGAACAGCTCGGGATCCTTCTCCAGGCATGCTGCGCGACTACGCCAATCCATGGTCAGCGATCGCTCCTTTCAAGGACGGGTCCCGGCGCACAGGGCAGAACGATCCTGCGGCAGGGGCGTCCGGGACAAGAGAAAAGGCCCACTCGCACGGGCCTTGTGAAGAACTGTCGTCCACCTTCCCACGCCGCGGGGTGGGGGACAAGGGGTTTGGGGCGCCGGTCACACCCGTGTCGGTGAGGTCTTCCTCACAGCCGGGCCCGGACGGGCGTCCCGCGGGCGTCCCCGCCGCCGCCCGGCGCACTATGGTGGCGGGGGAGCGCGGCAGCCCGCGCCCCGCCGCCCGGTCGGAAGGAGACCGTCACCATGTCCACCCCCTCCCGGGACGTGCGCCCGCGCGAGATCGCCGTGCTGGCCGGCACCGTGGTGCTGGAGGCCCTGGCCCTGGCCGTCGCCGGGCTGCGCCTGGTCTGGACCCTGCTCTTCGAGCAGCCCCTCACCGTGGGCGGGACGGTCTTCCTGGTGCTGGTGCTCCTCGGCGGCGCGCTGTGGCTGCTGCACGTGGGCCGCGGCCTGTGGCGCGGCTTCCGCTGGCCGCGGGCCGCGGCGCTGGTGGTCCAGCTGTTCGTGCTGGTGCTCGCCCTCCCGCTGCTCCAGGCCGGCCAGTGGGTCCTCGGCCTGGTCCTGGCGGCGCCGGCCGTCGTCGTGCTCCTCCTGCTGTTCCGCCCGGCGGTGCTCGCCTGGACGAGCCGCACCGTGCGGTAGGAGCGGGCCAGTACAGTGGGAGCGCCCGCGCCCGGCGTCGTCGTGCCCGGCCTCCGGACCCCCCGCCCTTGTCCCTGCCCGTCGAGAAGCTCCGAACAGGTGGTCTCCCCGTGACTCCCCGCCGCGTCGTCATCGTCAGCCGCATCTTCGCCCCCGAGCCGGCTGCCGCGTCCTTCCGGCTGCGCGCCCTGGCCCGGGGCCTCACCGAGCAGGGTGCGCAGGTGCGCGTCCTCACCACGCGACCGCCCGCGGGGACGGAGATCGAGCCCGAGCCCTATCCGGTGCGGCGCTGGCCGGTCCTGCGGGACCGGTTCGACTACGTGCGCGGCATCGTGCAGTACCTCAGCTTCGACGTCCCCGTGTTCTTCCGGCTGCTGCTCACCCGCGCCGACCTCGTGGTCAGCGAGCCGCCCCCCACCACCGGGATGGCCGTGCTCGCCGCCTCGGCGCTGCGGGGCCGGCCCTACGTCTGGTACGCGCCGGACATCTGGACGACCGCCGCGGAGAAGATGGACGTCTCCCCCCTGGTCAAGCGGGCCATGCGGGTCATGGAGACGCTCGCGGCGCGGCGGGCGGCCGGTGTGCTCACCGTCTCCGAGGCCATGGGACGGGAGCTGCAGTCCGTCACCGGCGTCGCGTGGGAGAAGGTGCTCGTGGCCGAGAACGGCATCGACACCGACGTCTTCCGGCCCGACGGCCCCGTGGCCGACCCCGGCGCCCCCTACTTCGTCTACGCCGGGTCGATGTCCGAGTGGCAGGGCGCGGACGTGTTCGTCCGCGCCCTCCCGCGGGTCCTCCGCGCCCATCCCGACGCGCAGCTGCGCTTCTTCGGCCGCGGCTCCGACATCGACCGGGTCGAGGAGATCGCCGCGCGCACGGCCCCCGGCCACGTCGTCTTCGAGGGGCTGCGTCCCGCCGCCGAGACCGCCGAGTGGACCCGCGGGGCCGTGGCGGCCCTGGGCGCCGTGCTGCCGAACATCGGCTACGACTTCACCAAGCCCACCAAGATCTACGCGGCCGCCGCGTGCGGCACCCCCGTCGTCTACGCCGGGACCGGCGTCGCCGCCGAGCTCGTGGAGGACAACGGCCTGGGCGCGGCCGTGGACCACGACGCGGACGCGGTGGCCGAGGCGATGATCGCCGCCCTGGACCGCCGGCGCGACCCGGCCCTCGCCGAGGAGAACGACCGGCTCCGGCGCCGGCGCGCGGACTGGGCGGCCCGGAACGCCTCCCTGGCGGCCTCCGGCCGCCTCGCCGCCGGGTGGCTGCTTCAGGGCTTCCCGGACTGATCAGGTACTTTGGTACGCAGCGCACGCCCGGCGCGCCCGTGCCTTCCCCCACCGGCCGGATGTCGGCCGGGCCCACCAGGACACCAATGTCAGGAGTTTGCCCGTGAACGCAGATCTCGTCGTCGTCGGGTCGGGCCTATTCGGCCTGACCGTGGCCGAGAGGGCCGCCAACGAGCTGGACCTCAACGTGGCCATCATCGACCGTCGCTCCCACATCGGGGGCAACGCCTACACGGAGAACGAGGAGCAGACCGGGATCGAGGTGCACCGCTACGGCGCCCACCTCTTCCACACCTCCAACGAGCGGGTCTGGGACTACGTCAACCGCTTCACCGACTTCACCGACTACGTCCACCGCGTCTACACCCGCCACCAGGACGAGGTCTTCCCCATGCCGATCAACCTCGGCACCATCAACCAGTTCTTCCGGGCGGCGTACTCGCCGGCGGAGGCGCGGGCGCTGATCCAGGAGCAGGCCGGGGAGCTCGCCGGGACGGACCCGCAGAACCTCAACGACAAGGGCATCCAGCTCATCGGCCGGCCCCTCTACGAGGCGTTCATCAAGCACTACACGGGCAAGCAGTGGCAGACCGACCCCAAGGACCTGCCCGCCTCGATCATCAACCGGCTGCCGGTGCGCTACACCTACGACAACCGGTACTTCAACGACAAGTACGAGGGCCTCCCGGTGGACGGCTACACCGCCTGGCTCGAGCGCATGGCCGACCACCCGAAGATCGACGTCCGCCTGGACACCGACTTCTTCGACGAGGGCCACGACTACTCCCGCTCCGCCGTCTCCGGGCAGGTGCCCGTGGTCTACACCGGCCCCGTGGACCGGTACTTCGACTACGCCGAGGGCGACCTCTCGTGGCGGACCATCGACCTGGAGCAGGAGGTCCTGCCGGTCGAGGACTTCCAGGGCGCGCCGGTGATGAACTACCCGGACGCCGACGTCCCGTTCACCCGGATCCTGGAGTTCCGCCACTTCTACCCGCAGCGCAACTACACCAAGGACGCCACGGTGATCATGCGGGAGTTCTCGCGCTTCGCCGAGAAGGGCGACGAGCCGTACTACCCGGTCAACACGTCCGTGGACCGCGAGAAGCTGCTGAAGTACCGGGACCTGGCCCGCGGCGAGGACAAGGTCCTCTTCGGGGGCCGGCTCGGCACCTACAAGTACCTCGACATGCACATGGCCATCGGCGCCGCCCTGTCCATGGTCGACAACAAGCTCAAGCCCCACTTCACCGGCGGGGCCTCCATCGAGAGCGGGGGAGTGGACGCGTGACCGCGACGACCCAGGACACCGACCGGACCGGCACCGCGGGCACCGCCCACCGGGTGCTGCAGGAGCTCGTCTTCCCGGCCAAGGACCGCGCCTCCACCCAGCCGCTCTACCTGGACACCCGGGCGGACACCGGCAGCTCCGTCCAGCAGGAGGACACGGGCGAGCAGCGCCCCCAGATCGTGGTCAACGTGGCCTCCGAGCCCGCCAGCTCGAGCGGGCTGACGATCCTCGGGCGCACCTCCGCGCGGGTGCGCGCCCGCAGCACCGTCTCCTTCGCCACGTACTTCAACGCGTTCCCGGCCAGCTACTGGCGGCACAACACGCACCTGCGCGAGGTCGTGCTGCGCGTGCGCACCACCGGCCGCGGCACGGTGAGCGTGCACAGCTCCAACGCCCGGGGCGAGTCCGTGCCCGTCTCCGTGCACGAGGTCGCCGGCGCCGAGCACGTCGTGGAGGCCGTGCTGCCGCTGAAGGCGTTCGCCGACGGCGGGTGGTACTGGTTCGACCTGGCCGCCGCCGACGAGGACCTCCAGCTGCTCGGCGCCCAGTGGCTGGGCGACGGCACGGGCGTCCCCGAGGGCACCGTGACGCTCCAGATCACCACCATGAACAAGCCGTCCTACTGCCTGACCAACGCCCGGCTGCTGGTCGAGCAGCAGGAGAACCTGCCGCAGGTCGAGCAGGTCGTGATCGTGGACCAGGGCAACCAGAAGGTCGTCGACGAGCCCGGCTTCGACGAGGTGCAGGAGCGCTTCGGCGACCGGCTGCGCGTGATCGACCAGGGCAACCTCGGCGGGGCCGGAGGCTTCGCGCGCGGGATGTACGAGGCCGTCCGCGCGGACAGCACCTACGTGCTGCTCATGGACGACGACGTGGAGATCGAGCCCGAGGCGGTGCGCCGGGTCAGCGTGTTCGCCGACTTCTGCAAGCGCCCCACACTGGTCGGCGGGCACATGATCGACCTGCTCAACCCCACGAAGATCCACAACTTCGGCGAGGCGATGGACCCGTACAGCTTCCAGTACGGGCCCGCGGGGGAGGGCGTCGAGCTGGGCCACGACTTCCGGCACAGCAGCCTGCGCAGCACGGCCTGGATGCACCGCCGCGTGGAGGTCGACTACAACGCGTGGTGGATGTGCCTGATCCCCACGCAGGTCATCCGCGAGATCGGCCTGGCCCTGCCCGTGTTCATCAAGTGGGACGACGTCGAGTACGGCATCCGCGCCAAGGCGGCCGGCTACCGGACCGTGTCCCTGCCGGGCGTGGCCGTGTGGCACCTGGCCTGGGCGGACAAGGACGACACGATCAGCTGGCAGGCGTACTTCCACAAGCGCAACCAGCTCGTGGCCGCGCTCCTGCACTCGCCGTTCGACCGGGGCGGGGAGGTCCTGGGACGCAACGGGGCCAAGGACCTCCGGCACCTGCTGTCCATGCAGTACTTCGCCGAGGAGGCCCGGGTGCTCGCCCTCCGCGACGTGCTGGCCGGGCCCGAGACGCTGCACGAGCTGCTGCCCCAGCGGATCCGCGACGTGCGCCGGCTGATGACCCAGCACACCGACGCCGTCTACCAGGCCGACATCGACGCCTACCCGGCGGTGGCCTCGGCCAAGCCGCTCCGCACCCGGCGGCTCTCCGCGCCGCACGGGGTGAAGATCCTCACCTCCACCGCGTCCGCCCTGGTGCGCCACCTCGCGGTGCGCCCCAAGGACGAGGCGGACCAGCACCCGCAGGTGCACCTGCCCTACCAGGACGCCCGCTGGTGGCGGCTCACCCGCTACGACAGCGCCCTGGTCTCGGCCTCGGACGGCACCGGCTACACCTGGTACAAGCGCTCGCCCCGGGAGGCCCGGGCCCTGCTGGCCGAGTCCCTGCGGCTGCACGCGCAGCTGGCCCTGCGCTGGCCGGAGCTCTCCCGGCGCTACCGGGAGGCCCTGCCGGAGGTGACCTCCATGGAGGCGTGGGAGGCGACCTTCCGCGAGCACTCGGAGATCGGCGTCTGATGGCAGCGCCCACGGTCGTCCGGAGGCCGTCCCCCGGGACGGGGCTGCCGGCGGTCTTCCGGCAGCGCTACCTGCTGAAGCTGCTGGTCGACAAGGAGCTGCAGATCCGCTACCGCGGCACGATCCTGGGGCTGCTGTGGTCCTACGTGAAGCCCGGCATCCAGTTCGTGGTCTTCTACGTGGCGCTGGGCATCTTCCTGGGCCTGGAGCGGGGGATGGAGAACTACGCCGTCTACCTGTTCTCCGGGATCATCCTGATCAACTTCTTCTCGGAGTCCTTCGGCAACGCCGCCCGCTCCATCGTGGCCAACGCCAGCCTGATCAAGAAGATCTACCTGCCGCGGCAGATGTTCCCGGTGGCCTCCGTGTGGGTGGCCGGGGTGCACCTGCTCCCGCAGCTGGTGGTGATGCTCGTGGCGTGCCTGATCGTGGGCTGGTCGCCCACCTGGATCTCCCTGCTGGCCGTCCCCGCCGCGCTGCTCATCGTGGGCCTGCTGGGGGCGGGGCTGGGCATGGTCTTCGGCGCGGCGAACGTCTTCTTCCGCGACGCCGAGAACTTCGTGGACCTGATCGTGATGGTCAGCACCTGGTCCGCCCCGGTGCTCTACGCGTGGACGATGGTGCGCGACGTGCTGGGCCCGGTGTGGTTCGCCGGGTTCATGCTCAACCCGCTGACCGTGGCCGTGGAGCTCTCCCACGCGGCGTTCTGGCTGCCGACCACCAGCCCCGGCGCCCACGCGGTGCCGCCGAACCTGTTCTCCCTGTGGACGCCCGCCGCGCTGGTCGTGGTCGCGGTGATCATGTTCCTGGGCGACCTGACCTTCCGCCGGCTCGAGGGCCGGTTCGCGCAGGAGCTGTGACGATGAGCACTGACCGCACCGTCCCGCCGGCCGAGCCCGCCGTGGTCGCCCGGCACCTGGCCAAGGAGTTCTCGCTGCGCCACGCCCGCTCCCTCAAGGAGACGGTGATGTGGCTCGCGCGGGGCCGGCGCCAGGACATCTCCAACCGCTTCCGCGCCCTGGAGGACCTCACCCTCAGCATCCGGCCGGGCGAGAGCGTGGCCCTCGTGGGGCTCAACGGCTCCGGGAAGTCCACGTTCCTCAAGCTGGTCTCCGGCGTGATGAGCCCCGACGGCGGCTCGCTGGAGGTCAACGGGCGCGTGGCGGGGCTGATCGAGGTGGGGGCCGGCTTCCACCCGGACCTCACCGGCCGGGACAACGTGTACCTCAACGGCGCGATCCTCGGGATGACGAAGGAGGAGATCGACCGGAAGTTCGACCAGATCGTCGCCTTCTCCGAGATCGAGCAGTTCATCGACACCGAGGTGAAGTTCTACTCCTCGGGCATGTACCTGCGCCTGGCCTTCGCCGTGGCCGTGTTCACCGACCCGGACATCTTCATCATCGACGAGATCCTCTCGGTCGGCGACGAGCCCTTCCAGCGCAAGAGCCTGGGGCGGGTCCGGGAGCTCTCGGAGGAGGGCAAGACCCTCCTGGTGGTCAGCCACGACTTCGACGTGGTCCGCAAGGTCTGCGACCGCGGGGTGTGGATCGAGCACGGCCGGGTCCGCAGCGACGGACCCATCGACGAGGTCATCGAGCAGTTCCGCGCCTCGGAGAACGCCGGCTGACGCGGTCCTCCGGCACGGACGACGGGCCGCCCAGCTCCTCCCGGAGCCGGGCGGCCCGTTCTCGTCCGCCCCGGGCTCAGGGCGCGTCGCAGCCGACGACCTCGTAGAGCGCCGCCGGGCCCTCGCGCTCGACGAGGGCGAGGCCGGGGGCGCCCGCGGGGTCGACGGCGTTGAGGCCCGAGTAGTCCCGGGCCTGCTGGGCGTGCGGGATGATGAACTGGGTGCCGAAGTCCAGCACCCAGCGGACGTCGAGCTCCTCGGCGGCCGCGCAGGCCGGGGTGCCCGGGGCGGCGTCGCCGATGCCCGTGGCGAGGGCGTGCAGCTCCGGGTCCAGGGCGCGCAGCTCGGTGTCGGGCGACTCGACGTGGTACTGGGTCACGGGCCGGTCCGCGACCGCGTAGGCCAGGGACCCGCCGTTCCAGGGATTGACCGCGATGACGTCCCCCGGTTCGGTGAGCTCGTCGAGGTCCTGCAGCAGCTCGTACTCCGCCTGGTTGAGGATGCTCTCCGGGCCCTCCCACGCGTAGTACTGCTTGCCCCAGCGGGTCGCCTGCGTCAGCGACTCGACCTGGGAGTACGGCACCGCCAGACCCAGCAGCACGAGCGCCGCGACGGGGTAGGCCGCACGGGCGGCCCGGGGCCGGCCGGCGAAGGAGGCGAGCGCCGTCCCGGCCGCCGCGAGACCGGCCACCACGTGCGCGGCCCCGAAGGCGATGAGCGGCACCGCGGTCAGGGGCAGGGTGGCCGCCAGCCGGTAGGAGTCGGTGTACCACCCGCCCACGAGCCACTGCCGGGCCGGGCCCTCCTCGCCCGCGGCCGCCACGGCGTAGAGGTACACGAGCACCAGGTGCGCGACCACCAGCCAGCGCAGCCTCCGCCGGGCGACGGCCGCGTAGACCCCCGCCGCGGTGAGCACCACGAGCACCCAGGGAACGTCCTCCCGGCCGTTGGCGCCGTAGAGCAGGGCCTCGCCGGCCGCCCGCGCCACGGTGGTGGACGGCTCCCACACGAACGAGGTGGTCAGCACGTTCCACAGCAGCAGCCACGCGGTGACCGCGACGACCGCGACCGCCGCGAGCCCGAGCGACGGCCCGAGCCGCCGGGCGCCGGCCGCGGCCCGGAAGCCCAGCCACCAGGCCGTGGCCGCCAGCGGCACGGCGACCACGAGCAGGGCCAGGAACGCGTTGGGCTGGGAGACGAACAGCGCGCCGAGGGTGACCACGAGGCTGGCGGCCAGGCGGACCCGGCCGGCGGCGTCCGGGGTGCGCGCCGTCCGGTCCGCGGTCACCCCCGGGCCCAGCAGCCGCACGAACAGCCCGAGGGAGACCGGGACGATCGCCAGGGCGAGGATGTTGGGGAAGAGCGGCCCCCAGGCCATCAGGCCCAGCGGGAAGACGCTGAACCCGGCGGCGGCCGTGCCGGCGGCCACGGCGGCGACCGCGGACGAGCCCACGAGGCAGCGCACGAGGAAGATGCACGAGGCCGGCCACACCACCCCGGCCACCGCGAGCAGGGTCAGGTTGTGGGCGACGAGCACGCTGTCACCGCTCAGCGGCACCACCAGGGACGCCAGCTGGTGCCACGCCGCCGGGTACAGGGCGACGGCGCTGTCCGGGTTCACCAGCCGGTTCAGGGTCAGGGTCGAGCCGTTGCCCGTCTCCACGACGTAGCGGATCGCGTTGAGGTGGAAGATGTTGTCCCAGCGCTGGGCCATGGCGTCCGGGGCACCGATCACGGACGCCAGCCGGCGCAGCAGGAGGACCGCGCCGATCACGAGGCCGGCCGCGGCCCCGGCGGGGAACAGCCAGCGGCGGTGCGCGCCGAAGCGGGCCTCCGGGTCTGCCGGATCGGGCACCGCGGCGGAGGAGCCGGCCGCGTGCCCGCCCCGCGGGATCAGCCGCCCCACCAGCCAGGCCAGCCCCGTCAGCACCACGGCGGCCAGCACCTGGGAGAGCACCCCGTAGGGGACGCCGACGAGGTCCAGCACCACTCCCGTGAGCCCGACGACGGCGACGCTGAAGGCCGGGGCGGTCAGCAGGGTCCGGCCGCCGCGCTGCCCGAAGGCCCACAGCAGGGCCAGCCCGGGCAGCCACAGGAACGCCAGCAGGACCAGGAACGCCGGGAGGTGCGGCCACCAGTCCGTCAGCACGTCGGTCCTGCGGAGCTCGGCCTGGCAGCGGGCACAGTCTTGTCCTCACGGTGGGGGGAAGGGTCGGGTCGATCATAGCGGCCACCCGGCCGGGGACCGGTCCTGACGGGCGGGTCCGGCGCGCTGTGCGAGAATGTCCGGGTGAGTCGTTCGTGGATCGTCATGCCCGTGTACAACGAGGCGGCCGTCGTGGGAGAGGTGCTGAGGGAGCTCCGCAGGACCTTCCCGCACGTCGTCTGCGTCGACGACGGATCTTCCGACGACTCCGCCCGGATCTGCGCCGAGGCCGGCGCCGTGGTCGTCCAGCACCCCATCAACCTGGGGCAGGGGGCGGCCCTGCAGACCGGCTTCGAGTACGCCCTGCAGGACCCGGACATGGACTGCGTGGTGACCTTCGACTCCGACGGCCAGCACCGTGTGGTCGACGCGTGGGACATGGTCGGGCGCATCCGCTCGGGGGAGGCGGAGGTCGTGCTCGGCTCCCGGTTCCTGGACCGGCGCACCCAGGTCTCCGCGCTCAAGCGCCTGGTGCTGCGCACCGCGGCGTTCTTCTCCCGGCTCTCCACGGGCATGGACCTCTCCGACGCGCACAACGGGCTGCGCGCCATCGACCGGGGCACGCTGTCGAGGATCCGGCTGACCCAGAACCGGATGGCCCACGCCTCCGAGATCGTCAACCAGCTCGCGGACATCCAGCCGCGCTGGGTGGAGCACCCGGTGCAGATCATCTACACGGACTACTCGAAGTCCAAGGGGCAGTCGCTGCTCAACGGCGTGAACATCCTCGCCGAGCTGTTCGTGAAGTAGCCCCCGCCCCGACCCGCCCGCACACCGCACCACTGAAGGGAAGAGCCGCCCCCCATGATCTACGCCGTGCAGATCCTGCTGGTCCTCGCCGTGGGCTACGGCGCGCTCGCGCTGATCCGCGGCGGGGCCAACGCCAAGCACCAGGCGATCCGCCGGGTGGTCGGGCTGGCCTTCTTCATCTTCGCGGCCCTGTCCATCTTCTTCCCCGACCTGCTCACGGGCGTGGCCCAGTTCTTCGGCATCGGCCGCGGCACCGACCTGGTGCTCTACGGCTTCGTGGTGGTCTTCATGATCACCCAGGCCACCTCCGCCCTGCGCAACCGCCAGCAGGAGGTCAACGTGACCCGGCTGGCCCGGCACATCGCCGTGACCGAGGCGGAGCAGCCGTGGGCCCCGGCTCCGGCCCACACCGGGCGGGCCTCGGTGCGCTCCTTCGCGCCGTCCTCCCCCGGGGAGCGCCCCGCCGGCTGACCGGCACGGGTCAGGCCTCCCGGACCACCCGGGAGAGCAGGTCCGGCCGGTCGGTCATGACGCCGTCCACGCCCCACGCCAGCAGCCGGCGCATGTCCTCCTCCCGGTCGATCGTCCACACGTCCACGCGCAGGCCGGCCTGCTGGGCGGCCCGCAGCAGCCGGGGCGTGAGGACCCGCAGCCCCAGGAGGGTGTCCGGGGGCTGCAGGCCCTGGAAGGGTGGGGTGTGGCGGTCCTGGCGGCCCAGCAGGCACAGCAGCCGGAACGCCGCGAACTCCGTGACGGCGGCCGCCGTGGGGACCGCCCCGTCCGAAGCCCGCCGGAAGCGCCGGATCGAGGCGGTGCGGTTGGCCGCGACCAGCGTGCGGTGCTGGGCGCCCGCCGCCCGGACGGTCCGCCAGACGGCCTCCTCGGCGCCGGGGCGGTTGCCCTTGAGCTCGATCGCCACGGGGTGGTCCGGGAAGGACGCGTAGACCTCCGCCAGCGTGGGGACCCGCACCCCGCGCCCCCGCCACGGGAAACTCTCCCCGTCCGGGGTGAACGCGTGCCCGGCGTCCAGGCGCTGCAGCTGCGCGGTGGGCAGCAGGGCGACCGCCCCGGTCCCGTCCGTCGTGCGGTCCACCGTCAGGTCGTGCATCAGCACGGCCGTGCCGTCGGCGCTGACCTGCACGTCGAGCTCCAGCACGACGTCGCCGAGGGCCGCCGCCGCCCGGAACGCCTCGAGGGTGTTCTCGGGCGCGACCTCGGCGCCGCCCCGGTGGGCGAAGGTCGTCGGCCAGTCCCGGGGCACGGGAGTCCTCGTGCCCGGTGCGGGGGAGCCCACGTGCCGGACGAGGGCCGCGCCGGCGGCGCCGGTGAGCAGGTTCCCGGCGAAGGGGACGGCCGCGAGCAGCAGCGCCCGGGCCCGGGTGGTGACGCCGGGGCGCGCCCCGTGCTGCTCGGTGGTCACGTGGGTCACGGCGGTCCTTCCGGTCGGCGGCGGTCCGGGCGGCGCCGTGCTGGGGGCGCTCGGTGCGGATCTCGGACGGGGACGTCCGGTGCGGAGCACCTCCGCCCGCCCACCCTACGGCTCCCGCGGCGTGCGGCGCACGCCGGCGCGTGCCGTGGCGGATCGCGGCGGCTCGGCGGAGAGCGGCGCCGCCGACGCGAGGGTTCATGCACCCGCATCCTGCGACGGATTGTGCGTTCGCAGTCGGGAACAACACCGCAGGTCAGCGCCGGCTGTCCACAGGGGGCGGCCCCGGGGTTGTGGGGAGTGCCGTCGTCTCGCCTATGTTCCTGTGCATGCGCTCCGGGGGGAGCGCTGCCGGTGCGCATCGCGCGCCGGGCACCGCGCAGGGGGTCACATGGCGGCACTGCTCTCCGAGGACGCGCTCGGGCTCGTGGAGGCGGAGGTGCGCGAGCTGATCCGGCGCCGGGGGCTGGACCCGGTGCTGGAGCCGGAGCGGACCCGGGAGCTGGTGGACGCCGCGGTGCGCGACTACGACCAGCGCTCGGCGCGCGGGGTGCTGCCGGCCCTGACCGACCTGCAGGCCGCCCGCCGGGTGCTGCTGGACCTCGTGGCGGGGTTCGGGCCGCTGCAGCCGCTGCTGGACGACCCCCGGATCGAGGAGATCTGGATCAACGGCCCCGCGGAGGTCTACGCGGCCCGCGGCGGGGAGTCCGAGCTGACCAGCCTGGTGCTGACCGAGGCGCAGATCCGCAACCTGGTGGAGCGGATGCTGAAGTCCTCGGGCCGCCGGCTGGACCTCTCCTCCCCGTTCGTGGACGCGGCGCTGCCGGACGGGTCCCGGCTGCACGTGGTGATCCCGGACGTGACCCGCAGGCACTGGGCGGTGAACATCCGCAAGTTCGTGGCCCGGGCCCGCCGGCTCGACGACCTCGTGGAGCTGGGCTCGCTGCCGGCCCGCGCGGCGCGCTTCCTCGACGCGGCGGTGGCCGGCGGCCTGAACATCCTCGTCTCGGGCGCCACGCAGGCCGGGAAGACCACGCTCCTCAACTGCTTGTGCGCCTCGATCGGACCGCGGGAGCGGGTCGTGACCGTCGAGGAGATCTTCGAGCTGCAGGTGCCCCTGCGCGACGTCGTGGGCATGCAGTGCCGCCAGCCCAACCTCGAGGGCACCGGCGAGATCCCCCTGCGGCGGCTGGTGAAGGAGGCACTGCGGATGCGCCCGGACCGCCTCGTGGTGGGAGAGGTGCGGGAGGCCGAGAGCCTGGACATGCTCATCGCGCTCAACAGCGGACTGCCCGGCATGTGCAGCCTGCACGCGAACTCGGCCCGGGACGCCGTGACGAAGATCTGCACCCTGCCGCTGCTCGCGGGGGAGAACATCAGCACGGGCTTCGTCGTGCCGACCGTGGCCTCGTGCTTCGACCTCGTGGTGCACTGCCACCGGGACGCCGACGGCCGCCGCCGCGTCACCGAGATCCTCGGCATCGGCAACCGGGTCGAGAACGGCGTGATCGAGACGTACCCGGTCTTCGCCGAGGGGGCCGACGGCCTGCGCGCGGTGGCCGCAGAGGCCCCGGCGGCGTGGAAGTTCGAGCGGGCCGGGCACCGGGTGCGCGACCTGCTCGCCGAGGACGGAGCGCGTGGGGGCGCCCGGTGAGCGCCGCGCTCGGCGTGCTGATGGGCGCGGGCGTGTTCCTGCTCTGGTGGTCGTGCTGGGCGGAGGAGACGCCACGGGCGCAGCGGCGCCGCCGGATCGGGCGGCTGCGCGAGCTGCTGGTGCGCGCGGACCTGGCCCGGGTCAGCCCCGCCGGGCTGCTGGCGGCCTGCGCCGGGGCCGGGGCGCTGAGCGGACTGCTCGTCGCCGCCGTCACCGGCGCGGCCGTGCTCGGGCTGTGCGCGGGCCTGCTCGGCGCCTGGCTCCCGGCGGCGGTCGTCCGGCACCGGGCCCGCACCCGCGCCGCGGTGCTGCGGGAGGTGTGGCCCGACGTCGTCGACCACCTGCGCTCGGCGATCCGCGCGGGCATGTCCCTGCCGGAGGCACTGATCCAGCTCCAGTACCGCGGCCCCGAGCCGGTGCGCCCGGCCTTCGCCCGCTTCGCCGCCGACTACCGGGCGTCGGGCCAGCTGCAGGGCTCGCTCACGCTCCTCAAGGACCGGCTGGCCGACCCGGTCGCGGACAACATCGTCGAGGCGCTGCGCGTGACGCGGGAGGTGGGCGGCACCGACCTCGGGAGGCTGCTCGGCACCCTCTCGGAGTTCCTGCGCGAGAACGCCCGCACCCGCGGCGAGCTGGAGGCCCGCCAGTCCTGGACCGTCAACGCCGCGCGCCTGGCCGTGGCCGCCCCGTGGATCGTGCTGCTGCTGATGGCCACCCAGCCCGCGGCCGTCCGCGCCTACGACACCCCGGCCGGTGCGCTCGTGCTGCTGGGCGGGCTGGTCGTGTCCGTGCTCGCCTACCGCCTGATGCTGCGCATCGGCGCGCTGCCCGAACCCGAGCGGGTGCTGCGATGAGCGGCTCCCCGGCCCTGCTGGTCCTCCTCGGCCTGCTGCTCGCCGCAGGCCTGTGGCTCGTGCTCACCGGGAGCCGGGTGACCGGCGGGCCCTCCTTCGCCGCGCGGATCTCCCCGCAGCTGCGCTCGGTGGAGGTCGAGTCCGCGCTGCTGGCCGGACCGGGGCCGCGCCGCGCCGGGACCCAGGACCCGGGGAGCACGGTGCTGGGCTCCGCCGCCCGGGACCTGGCCCGGCGGCTGGTGCGGCACGCCGGCTCCTCGTCGCGGGTGGAGCGGCGGCTCGCCCGCGCCGGATCCGCCGGCACGGCGGCCGACTTCCGCGCGGAGCAGCTGCTGTTCGCGACGGGGGGCCTGCTGATCGGCGTCCTGCTGGGCCTGGCCGCCGCCGCCCGCTGGGGCACGGGCGGCGCGGGCGGGGTACTGGCCGCGGCGGCCACGGCGGCGGCCGGCCACCTGCTGCGCGACCACCTGCTGAGCCGGCGGATCCGGGCCCGGGAGGCGAGGATGCTCGCCGAGTTCCCCGCCGTGGCCGAGCTCATGGCGCTGTCCGTGGGCGCGGGCGAGAGCGCGGTGGGGTCGCTGGAGCGGGTGTGCCGGGTCGCGGAGGGCGAGCTCACGGCGGAGTTCCGCCAGGTGCTGGCCCAGACCCGGTCGGGGGCCGGCCTGGTGCACGCCCTGCAGGACTTCGCCGCGCGCACCCCGGTGGCCCCGATCGGGCGGTTCGTCGACGGCATCGTCGTCGCGATCGAGCGCGGCACGCCCCTGGCCGACGTCCTGCGCGCCCAGGCCCAGGACGTGCGCGACCACGACAAGCGCGAGCTGATGGAGGCCGCCGGGCGCAAGGAGATCGCCATGATGGTCCCCCTGGTGTTCTTCGTGCTGCCGCTGACCGTCGTGTTCGCGGTGTACCCGGGGCTGGCCGTGCTGGAGCTCGGCTTCTGAGGACCCCCACCGGGCCCGGCTCCGGGCCGCACCACCACGAAAGGACACCCCATGAAACACCTGCTCCGGCCGGCCGCGCTGCTCGGCGTGCTCGCCCTGATCCGCACCGGACTCCTCGACCGGCTCGCCGCCGAGGACCCCGACCGTGGCGACGTCCCCGGCTGGGTCATGCTGACGCTGATGTCGGCGGTGCTCGTGGCCGGGCTGCTCCTCGTGGCGCAGCCGGCCCTGGAAGGGCTCTTCCAGGACGCCATGGCCCGGGTCAGCCAGAACTGAGCATGCGGCTCGCGCGCCTGCTCCGGCCGCTGCAAGCCCGGTTGCGGGGAGCCGGCGGGCCCGCGGCCGCGGACCGGGGCCACGCCGTGGTGGAGTACGTCATGGTGGCCGGTCTCGCGGCGATGATCTTCGCCGGCACCCTGCAGCTGGCGCTGGCCCTGCACGTGCGCAACACCCTCATCGACGCCGCGGCGGCCGGGGCCCGGTACGGGACCCTGGCGGACCGGTCGCCCGAGGACGGGGTGCAGCGCACCCGCCGGATCGTCGCCGACGCCCTCGGACCCCGCTACGCCCAGGACGTCGCCGCCTCCCCCGTGACGGTGGGGGAGGTGCGGACGCTGGAGGTCCGCGTCGTCTCCCCGCTGCCGGTGGTGGCGCTGTTCGGCCCGCCCGCGTCCCTGGAAGTGCGCGGCCATGCCGTGCTCGGCGGCTGAGCCGCGCCCCGCCCGCGGGCCGGCGGAGGACGAGGGCAGCGCGGTGGTCGAGTTCGTGGCCCTGGGGACGCTGCTGCTGGTCCCGGTCGTCTACTTCGTGCTCACGGTGGCCCAGGTCCAGGCCGGGGCGTTCGCCGTCGTGGCCGCGGCGCACCAGGGCTCCCAGGTCCTGGCCGGGGCCGAGCCCGGGGAGCTCGCCGCGGCCGACCTGACCGCGGCGGCGCAGCTGGCGGCCGCGGACCAGGGCTTCGGGCCCGAGCAGCTCGCCGTCCGGCTCGAGTGCTCCGACGGGGCCTGCACGAGCCCCGGCGCGGTCGCCACGGTGCACACCACCCTGGAGGTCCCGCTGCCCCTGGTGCCGGGCTTCACCGACATGGAGGTCGCCGTGCTCACCTCCTCGGCCACGGTCGTGCCGGGGAGGTACGGGTGAGCAGGCCGGACGCGGTCCCGGACCGGGGCCCGGAGGGCGGCCCGGAGGACGGTCCGGACAGCGGGCAGGTCACGATCCTGGTGCTCGGCTTCGCGGTGGTCTCCCTGCTGCTGACGGTGGTGGTCATGGGCGTCACGTCCGTCTACCTGGGGGAGCGGAAGCTGCAGGTGCTGGCCGACAACGCCGCGCTCGCCGCGGCGGACACCTTCGTGGCGCTGCGCCCCGGCGGTCCCGGCGCACCGCCCAGCACCGTCCTGGACGACGACGCCGTGGCCGGGGCCGCGGCGAGCTACCTCGACACCGTCGGCGCCTGGACCGCCACCCCGGGCCTGGCCCTGGCCGCCCCGACGGGCAGTCCGGACGGGCGCACCGCCGAGGTGACGCTGACCGCCGTCGTGCACCCGCCGGTGGTCAACCTGCTGGTGCCCGACGGCATCGCGATCACCGCCGGCAGCGAGGCCCGCGCCCAGCTCGGGCGGTGAGCGCCGTCGCCCCGCGCAACGTTGCGGGCGCGGCGCGACACGGTTCTCAACGGGCGAGAACACCCCTGGCGCCGGGCGCCGCGCCGTTCCTGCGCTGGCGGGCACCGGGGAGGACACCCCGGGCGGCACGCGCACCGACCTGCCGGCACCGTCGTCGAAGGAGAACGCCATGGACGCTCCCGTCCGCTCCGTCATCAGCCCCGGGCGCTACGTCCAGGGACCGGGCGCCATCGCACGCCTGGGCGAGTACCTCTCCGCCATCGGGCGGACCCCCCTCGTCGTGGCCGACGACGTCGTCTGGGGGTTCGTGGGCCACGACGTGGAGGCGTCCCTGACGCGGGCCGGCATGACGGCCACGCGCGAGAAGTTCCACGGCATCCCCTCGGCCGGGGAGATCGACCGGCTCACCGCCGTCATCCGCGACACGGGAGCCGACGTGGCCGTGGCCGTGGGCGGCGGCAGCACCATCGACGCGGTCAAGGCGTCCGGGTACCTCGCCGGCATCCGGTGGGTCAGCGTGCCCACCGTCGCCTCCACCGACGCCCCGACCTCGGCGCTGGCGGTCGTCTACACGGACGAGGGCGTGTTCGAGGAGTACCGCTTCTTCCCCCGCAACCCCGACCTCGTCCTCGTGGACTCCCAGCTGGTGGCCAACGCGCCCGCGACGTTCCTGGCGGCAGGGGTCGGCGACGCCCTGGCCACCTGGCTGGAGGCCCGGGCCACCGCCGCCTCGGGGTCGCTGACCATGGCCGGGGGAACGGCCACCCTCACGGGCACCGCCCTGGCCCGGCTGAGCTGGGACGTGCTGTGGGAGAACGCCCTCGTGGCGATGGACGCGGCCCGGGACCACGTGGTGACCCCGGCGCTGGAGAAGGTCATCGAGGCCAACACCCTGCTGTCCGGGCTCGGCTTCGAGTCGGGGGGCCTGGCCGCGGCCCACGCCGTCCACAACGGGCTGACCGCCGCACCGCAGACCCACGGCCTGGCCCACGGGCAGAAGGTCAACATCGGCTCGATCACCCAGCTGGTGCTGGAGGGGGCGCCGAGCGCGGAGATCGTGGACTTCATCGAGTTCACCACCCGGGTGGGGCTGCCGACCACGCTCACGGAGATCGGGCTGCGCCCGGAGGACACCGAGGAGATCCAGGCCGTGGCCCGGGCGGCGACCGTGGAGGGCGAGACCATCCACAGCATGCCCTTCACCGTGCGGGCGGAGGACGTCGCCGCGGCGCTGACCTCGATCGAGCGCCTGGGCCGGCGGGTGCGCGAGCGCGCCGGGCTGCCCGAGCCGCAGCCCTACCGCCACGCCCACTAGCGACCCTCCCGGCCTGTGCCCCGCCCCGGGCCGCCCGGCACCGGCCCGGGGCGGGCTCAGAAGCCGCCGGGCAGGGCCGACCGGCGGTCGAACTCCTCCGTGACGGACACGGCGCCGGACCCGTCGAGCAGGGTGACGGCGCCGGGACCGCCGTGCACGCCCGCGGGTACCCCGGCGCCCACGTCGGCCACGACGTTCTCCAGGTGCGCCCCGGCGGGCACCCGCACGCCGTCCAGCAGCACCGAGTGGCGCACCGTGGCGCCCTCCTCGACCACCACGCCGGGGCCCAGCACGGAGTGCTCCACGGTGCCGCGCACCGTCGAGCCCGCCGCGACCATGGACCGGCGCACGTCGGCGCCGCCCTCGATCCGGGCGGGCACCAGCTGCGGCTGGGCCGAGAGGATCGGCCAGTCCGGGTCGTCGAGGGTGACCCCCTCGCCGTCGAGCACCTGGAGGTGCGCCGTCCAGTAGGACTGCAGGGTGCCCAGGTCCATCCAGTACCCCTCCAGGCGGTGCTCCACCACGGTGCGGTGGGCCACGAACCAGGGCACGAGGTCGTGGCCGTAGTCCTCGAGCTGCCCCTCCTGCTCGTGCAGCTCCTCCAGGGCCGCCAGCAGCTGCTGCGCGTCGTAGAGGAACATCTCACCGGCCACCAGCCGCCCCTGCGGCCGCTCGGGCTTGTAGTCGAAGCCGGTCACGCGCCCGTCGTCGTCGGCCTGCACCACGCCGTAGCGGGAGGGGTCCTCGTCCACGACCGTGGTGACCATGGTCAGGTCCGCGCCCTTCTCCCGGTGGGTCTCGATCACGTCGAGGAAGTTCAGGGTGTAGAGGTGGTCGGCGCTGAGCACCAGGACCAGGTCCGGGGCGAAGTCCCGGATGAGGTCCTTCTGCCGGTAGAGGGAGTCCGCGTTGCCCTCGGCGAAGCCCGCGTCCTCGGTGCCCTCGTACGGGGGCAGGACCTGCAGGCCGCCGTGCGTGCGGTCGAGGTCCCAGGGGCGGCCGTTGGCCAGGTGCCGGTTGAGGCTGTGGGGGAGGTACTGCTGGACCACCCACACGTCGGAGATGTGGGAGTGCGCCAGATTGGACAGCGCGACGTCGACCAGCCGGTAGGTGCCGGCCACGGGCAGGGCCGGCTTGACCTTCTTCTCGGTCAGCGCGGCGAGGCGGGAGCCCTTCCCGCCGGCGAGCACGAGGGCCAGGGTCCGGGGAATGCGCATCGTGCGTCCTCTCTCTCGGCTTCATCCTGCCAGAGGGGCGGGCTCCTGGCCCGGGGCAATTTGCCCCCATGCGATAATCTTGGCTTCCATGGCCTCCCTTGACTTCCCGGCAGAGATCTCCGCCCTCCGTTCCACGTTCGCCTCCATCGAGGCCGTGAGCGATGTCGACGCGATCCGGCGGGACATCGCCGAGCTCTCGCAGCAGGCGACCGCCCCGGACCTGTGGGACGATCCCGCCGTGGCGCAGAAGATCACCTCCAAGCTCTCCCACAAGCAGTCCGATCTCGAGCGGCTCGAGAAGCTGGGCGGCCGGATCGACGACATCGAGGTCATGGTGCAGCTGGCCGCCGAGGAGGACGACCCGGAGACCCTGGAGCTGGCCGTGGAGGAGCTCGCGTCGGTCAAGCAGGCGCTCTCGCAGCTCGAGGTGCAGACCCTGCTCTCCGGGGAGTACGACGAGCGCGAGGCCGTGGTGACCATCCGCGCCGGCGCCGGCGGGGTGGACGCAGCCGACTTCGCCGAGATGCTGATGCGGATGTACCTGCGCTGGGCCGAGCGCCACGGCTACCCGACCACGGTCCTGGACACCTCCTACGCGGAGGAGGCGGGCCTGAAGTCCGCCACGTTCGAGGTCAAGGCGCCCTACGCGTTCGGCACCCTCTCCGTGGAGGCCGGCACGCACCGGCTCGTGCGCATCTCCCCGTTCGACAACCAGGGCCGGCGCCAGACCTCCTTCGCGGCCGTGGAGGTCATCCCGCTCATCGAGCAGGACGACTCGATCGAGATCCCCGAGTCCGAGATCAAGGTCGACGTCTTCCGCTCCTCGGGCCCGGGCGGTCAGTCCGTGAACACCACCGACTCCGCGGTGCGGATGACCCACATCCCCACGGGCATCGTGGTGTCCATGCAGAACGAGAAGTCCCAGATCCAGAACCGTGCCGCCGCGCTGCGCGTGCTCCAGTCCCGTCTGCTGCTGCAGCGCCAGGAGGAGGAGAGCGCCAAGAAGAAGGAGCTCGCCGGTGACGTCAAGGCGTCCTGGGGGGACCAGATGCGCTCCTACGTGCTCAACCCGTACCAGATGGTCAAGGACCTGCGGACCAACCACGAGGAGGGCAACCCCTCCGCGATCTTCGACGGCGCGATCGACGGCTTCGTCGACGCCGGCATCCGCTGGCGGGCCGACCAGCGGCACGCGCCCGCGGACGCCTGAGCCCGCCGGGTCCGCGCCTGCCGGGTCCGCCGGGTCCGCGGGCCGAGGGGGCCTGCTGCGCCCGAGCTCCCGCCGGACGAATGGAGCCCGGCCGGTCCGCGGACCGGCCGGGCTCCTCTCGTCAGCGGCGCAGGAAGCGGGCCACCGTCCGGCCGGGCGGGACCCGTCCGGCGGCGGCGGCCGGCGGATCCTCCAGCGCCTCCCGGGCCGGGTAGAGCTCCTCCGCCTCCCGCAGCTTCGTGCGGTGCAGCCGGGCGGCGGTCTCCGGGAACGACGACGAGCGCGCGGGCGGCTGCGCCGTGCGGCTGCCGGCCGGGGTGACGGACCAGCCCGTGCCGGCGTCGAGCAGGGACTGGTGCTTGACCCGGTAGTAGTCCGCGCTCACCTCCAGCGCCGTGCCCTCGGCCCCGCAGGCAGCGGCCAGCAGGTGGAAGTGGAACCGGGAGGTCAGCCAGGTCTGGCCGGCCCGGGCGGGGAAGCCCTCCTGCCAGACCCGGGTGAAGGGCACGAAGTGCTGCTCGGGGATCAGGTCCGCCAGGCGGTCGAAGGCCGCGCGGTCCGCCCCCGGGATCGCCTCGAGGTAGCGCACGGTCCGGCCCGCCAGCTCGGGCCCCGTGAGGGCGGTGCGCACGGCGGCCACCGCGTCGTCGAGGACCCCCGGGTCGGCCATGTCGCTCTGCAGGCACACCCACACGTCGCCCTCCGCAGCGGGCGCCCCGGACGGGCCGGCCGGGAACCCGGCCACGTCGGGCAGCCCGAGGAAGGCGTCGTCGGGCGCCCGCCGGGCCCGGGACAGCTGCGCGCTGGGCGCGTCCCGGACGGTGACGTGGTCGAAGGCGGCGAGCGCCTCGCGCAGGGTCTCCGTGGCCGCAGCGGTGTCCTCGGCCGGGGTCAGGCCCAGGCCGGTGGCCGCCAGCCGCGCGCCGGAGAGCTCGCCCAGCCGCCGCGCCGCACGCAGCAGGCGGGCGTGGTGCGGCCAGATGGCGTTGAGGTACCCGCCCCCGATCAGGTGCACCGAGCTCGCCCGCCGGGCCCCGAGCAGGCCGAGGTCGTAGCGCGGGGAGCCCAGGGAGGTCACCACCCGGTCCACGTGGGCGTCCGCGGCGGCCGGGTCCATCTCCGTCGTCTCGAAGACGAGCCGCCAGAGGGTGTCCGTGGTCCGCAGCCGCGGGTGCAGCCCGTCGAAGAGGTGGGACGCCAGCCCGGGGTGCGGGCAGTCGAGCCAGACCTCGGCGTCGGGCCGGGTGCGGGCGAGGAAGCGCAGCCACGAGGCGGCGATGAACTCGTCGCCGAAGTTCGGGTGACCGCTCGTGCCGACGAGGTAGAGGATGTCCGCGGCTGGGGACGGCGCGGAGGGGGCGATGTCCAGCATTGGCCCAGCGTACCGGGTGCCCGGGCGGCGACCTGGGACGACGCCCCGTCGCGGGACCGGCCGGCGGTGGCCCGGCGCGGACCGCGCCGGGGGAGAGGGGGGTGGCGTAGGATGGAGGACCGGCCGCGCGCCCCGGCGCGCGGCCGCGTTCCGTCCGCACCGTTCCCGAGGGAGGAGGCCCATGGCCACGAAGGACACCGGCCGCCAGGTCGTCGCGAACAACAAGAAGGCCCGGCACGACTACCACGTCCTCGACACCTACGAGGCCGGTCTCGCCCTCATGGGCACGGAGGTGAAGTCCCTGCGGATGGGCCGCGCCTCGCTCGTGGACGGGTTCTGCCAGTTCACCGACGGCGAGCTGTGGCTCGAGGGCGTGCACATCCCCGAGTACCTCCAGGGGTCGTGGACGAACCACTCCGCCCGCCGGCGCCGGAAGCTGCTGCTGCACCGCAGCGAGATGGACAAGATCGAGCAGAAGGTCCGGGAGTCGGGCTTCACGATCGTGCCGCTGTCCCTGTACTTCGTGGACGGCAAACGGGTCAAGGTGGAGATCGCCGTGGCCAAGGGCAAGAGGGAGTACGACAAGCGCCAGGCGCTGCGGGAGAAGCAGGACAACCGGGAGGCCCAGCGGGCCATGCGGTACAAGAACCTGGGCTGAACCCCGGCGCCGGCTCCTTGCACGGCCACGTACCGCGCGGTAGACTGATGTATCCCGCTGCGGCGGGGTGCTTGGAAACAGAATACGGGGATGATCGGTTTCGACGATGTGAGTTGAGACAGGGGAAGCGGGTCGAGGACGCAGAGTTATCTCGTAAACGCTCTCTGTAAAACAATAGTTGCCAATTCCAACAGCAACGCCACCGCAAAGTCTGACCTCGCGCTCGCCGCGTAACCAGACTTAGGTGACTGTCAGCCCGGGTTCGCCTTCGACCCGGGGCCTGGCATCAGCTAGAAGGCCACTGCTCCAGCCGTTCGTCGCGGGCGTCTGGAGAACACTTGCGCGACTGAGTCCGTCGGCCACGGGTCTGCACGAGGGCCGGGACTGAGAAAACGTCACGCAGACTGCACCCGGAGAAGCCCTGACAAAGCTGCATCGGACGGGGGTTCAATTCCCCCCATCTCCACATTCCCGGCGGGGACGTGCCTGTGGGCACGTCCCCGCTTTTCTGTTGCCATCTTCCGGGGCCACGGCCGCGGCGCGGTGTCGCCCGCACCGGACACGGACGACATCCGCCTCTCCGGGGGTGCCCCTGCACACGGCCCGCAGCGTCAGGCGCCGCCCTCCTCGGCGGGGCCCGTCACACGTCCGCACCCTGGCTGCGGACGGCTCGTCCACTGCTACATTGGGGCCATGGACATCGTCGTTCCAGTCGGCGGACCCAGCGGTGGCCATCACCGTTCGTGAGGGCGAGCAGGCGGAGGTCCGCCCGCACGCCGCGGTCGCGACGCCCGTGATGAAGGGGCGTCCGGGAGTCGACGACGGGCCGGAACGGGTCGTGCCGCCGACGTGCCGGGCTGGTACGGGCACCTGGGGAACGACGAACCAGGGCGAGCTGCCGCAAAGCGGCCGGGACCCCGTCCCACGGACCTGCGCGGGGCGCCGGCGGCGCATCGGTGACAGGGCATCGGCCGTGCTGCACCGCATTCCGAGGAGCCTCCGCGGGGTGGGCCCACGCTCCGCCCGATTCCTGGCACTCCTCCGCGGGATCCTGCTGGCCATGGTCGCCGTGCTGATGCTCACGGCCGCCGGGAACCCCGGTCCGCCGTCGTCCGGCACCCTGCACAGCGGCATGGAGGGCACCAAGGCCGCGCTCGTGCGGATCGAGCTCCGCGCGGCCGCCGAGATCGCCCACATCGACCACACCACCGGTGAGGTGGAAGTCTCCCGGGGCCGATCCACCGTTCCCCTGGGCTCCGCAACGGGCGTGCTGACGTCCGCGGACGGCATCGTCGCCACCACTTGGGACAATCTCGCCATCGACGAGTCGGCGGTGGCGGTGTACGCCGCGAACGAGCTGTTCGCCGAGGAGATCGGGGTGCAGGTCGTCGGCAACGGCGGCGACCCGGCTCGGAGAGGCTCCACGCCGGACCCCTACTGGAGACCGCACCTGCAGCACTGCTACGACCAGGTGACGCACTGCGTGCTCTTCCGGGTCCCGCAGTACCACGTCCGCACCTACACCTCCGAGCCCGGTGGCGTCATGGCCGAGCTGCTCAACTCGCCGTCGGACCCCGGAGACGTCGCGCTGCTGCGGATCGGTGGAGGAGGGGGAGCACCCACGGCGACGCTCGCGGCCCCGGGCACCACGCCCGGTCCGGACCCGGTCGTCCTCGGCTTCACGGAACGGCCGTCGCCTGAGGCCGGCCCCGCAGAGATCCCGGCGACGGTGGACGCGTCCACCGGTTCGATCAGTGCGGAGGAGGACCTCGCGGCGCCGTTGGACGC